>CAZDPJ010000017.1:0-28143 GCA_964507405.1 uncultured Staphylococcaceae bacterium
CTTTATGTATTATATTCTTTATAACTGGTTTAATTAACTATTTGAAAAGGAAAAACAAAGTATAAATTATTTCACAATAAAAAACACTTTATCAAAAAAAATAAATAAAGTGTTTTTTATTTTTTCGCTAGTTTCAAAAGGGGTAACCCTTTAGTTGGAACTTTGTATTGGTTTATGGTTTATTCAACAAGAAAGATGTTATGCTTATTTGCGTAATTAAATTATTGTTCCAACACCATTTGAAAACACCCATTTTCTTTGAGTTATACCTTTAATTGATTTATTGGAAATTGTGTTTTCGATTAATTCAATTGTATCTTTATTTAAGCGTGTTTGTATTGCTTTTATTGAACTTTCCAAATGGATAGGATTTGTTGTTCCTATTAATGAAATAATGTTATCGTATTTTGATTGCGTCCAAGCAAGTGCAAGTTCACTCATTGAAAGATTTAATGATTTGGCTATTTCATTAAATTGATTTAATAGTTTAAGATTTTCATTTTTGTTTTCTGGTGAAAGAATGCCTCTTGATAGCATCGGGTTATTTAAAAAACCATTTAAAACCTTTTCAGTTAAAACTCCATGTCCAACAGCACCGTAAACGACAACATTAACACCAAGTTCTTTTGCTGTTTTGATAAGTTTTTGTTCAATATCCCTGTTGAGTAATGAATACTCAACTTCTATGCTGTGAATGGGGTAGACGCTGTTGGCCCTTTTTAGTGTTTCGGCATCAATTTCAGACAAGCCGATATGTTTAACATATCCTTCATCAATTAATGATTTAATCTCTTTTATTACATCTTCAACAGGAATTTCGGTGTCAAGTCTGGCAGGTTGATACAAATCAACATAATCCAATCCCATTTTGTCTAATGAGTCCAGTAGATGTTTCCTTATGTTTTCAGGCTTAACATCTAAAAAAGCACCTTGAGGTGTAAAAGTTACTCCAAATTTTAAGGATACAAAAACACTTTCTCTTGGCACATTTTTCAATGCCTCTCCCAAAACAATTTGAGATTCGCCTCGTTGATAAAAATCTCCGGTATTAAATATTTTGATTCCGTTTTCAAGTGCTGTGTGAATTGTTTTTATGGATGTCTCTTTATTTGCAAAAGACATTCCCATTGTTCCTAAACCAAGTTTATTGTTTATTTCCATAATTATATCTCCTCATTAAATTTTTTTACCTGTTTACCATTTATCCAAATTTCTGCTAGGTTATTATAATCGACATTAATATTATTTTTAACATCAAAAATTAATAAACTGGCAGGTTTATTAGGGCTTATAACACCCAAATCATTCATATCAAAAGCATTGCCAATGCTATGAGTTGCCCCTTTTAATACATCAATTAAAGGAATGTTCGCTTTTAAAAGTAGTTCTATTTCTTTATAAAGTGAATCGCCGTAACTAATAACGGGTGCAAAATAGCCAGAATTTGCATCGGTTCCAGCCAAAATCCTCACGCCATTCTTATAAAGAGTTTCAACTTGTTTTAAAGCGTTCGCAAAATGCCGAGGGTTGTAGCCAATCTTTTTACCCATTGCAAATGCTTGCATCATACATAGCGTTGGCACAACGGAAATATTTTTTTTAGCAATAGATTTTGCTAAATCATCTGTGAGTTTTTGTTTCATTGGCAGATGTAAAATTATGTCGGCACCACATTTAATCGCTTGTTTGTATGTTGAAAGTTTTGTTGCGTGAACAACAACCTTTAAGTTCCTTTTATGGGCTTCTTTTACAATTCTTTTCAAAGCACATTGCCCGATAGAAAATGAATTAAACAACAAAACTTTAATGTATTTTGCACCGCAGTTGACTGAATTTGCAACAAATTTTTTTGCATTGAACACAAACAACATAGCCATTGATATTGAAGAAATTATATTTAATTTGGTGGATTTGTTGATTAGGGAAGGTGTCGCACTTACATCAAAAGTGGTTGATATCCCATAAGAACTCATTCTTTCAACTTGCATTATGTTTTCCATGTGTGTATGAGCATCAATTAAACATGGCATCACAAAGAGTTTGGAGCATTCTTCACTTGCAGAATATTCTATGGATTTTACGATTCCGTCTTCAATGATTATTTTTTTATTGCTCAAATTATTTCCGTCAAACAAAATACAATTGATAATCTTATTCATTTGTTTTTTCTACCTTTATTAACTCACTACATTTCATAACGACACCAAATAAATTCGATGTTACTAAATAGTTTGACAACACCGTAACACAATCACCAACAGAAACTTTATCATAAAAGTCGGTGTTTGGAAATATTGTTAATGCACAACATTCGCCAGAACTACCACCAGATAATTGAATAGATGGTTTGTTGTGAATATCTGGGCCAACATAAATAGCGATGCCCTTAACCATAAACCTTCTATCTTTATATTTTTTTAAACTTGCTCTAACATCGTTTTTTATTTCATTTAAAAGATTGTCAACAATAAAGGGTTCTGATTGCTGTAATACGGGCATTGGTGTTGTTTCAAGCAAATGGTTTTTTCTCAATGTTGGATGTAGATGATAATATTTTAATTTCGTTGTAGGCATAATCTCCCTCCTTTAATTGCTTACATTATAACATAATTATCGTAATTTTTTGCAACAATATAACAGAATTTTTGAATAAAAAATAAGATACATATTTTTATTTTGTTTAGCCTGCTTTTATTTTGCAAATTTACTTTACGAACATTAAAAAGCCAAAACAAATATATAATATTGACAACCTCACAGCAAATCTATTTTAAGCAAAAACTTTCACTATTCATAAATTACAAGAATTTTGAAAATATTTTTAACATTTTTAAAAAAACACTTGATTTTTTCTATAAAATTATGTATAGTATTTATGTTAATAAGAAATCGTGTGGGTTTTGCAGTGCTCAAAAATTTAGTTTTTATAGCACTCGTCGCACAAAAAACAACCTTTATAATCTTGCAAATCATTTTGTTTGTTAATCAAATAGCAAATACTAATACATTCAAATTAAGGGTTTGTCTAAAATCGTAATTATTAACGCAAATTAAATATGGAGAGATGGCTGAGTGGTCGAAAGCGGCGGTCTTGAAAACCGTTTTAAATCGCACAGTTTCTTATTGGGATTTATCCTTTTAGATATTTCGATAAATCCCTTATATATAGGACAATTTTGAGAGTTAGCAACAACAAAAAATGTCTACCAAAGGACACTTAAATTATTTAAATGTCTACCGAAATGTCTACCAATAAATACTTGACATTTAATATTGAAAATGTTAATATGTCTACCATACGGAGAGTTGGCTGAGCGGTCGAAAGCGGCGGTCTTGAAAACCGTTGAAGTGCAAGCTTCCTGGGGTTCGAATCCCTAACTCTCCGCCAAGAGCAATCGCATTCTAACAGTAATGTTGGAGTGCGATTTTTCTATTTCTGTATTAAAGGCGTTGCTGGATTTGTTGTTCCTACACAAAAAATACAATACACTCAAACTCATTACTTAACTCAAAAAAGAAATGAATTTGGAGATTTTTGCAAATGATAGCAAGAACCTTTAACTTATATAACTTGCTTCGCACCACCTTTTATGATTTGCCTTTTGGCTGTGGTGGTTGGCATAGTTCTCGTAAAAGTCAATGGAAAAAATATTGCTTAAACAATTTAATATTCGTCTATATAGAGTCAATCAATTTATGGTTGGCTCTTTTTTTATGCAATATTTATTTCTTTATCATTGACTTTGACATACAAATACAAAGATTAAAGTTCTTTTCCGAACTATGCAATTTATATGGTTGCCAAAAGGCAAATCTTATAAAAGGAGGAAAAGAAAATGAATAAAGTTCAAGGTTTAGATAACTTCAAAAAATACTATCTTAAAGAATTTGAATACTTTGATGGTGAAGCTTATATCACTTTCAATATAGTTAGTATCAACTTTGAAAAGAAAAACATTGAAGTCGCTGTTACAAATCGTGGAAAAATTAGCGTAATCGAATACGACCTAATCCAAGATTGTAATGGCGATTTTTACTTTGAATATGGTTGTGAATTTACAAAAATTGAAGTTAATGATTTTGAAAATATAAATGATTAAAGGAGTTTAAAACAATGGATTATACACCAATAAACACAGTTAAAATCGTTATAGGTTCGTGGGGTTCTTACAACGCTTGTAACGAAAAATCACTAGGTTCTAAATGGCTTGATTTATATGATTATGAATCTTGGGAAGAAATTGAAGAAGAACTTAAAAAAGAAGGTTTTGACCTTAATGGAATAGATGAAGAACTATTTATTCAAGATATTGACGGCTTTGACACAAAAGAAATGAATTGTGATTATATGCACCCTCAAAGATTATTTGAACTTATAAAAGAATCTGAAATATTAGAAGATACATATAAGTTTGATATTATGGAAGCTTTTTTAGAAGTTAGAAGCTTTGACGAATTTGAAAACCGGGTTAATAGTTATGGTTCAAATTGGACTGACGATATTTACTTATATAGAAATATGGATTGGTACGATATTGGCTATGAATTTTTACACGAATGTCATCAAATTCCCGATTATCTTGATAATTATATAGATTATGAAAAATTTGGTGAAGAACTTAAATATGATGGCTATGAAGAATATAGCAACGGAATTATAGAAATTAGATAAGGAGTAAAATAATATGAAATTATGGACAAAAGAATTAGAAAATAAAGCAAAAAAATACCCACTATGCTCACAAGAAAATAAAGGTAAAGATGCGAAAGTTTTAGTTAAATACTTTAATCCCTATGGAAATGGAACTTGGTTAATAACTGAAGCCGAAAAACAAAAAAATGGCGACTGGTTACTATTTGGATTTTGTCATATATTTGAATGGGAATGGGGTTACATTATGTTATCCGAAATTCAAAACACAAAAATAAATGTATTTGGTTGCAAATTAAATTTAGAAAGAGATTTATATTTACCTGAAGATATAACTGTTAGGGAGTTGCTATGAATAATAAAAACAAATATGGATATAAAGTTTGCTATAAAGAATTTGGCGAACATAAATTAAAAATACATTTAGTTTGTAATACATATGATGGTGCTGTTTGGAGTGTTCAATACTATGAAACAAATCCACAATATGACAGAAAAACAAAATGCTTAATTAGACAACCAACTTGGTTCGTTCTACCTATAAAAACATATTTTGAATATAAAAGATTATGGAAAGGCTGTCCGTTTTAGGATAGCCTTCAATTTATTAAAAAGGAGTTAAAAATGATAAAACTTAATTTAACAGCTAATACAAAAGAGCAAGAACGCATAAAAAACTATCTTCAAGAAAATGCAAGTGAGATATTAGCAGAAAAAATAAATAACGGAGTCAAAATAACAAAGGATAATAAAACTTTAACAAATAAAAAAGATTTAGATGGATTTATGAAATTTGCTTGTGAAGAAGCTAAAAAACTTACTGAACAAGGTGCGAGTTATGCTTGTGTTGAAGATGAAACTGTATTTGGTTGGGCTATTCACTACTTTGAAGAAGAAAGTATTGAAGGAAAACTATATAACGAAGATGGAACTGAATACAAAGCTGAAGTCAAGATTACTAAACCAACACAAGTAAAAACTAAAACAGTTAAAAATGAAGAAAAGAAACAAGCAACTTTATTTGACCTTATTGATAACAATACGCGAGAAAATACAAGTGATAAAAATGAAAATAACATACTTGAAGAAGCTATAAAAGATGAAACAATCTTTGAAGATACTGATAACTCTATTGAAGATGATTCTTGGACTGATAACGAACTAGATAAAGAATTAGACAAAATCGACAAAGAGTTAGTTGAAGTTAATAATCAAGTTATAAACACCACAACAGGCGAAATTATCGAGCCAACAACAAACAAAACAAGTTCGATTGATAAAGAATTAGCAATAATGCTTTATACCCTTTTAGAAGGCAATTTGGAGGTAAAATAATGCATGTAGATGTAAATGTAAAACCAATACCACAATATATTAAAGATAGAATATATAAAGCTGATAAGAAAAGTATAAGCTTTGGAACAAATACTAATAGATTTTATTGCTATTTTACTAAAATGGAAAACAAGTTAGTAAAAGTAACAGTTGCAGTTAGAAGTAAAGGCAAAAAATGGGCTTGTAAACAAGTTGCTGTTCACGCAGTTAATGCAACACACTGTATTACAAAAGATATGGAATACTTTTGGATGGGTGGATATGTAGTTGGCTGGTTCAGTGAAGGTCTTTCAAGAATAGAAAAAAATTATGAAGATGGCTTATGGTATAAAGTTGAAGATAAATACTTTGACCCTTATGCAACAGCAGTTAATATCGAATACATACTAAAATTTGATAAATATAAGTATAGTGCAATAGATAAATATAGTTATTACGATTACTTTAAGTATTTAAAACTTTATGAACAATATCCAATAGCTGAAATGCTTGTAAAATTAGATTTATCCAACCTAGCAACAAGCAAAACTATATTAAAAGAACTAACCAACAACAAGAAATTTAGAAAATGGATATATGCAAATAGACTTGAATTAAAACAAGGTTGGTTTGATAAAATTACTATTATTAAAGCTTTTAGAAATAATCATTCTTTAAAATATACACAACAAATAGTAAATACAGAAAAAGCATATAGTCGAAATTGCAGTAAATCCGTAAAAGAATTTATAGGTAAAGAAAATAAGAATAAATTTATTGAATACATATCAAAACAAAAAACTCATTATAGTTCTTATGCCGATTATTTAACAGCTTGTAATTATCTTAATATTGATATGAATTTAGATAAAAATAGATATCCGCATAACTTCAAATATTGGCACGATATGAGAATGGACCAATATAGGACTAAACTTGCTGAAGAAAATAAAAAGAAACAACAAGAGTTCAATGAAAAATTTAAGAAAGTTGCAGAAAAATATGTATCGCTTGAAAGGTTGCTAATAAAAGATGATTACATTTGCTTAATTGCAAAAAGCCCACAACAATTAAGATATGAAGGTCAAGAACTCAATCACTGTGTAGGCAGTATGAATTACGACCAGAAATTTGCAAGAGAAGAAACTTTGATATTCTTTATACGAAATAAATTAAAACCAAATACACCTTTGGTTACACTTGAATATTCGCTTAAAACACATAAAGTTTTACAATGTTATGGATATGAAGATAGTAAACCAGAAGAACAAATATTACAATTCGTTAATAAAGTATGGCTACCATACGCAAATAGAAAAATTAGAAAAATAGCTTAATAAGGAGTAAATTATGAATAACAATTATTTTAGAATTACAGGATATTATCCTCAAGAAGATTTTAGCTTTATATTAGACTCAAATGGAATGCACGAAAAACTATGGCAATTTAGTGCAATGCTTGTTGCAAAAGGATTAAAAGTATTAGAAGTATCAAAACTTGAAAATGTAATAGATATAAACATAAATCAAGTTGAAGAAGATAAAGAACATATCTTTTTAAGAGCAACTGCTGAAGGTAAACCAGAAACAATAACTCAAGCAATAAATGGCATTACATATAAAGCAATTAAAGTTGCAGATAAGATATATATTCCAGACAACACTCAAACAATATAAAAAATAAGCCAGGAGTTAAAAACTCTTGGCTTTTTTAATGCTTATTTTACTAATCTATTTCCAATTCTTCACTTTCAAAAATTGGGTCGTTAAAAAACTCTGCAGTTGTCATTTCAAGACCTCTGATAATTTGCATAACTGTTTTTAGATTTACGCTACTATTTCTTTCTCCCATTAGAGTTTTCATAGTATTATGAGGCATTGCAATTATCTTTTCTAAACGATATTGCGACATCTTTCGCTCTCTTAATATATTACTAACTCGTAAGGCAACTGCCGTGCTTAACTTCACAAAAAACTCCTACGGTTGTTTTTACACCTCTATTATATCAATGAAAATTGTTGACATAAGGACATAATCACAACCCTAAAAGTTGAAAATTTCAGCATTTTATGTTATTATGGTTGTGTTTACAACCATAATTGTTGGAGGTGGCACAATGTGGAATAAAGAAGAAACAGCCTGTTTAACAGGACATAGACCAGCAAAACTGCCTTGGTTTTATAATGAAGAAAAAGAAAATTGTTTAAGATTTAAAAGTGATTTGGAAACAATTTTTACAGGAGCTTTTGAATACGGATTAAAAAATTATTTGGTTGGTATGGCAGAAGGATTTGATATGATAGGTGCTGAAACACTTATCAAATTAAGAAAAAAACATAGAGAAATTAAGGTTATTGCTATTATCCCTTGTAAAGGACAAGAGTTAAAGTGGAAACCAGAACAACAAAAGAGATACCATAAAATATTAAAACAGTGTGATAACATTGTTATTCTTTCAGACACTTATACTCAAACTTGTATGAATGACAGAAATAAATATATGGTTGAACATTCAAGCGTAGTTATTGCTTGTTGTAATGGAAAACCTAGTGGAACAAGAAACACTATTCGATTTGCAAAAGAAAATAGCTGTAAAGTAAAAATTATAAACCCAGACGATTACAAATAAAAAGACTACAAAAAGTAGTCTTTATTTTTTTAATATATTCTTTAATAATTTAATATTAAATCCCTTTTTTAAAGCTTTAACAAAATATAATGGAACTTCTGATTTTCCTGGCAAAATAAGTTTATGAGTTTCTGGTGGATTAAAGAATGTATTTCTATCTATCCAACCCATAACCAAAGCCTTCTTTTCAACTTCATCCATAAAAACCCTAATATAAATGTCAGTTGCATAAGACAATTCAAGATTTTTTATATAATTAAATAAATCATCACCAGACAATCCTGTATTTAATCTCTTTTCAACAAAATTACAATACTGATTAAATGACATATCTCCATATCTTGTAAAATGAGGATAAGTCAAATAATCCAAATTCATCAAACTATCAACTAATCGTGTCAAAGAATCTATATTATCATATGTAGAAAAATTAGCTCTTTGCTTATATTTTGATGCTAACCTTGTCGATTTCACTTCAACCGTATAGGCATTATAACTTCTTAACTGATTTCTTGTTTCAATACTTAAACGATTTCCTTCTTCCTGTACAGACTCGTTTATAAAATCAATTATCTCTTTTGTTAACTTTTCAGTAAAAACACCGTCAAAAGGAGCGTGTAGTTTAAATTCATCACCCCTAAAACTATCATAAGAATGATAACCTTCTATACCTAACTGGTTAAATACAGATATTACAGCATCTTCTGCAAGTTTACCTAATTCAGTATCTTTTTGTTTTTCAACATAACTTCTTCCGTATTGCCAAGTATTTACTGTATGATTTACTATATCAGAGACATTTACTGTTTTAGAAGATGTAATATCACTATAATCAATAACTACAACATTTTGAAGTTCAAATATAGCCATAAATTTCTCCTTATTTTGTCATAATAAATTTAACAAACTGTTCTTTTGTAAGATTCTTTTCTTCGCCATTATATAACTGTGTTATAAACCATTCATCATTTTTAAGAACCGGTAAATAAAATATATGACCTGTCAATAAAGATGCTTGTTTATAACATTTCTTTAATTCTTCAACTTTTAATTTATATTTTTCAGCATCAAATGCAGATGGCAACATACTAGAAATATTCACACTTTTTACTTCAAATAAATGTATTCTATCAAATGAATCTTTCATAACAAAATCCGGATATGAACTATGAACTCCATCTAAATAGTATTCAAATTTAATATCAGAACCTGCTATATAATTTTTACCCCACAAAAACTTATTTGTCGCATTAACTTTATCTGGTTCAGTACCAAACATTGTTATACGACCAGCATTTGGATTTTTCTTTCCTGTAACAACTTCTTTAACAATTCTTAATGGAGAATCTTGTAGATTTTTAGATGTTAAATCTTTTAAAATATTAGCCCATTCGCGTTCAGCTTCACTATCAAAAGAAAACTTATCCTTACCATCTCTACGACGCCAAACCCAATCACTAATATTAACATAATTTCCATTATCAACATACGAAGAATTTATTGGCAATGAAAATTCTTGAATTTTTCCACTATCATCTAAAACGGTTTCCATACTTGAAGCATAATCGCAAACAAAACTATTACTTTCATTAACTACTTTATCTATATTTTCAGTAAACTTCCACCATTTTCCCACAGAATCTGAATAATCATAACACATATTTTTTATTAAATTATCGCATTTATTTAACTTCTTATACAAATCAAAAATATTGGAATAAGTAGAAACATTTGCTTGATTATCTAAAAACTTATCTAAATCAAAATCTTTTCTTTTAGTTAAAGGTTTTAATCTTGTAGTATTCAACTTAAAATTATCAGTTATATCGGTTGGTTCATCAAATAATTTTACACTATAAACTTTTTTCTTACCTTCTGGAATAACACCCCAAATCCAAGCAGTTGTAGCCAATTTTTGAGCATCAGCCGACAATGACTCAAATGTAAGAAGTTTAGGATTTCTTCTAACTCTACCCATAACTTGTTCATCTAACTGTACACTTTGAGTATCTCTAACTTGATACAACATACACGCACGAGGAATATCCCAACCTTCAGAAATAACCATCTTAAAAATAATAATGTCTATTGTTGCAGTATTTTCTTTAGCATAACTTTTCCATTTGTCGACAGACATCTTCTTTGCCTTAAAGACATCATTTGTATCACATTCACTTGGATTGTCTACAATTAACATCCATTTCAAATCTTGATGTTCAATCTTATTAAGTTCAGGCATAATAATATTATTTAATTCGTAATCAGCCTTATTTTTATTAGATATTTGAATAATCAAACAAGGGTTTATTCCTAATAAATTTCGATATTCGTGTTTAATTTCTTCAAATTTACAAATTGCATCTGCAACAGTGTCGTTTTCATCTCCTAATTCAATATGTTTTATTAAAGAGGCATTTACGGCATCTTCATCTTTAATTTCAACATCAGGATTTTGTCCTCTTTTTAAATTTGGAGTTGCTGACAAGTTAATAACTTTATCAAAAAAGCTGTTTGATAATGTATCTAAATTATTAGTTGCAATATGACATTCATCTTTTATTAAATAAATTTTCTTCTCTAATCCACCAAATAATGTATTTAATGTTAATGTTTGCAAAAAGTTTTCCATAGCTCCTTGCATAAGTCTTCCACCTTTCTTATATAAATCACGGGGAAGTAAATAAACATTATGGTTTGTTGGAATAAATAATCTTTCTTCACCAGAAATCTCACTAGAAATCAAGTGTGGATTTAAATTTGAAAAATAACCATTTGCCGAATATTCACAAAATTTATTGTAATTTTGTGAAGCCAAATCTCCTTTAGAAAGTGAAGAAACCAAAAATACAACATCAGATTCTTTTTCTAAAATTCTATTCATTAAATCTGCCATCATATAAGTTTTTCCACTTCCAGTAGGAGCTTTGAAAATTAACTCATCTTTACTTTCTAATAATGTTAATAATTCGGCAACAGCATTTTGTTGTAATTCTATTGCTTCTTTTAACATTAGTTATTCTCCTTTATGCGTTTTTGCCAATCACTATCACTTTCAATCATTTTTTGAGTAATTTCAAAATTGTTACAAACCCAATCAATCTTTTCTTTTAAAGACTCAAACTTATTTTGTCCATATAAAGTTTCATCTATAACATCAAAAGGAGTTTTGCCTGGTTCTTTTTCAAAATTTGCAACCGATTCAACAGTATAGACATCTAAATTTCCACCATAAGGAGTAAATCCTTTTCTTGCCATTTCAAATTCTGTTGAACCGTCATAACAAGAGCCTGTCATTAGTCTTTTTAAACGCTTACTTGTTACATCTAAAACAACACCATTAGGAGTTGTATCTGTAATTTCGTTGCTAGTACACAAAATAAATTGTCTATTTCCACCATCTTTATTAAGTTCTAAAACAGAATGACCAGTTGTTCCAGAGCCAGCAAAGAAATCTAAAATAATGGCGTCTTTATCAGTATTTACCATTTTAACAAGAGTTGAAATAAGTGTAGATGGTTTTGGATTTTTAAACAATGTACTTCCATCATCAAAAATCGTATCTAATTCTTTCTTTCCGTTGTCATTAGAATATTGATTATCTAAATATGATAAGGTTGTAAAAGCTTTAGTTGCATCAATCCATTCTAATTCATTCTTGCCATTCTTTTTACGACAATTTAAATAAGACTTTGTATAGATACGGTCATTTTTAATAACAAACATTTTTTCTTTTATGCCCCATTCAACAGCACTTTTTGACCATCTCCAAACCCAATCTGTAACGCCGTGTTTTCCAGCCCATCTTTCTTCTTGTATTTCTTTACTTCCACCTGGATAAAATTTACGACCTTCCATTTCAATTTCATAATCCATTGTTTTACTATATTGTAAAGAATTATAATCTAATGTTTGAGATAGGGCATATTTACCACGAGTTTCTACAAATTCATCTTCGTATTTATATTTTTCAGTCGTTTTTTCTTCTTGACTAAAAACTATATCAGAAGATAATGTATATCCCAAAATATAATCGTTATTTTTAGCAATAGTTTGGGTAGATTTTCCACCTTTTTTAGTAATTCTAGCAACATTTAATAAAAATCCACTTTCACCAAATATCTCATCAAATAAACATTTTACATATGCTTGGTTTCTATCATCTATACTACAAAAAATCACACCATTTTGAGGAGATAATAATTGTTTAGCTAATAACAAACGAGGATAAAGCATTGATAATAAATTATCCCTAGTTAATGTATTATCATAGTTAGTTTGAGCAAATTCTCCCAAGCTATCCTTTCCATATGGAGGGTCAATATAAATAACATTGATTTTTCCACGATATTCAACAAGTAAATTTAACAAAGAATCATAGTTATCACCCATAATTAACTTATGTCTAGGTCCTTCCGTTGAATCAGTTATACTTAAAAGTTCATTCTTTTTAAAATATTTAATAGTATTACCGTACTTTTCTAATCGTTTATCAAAATGCAACCCTGTTCTTTTATATGTTGTACCTAATTCAGCAATAGCAATAGCTTCAGTTAATGTATCTGCATTTTGAATTAGTTTTTTCAACAAATCAGCATTACTTTTTTCTAAAATCTTATCTTCAACACGCCTATCAAGCTCTGTAATTAAATCTAATTTGCTTATGTTTAGTGAATTTTCCATAGTTTCTCCTCAAAGTATATTTGTACAGGATATATTATAACATAGATTTTCAAAAAAAGAGCAAAATTTACAAAAATTTTTATATAATATATAAACTTTCTTAAATTTTAACATTAAATTACCATAAAATGAGTGCAGGGCGTGTGCTTGTCTTGAACAAGTGGCTTCGCTTCGCTCGCCAGACAAGCACACGCCCTTAACTTAATCAATCCACTACTAAAACTTGTGAAATGGTTCACTAGTGAAACAAAAACGGCAACAAATGGGGTTTGTGCGCAGGCTTTCCACAAAACCCCATTTTTTTGTTGCCGTTAATTGCATTTTCTCATCTGCGAGATTACTTCTGATGACACTTGTCCCATAAGTACTCCTTCGTCCCAACAGTTGAAGTCATCAAATAGCAATAGTTTTTTATCTTCTTGACCAATAGTGCAAACAATATCTTCATCAAATATATCCGAAATGAAATATTGATATAATCCTTTACTATACACAATTTTTTCTTCCGTCTTTTCAAGATATTTGCAAATATATTGTATTTCTTTCATTAAATCTGCGTGAGAAGAAATAGGTTCGAAATCGGACCTACCAAAACGGCTATTAAAATACGAGTTCTGTATAGTTGTAGTTCTTTTATGTGAGCTAAAACTATAATCACTGTGTTCAAATAGTTCACCAATCATTGAATCAGGTGGGATAGAAAACAATCCGTGAAAATGCAATCTTTTTGTTTCTGGTGCTCGTTCCCATACACCCATATATTTCCAATTCTTTCTTGTAGATAAGTTTTGTAGCGATTTACTCAATTTCTTCTTAAAACTAATTTCATTATGTAATTTATCATCATAAGTGAATGTACAAAAATAATTAAAATCAACCAAGTTGGCTTTTCTTGTCATACGGATACGCCTACATACTAGATTTCTTTGCTTGCGTTCCATTTGTAATTGAACATAATTTTCACAATATTCCTTTGTTTCAAAATAAGGCATCATATCTTTTATAATCAACTTTTGCCTTTGTTTTCTTGTGTTGTCTATATACTTCGTATAGAGTTCATTAAATAATTCTTTCTTTGTTAATTGTCTGGTTCTTTTTGGCTTATTTTCAACCTTTTCAGCTTCATCAGACACATCTTCAACAACTTCTTCAAATTCATTTAATTCATCATTTATAGGCGAAATAGAGGGCTCGGTATTTTCAACCGAGTCCTTTACTTCATCTTGAACAGTTATAGTTTCCTCAAGCTTTATTCTTCTGCGTTTTGCAGGTCTTTCTGTATGAGGAATTGCTATATAATGACTGCCATCAAAATATACTTTGGTTTCTCCATACGGCATAAAAACCTCCAAACTTTATTTAATTTTATTTGTGCTTTTTCTTATACTCTGGAGTATTTTTATAAAGCAAAGCATATTCATAATTGCCGTGCTTTTTCATCTCTTGCTTTAAAAGTTTAGTATCTCCAGAATAAGATGCTTTACGAAGATTATCTTCGCTTTTGTGATATCCATATTCAAGGGCTTCCTTTGAATATGTTTTTGCTAATTTCTTTTGATGTGATGTAAAAAATCCCATTTTATTTTGTCTCCTTTAATTTTTTATTTTTATTAAATATCTTCTTAAAGAACTGCAAAATTTTATTATTCTTCTTTGGATTTTCTTCTTGATTCTTTAACTTTGCTTTATTCTTTTGCTTTTTATTAAACTCTTTTTGGTAAATTTTATCTTCTTTGTCTATCTTCTTAAATGTCTTTTTCAGATTTTTGAAGATATAACGACAGATTTTATCATTATACTTTTGAGGAACATAATCAGCTGTATCTAGCGTATGCTCAAAAGTTTCATAATACTTTACCAGAGTTTGATTTATAAGCTTATTCTTATTGTAATTTATCATTGCTTTTTGTTCTCCTTTGGTAAAAATTATTCGGAAGCTCATCATCAACTTCTTCTAAAAATCTTATATAACCTTCAAGCGATTCTTCCGTTGGTTTACTTGGGTTATAATCAAAATCTTCTTCAAAATGACCTGAATAAAATTTAGGTTTACAACTTTGGCTATCATAAAGGGAAAAGACATTATAATCAGCAATAACAGTTTCTTCTGTATAGCAAGTTGTGTCTTTTTTACCCGAAGCCATATATTTATCAAACAACTGACTATTTTCTATTTTTCTAATCTTCCATTTTAGAGCATTAACTCTACCATAATTATCATAACTTAATCTCAAATTTACTATTTCTATAAACTGTGCTAATTCTCTTATATTAACATCAATGAGCATAGGCCTTTGTGTATCAAGATAAATATCAAGATTGTTATGTCCGTGTTGTTCATACCAGCGTGATTGCCACTCTGGGAAGTACATACTCATACGACTATTAAGGTATTTTTGTGCTTCAGTTATACCAATTACTTCATAAGGCAAATTGAAATGTGTTTTAACAAAAGGATTATCAAAGCCCAATCTAAATGGGTTAATAACTCTACTGGGTCTTAATCTATACCCAAACTTGCGAAAGCCAATAGAATAATTTGAACTTACACAATGTTTGGGTATTGAAAGATTAAAACCTTTTGAGTTTTTTCTGATTATCTCTTTTGCCATCTTATTATTTCTGTCTTTGTTAAATGCACATTCATTAAGTAAATGAGTCATAAAACAAGTTTTACCAGTTCTAGGTGGTGCGAAGATAATCGTTATCATAATTAACCCCCAATAGCATTAAGATATTGTTCAAGGGTATAACCATAATAAGTTGTACAATTAGTTGAAGATGAGTTTTTATTCCAACCTTCAGCCATTTGACATTCTTCTTCTGTAAACTCACAATAAATCACAAGATTTGTACAGTTCATAAATGTATTTGTACCTTCTTTAATTACATTCTTTGGAATATAAATAGAAGTCATTGCTTCACAACCATAGAAAGTCATATA
Source organism: uncultured Staphylococcaceae bacterium (assembly GCA_964507405.1). Lineage (GTDB taxonomy): Bacteria > Bacillota_I > Bacilli_A > ML615J-28 > CAG-313 > UMGS75. Next base: position 16,220 of record CAZDPJ010000017.1, read on the forward strand.
TCCTAATTCAGTACAATTTGCAGGAATTATAATTGATTGTAAACTTGAACAACCATAGAATACACCAGCAATAGATTTAACTTGCGAATTAGCATCAAATGTAATAGAAGTCATTGAACGACAGTTTTGGAACGCACTATCACCAATAGCAACAACGCTATATGGAATGTGAATAGATGTTAATTCTGTACAAGCCAAGAATGCAGAACTGTTAATCATTTTTGTATTAGGATTTATTTCACAAGAAGTTATCATTCTATCTGTATAACCAGCCAATAGAACATAAGGATTAGTTTCATTTCCTAGATATTTTGCATTATCGTAAATGTTGTATGTTAAATTATCATTATACCTAAATGCAGAATCTCCCATTTCCACTAAACCACTACTTAAACGAACAGTTGTTAACCCTTTACAACTATCAAAAGCATATCTTCCAATGCTTGTAATATTGTCGTGCATAATAACTGTTGTTAATGAATCACAACCATAGAAAGCATATCTGCCAATTTTAGTGATAGACTCTGGAATAACAACCTCTGTTAAAAGTTCACCGTTAAGATATACATTTTTAGCTTGTTCCATAGGGTTACAATAAGATAAGTTTTCGAAGTCAATATTTAACCATTGTTCTAAATCGAAGAAATATAAATCATCAAGTGATGGTCCACTATACATACTAAAAGCGTAATTTCCAACAGCTTTTACATTTCTTCCCATAGTAATAGTTTTAAGCATTGCACCTTTATCTGACATACCTGACCAAGTAAATAAGTATGCTGGAACTCTTTCAACACTATCACCAATAATTAAATCTATACCGTTGTCGTGTCCTGCAAGCATAAATGAATAGTTATTTGATTCTAGGTCAGAACAATTTATTGCATTATAATTTACAGTTGTAATTGTTGAAATTTCATAGAAAACATATCTACCAATAGATTCAACATTTTCACCAATGTTTATAGTTTTTATGTTTGGATTATAAGTGGTTCTTTCATAATATGGAACAAATAAACCTGTTGGAATTCGTTTTACACTATTTCCAAAGTTTACTGTAATACCATCTTCCAAAGTACCAGCTTTAGCAAACTTATAATCACGAATAGTATTATCTGCACAGTTGATAGCATTAAAGTTAATTTCTGTTAAATGAGTACAACTGTGGAAAGCATAAGCACCAACACTTGTAACATTTTCAGGAATTGTAATTGAGTATAGATTTGTACAATTATACAAGAAACCACTTGTAGCACTACCAGCAGAATAAATACTTGTTACTTCATTTGATATTACAAGTTTACCTGGCATTGTTCTAAATGTTGCAATGTTGCTACCGTTTGAAACTACACCAGCACTTGAAACTTGAACATAATTATTTTCAATCATTTCGTCCCAAGTCATTAAAAGTTCATTATCAGTGCTATATAAACCAGCAAGTTGTTGAACAAATTTAGCAATAAATGTTGTATTTTGGTTAATTGGATATCCTGCTAAATCAATAACATTTTCACCATCAATAGTCCAACCTTCAAAATAATGAGAATCCTTTGTTGGTTCTTTTCTTAAAGTTGCATAATCGCCACTTGTAACAATTTCACTAGCAAAAACATTACCTTGACTCAAATATGTTACATCATATCTATAAGTAATATTTGCAACAAATGTTGTAGGTGTAATAATGCTATAAGTTGAAGCATCTACAAACGAACCATTTACAGTCCAACCATTGAAGATAATGTGTTCATCATATCCCAATTCAGGAACTAATGAATATCCAGCATTTCTTACAGATTGAGTTGAAATAGTTTTATTGTCATAGATGAATGAAACATTGTGAACTTGTGTAAATCTAGCAATATAAGTAATATTACCAGTTACTTGAATGCTTGAAATATTACTAATAACATCAACGCCATTTACAGTCCAACCATCAAATTCATAACCAGCTTTTGTTGGATTTGTAGGCAATGTTGCACAACCATTTTTAACAACAAGTTGTTTGTTGTATTCATTGTTATCAACCATAAATTTAACATCATATTTATAAGTAATATCAGCCACAAATATTGTGTCTTGTGTAATAACATAATTATTAACATTTACAATTTCGCCATTAACTTTCCAGCCATTAAACACTTTATAAGCAGTGCTTTCAGTACTTATAGATTTAGCTGTTGCATTTTCTCTAACAGTTTGTAATGAAATTGAAGAATCTTCGTAAATAAATGATACATTATAAACTTTTGTAAATACGGCATAATAAGTTGTATTGCTTGTTATTTGTAATGTTGAAGTATTTATAACATCAATACCATTTAATGACCAACCATCAAATTCATAGCCTACCTTTGTTGGATTTGAAGGCAAGTTAGGATAGTTGTTTGAAGTTACAATTTGTGTATTGTAATTTGTGTTATCAACTTTATAAACAACATCATATCTATAAGTAATATCTGCTACAAAAGTTGTATCTGTTGTTACTTTATAGGTTGAAACTTCTACAATACTTCCATTAACTTTCCAGCCATTGAAAATCTTATATGCAGTGTTTTCAACACTTACATTGTTTGCAATTTGTCCGTTTCTAATAACTTGTGTAGATTTTGTAGTATCTTCATAAACAAAACTTACATTGTGTAATTTAGTAAATACTGCAGTATAGTTTGTATGAGCAGTAATCTTGCTTGTTTCAACATTAACAATATTTACATTATCAGCAGTCCAACCATCAAATTCATAACCAACTTTTGTTGGGTTTGTAGGCAATGTTGCAAAATTATTTTTTTCTACAATTTGTGAATCATAATTAGCACCATCAACAACGAAATTAACATTGTATTTGTAGGTTAAATCTGCAACAATCTTTGTATTTTCATTGATTGTATATGTAGATAAATCAATAAATTCACCATTAACAGTCCAACCATTGAAAATAATATAATTAGTATTAGCAGGAGTATTAACTGCAACTGTTGAACCTTTATTTACAATTTGAATATTATAAACGCTACCATCATATTCAAATGTTGCTGCAACTTGATTATCATTTTCTAAATTAGCAATATAGTTTTCATAATATTGAACACTTTCTTCTAATTCTTTAATTTTTGCATTAAGTGAAGAAATTGTAGAATTATTATTTTGACTTTGATAGGTTATATCACTAATTTGTTGATTCAAGTTAGTTATTTGAGCATTTAAACTTGCGATTGTATTCAAATGCAAATTGTTTGTGTGTTCAAGTTGTGTATTAACATTTTGCAAGTTAACTATTTGATTATTAAGACTTGAAATTGTATTGTAATAATTTGTATTTTCAAGTATTAAATTATCTTTTTCTTTTGTTAAAGTCGCAACTTCTTTTTCTAAACTATCAATAGATTGTAAATAATCATTATTGATTCTAGTTAATGAAGTTATTTGCTCATTTAAAGAACTAATCTCGTTGTTCAACATAGCAATTTGAGTTTGGTTTGCTTGTTTATCAGTAGATAATTCAACAATTTGAGCATTTAATTCATTTATACTAATACGCAAATTAGATATAGTAGTTTCATTATTTGTAATAGTTTGGTTCAATCCTGCAATTTGTGTATTAAGGCTAACAATTTGACCATTTAATCCATTTATTGTAGTTTCATTAGTTTGAATTACATTATTTAGATTTGTAATCTGAACATTCAAATTAGAAATTTGATTATTTAAGTTAGTAATGGTTTTTTCATTGTCAACTTTATTAGTATTTAGGTTAGCAATTTCTGATTCTAAAGAAGTTTTTTGATTAGTTAAACTTGTAATTTGATTTTGACAATCTTGATTAGTATTTTTTAATGAAGCTATTTGAGAATTGAGTTGTGAAATAGAATCATTTAATGTTGTAATAGTATCTCTATAACCATTTATCAATTCATCATATTCGCCTTTATTGTCTAATGCTGTATCATACCCATCTTGATAGGCATTATTCAAATCTTCTTGTGTATAAAGTCCCGTTCCAGAAATACCTTCTTGAACTTTATTGAAGTTGGTAATACCCCAAGTGAGAACAAAACCAAAAGCACCGACAAAGATTATGCTGAATATTAAGCCAACAATTTTCTTTGCGTCCATAAAGTCCTCCTTTATAAAATTTCCACAACGCTCAACCTAATACCATTATCAGAAAAGTATTGCTCTAAAAACGAAGCACTTTCTTGACCATTAGTAGCAAGTCGGAGTTGGGTTTTATTGCTTAAAAATTGTATTGACAAATTCATAGCTGAATTACAAACTATGTTTCCTTCGGTGTCATAGAAGTCCATATAAATTGTTGTAAATATTGAACCAGCATTTATATCAGCACCAATTAAAACAAAATCATTTAATTCAACTCGATATTGTTTTGTTAAACCATTAAAGTCATCAACCTTTAATTGTTCAACTTCAAAATAATATTCATCTGGATTTGCGTCATTATAAATATCGTTATAAAAGACAACGCTCGTAGATGAATAATTAAAACTTTCTTGACTAAATTGATTTGAAATATCAATAGAGCCATTTATATAACTTTCTGCTTTTATGTCCTTATACAGTTCAATACCTAAAAAAGTACCAACTATAATTAAAACAATGCAGATTACATAGGTGTACCATTTCATAGAACCACCTCCACAAATTCGTTATTTATTGCATTTTGTGCAATATCTAACATTATTCCGTTAGAATATTTCAATGTTTGTAATCTGGAATTGTATAAAGCTTTATCTAAAATATAAAATTTTTGACTCTGACCATTAAGGGCAAGTGTATCAATTTCAAAATTTTCAAAAGCGTTATAGTCAAGTCCAACTATTTTCTTTGTTGAATCAGATAAATCTAAATTGATATTTACTTTTGTTCTAGGCATTTCGGCAAATAGTTTTTTAGTATCCATATTTAGAGATACAAAATACCCATCATAGACTGAACTATATCTATAAGATAAATCTTTTTCTGTAAGAGTATAAACCATTCTTTCTTGCCAATAAGTTGTATCAATTTCTTCTTCAACAATGTCATATTTTGAATTACATTCAATAATTCCAAACATTGATTGACTGCTATTTCTAGCACCATTTTCGTCATAATGGAATTTCAACACTGCATAATTGTTTACTATATCAGCACCTGAATCTTTGTTGAATTTTTTACCATCATATTCATATACAGAGAAGTATGTAGATAAGTTTAATGTGATATAATAATCGCCATATCCAGCACTATTGCTTTTAACAGCATTCATTACATCTGCAAAAACATCACCCCAATCGTAGTAAACAGTGTGTACTGTTTCTTTATTCCAAATCCACAATGTGTACCATTGTCTTTGATAAGTGGAATAGTTATAACTTCCTGTAAGTTGAATTTGAAAAGGTTTGTCATCAATCTTGATTGTTAATAAGGTTTCACGATTAAGAACAGTTGCAAGTTTTCCACCTTCCCAGCTAATACCATTAGTTGAGTCATAATAATAGAAGTCATCAAGGACAGTAGTTTGAGCTTCTGCATCACTTGAAACATAGTGCATATAGGTTTCAAAATCGCCAATATATTGCATACCAGTTGAACGACAAGAAATTGTGGACAAACTTGTATCAGTAAAGTAATCTAATCTCATTTCTTGAAGTTCAATACCATTTTTCTTATCATTAGAATAATAATTTACATTAAACAGAACTCTGCTTTCGTAAATATCTAATTCTTCTTGTGTTAAATCATCTGCTTTTTCCACAAGGTCAATAGGTATTTGGTCGCCAATATAATTAGTTCCAGTCGTATAATCTTTAACAAAGATTTGATAATAGCCATAAACAATAGATACAAGAGCACCGATTATAGCCAAAAACAAACAACAGCAATTTCCAATTACTTTCAATGTTTTCATAAATCCTCCTTAAAAATTATTAAAAAGAAAAAAGCACTAGATAGATTCAGTTCTAAATAGTGCTTTTTGTGATTAAACTATGCCATTCCAACCAAAGAGATTTAAAGCATCAGCTAGCCAGCCAAGAGCAATGCCAATATATTCAAATATCTTTGAAAAAATAGACAATGGCCAAGTTCCAAATAACACCACTAAAACAATTATTAAAATTGTAATAAATAGGCTTTTCATAGGACATCAGCCTTATGCAATAGGAGTTTCGGTTACTGCTTCTGCAACTTGTTCGGCAGATTCAATAATAGAACCTGCATTTCCACCAAACCATTCACACGCTTGTTCTCCAAAGGTTAGTCCATTTACAGAACAACCAATTACAACTGCAAGACTGAATAGAGCAATAGCACAAACAACACCTAAAACTACCCATAAAGTAATTTTTAGTTTTTCGTTCATAAAATCCTCCTAGTTGCTTATCTCATAATCATATTGATAAGCATTTTATCTGAATTTCTATAAGGTTTAATTCTACATTCATAAATCTCGCCATTTTCATCAACTGAACGGACAGAGTATGTATTTCCTGTAAGAACAGAACCTGTTTTTTCATCCTTAATTTCAAAAGGATTAGCAATTAAATCGGCTTTATTTCCATTACCGAATACAATATCCAATACTGTATAACCACCAATATCAAGTGGCATTACACTTGCTTTAACATCTTTTCCTCTAACAATACCTTTAATAAAGTATGTGAAGAATGTTTTTCCATTTTTTTCGTAAGTTTCTCTTTCTACAACGATTTTATTATTAGTTTTCTTTTCCATAATATCTCCTTAAATTTTTGATTATTTTTTACCAATTTGTTTAGAAATCTTTTTAGCTTCAGCTTTAGATTTTCCTTCTTGACGAGCTTTCTTATATTTATAAAGCCCTGCGTGGTCTGATTGACATTGAAGATAACCAGAACGAAGTCCTGCTTCAAAATCAGTCAACTCTTTGCCTTCTTTTTGTCCTCTTTGGTGAACTTTTGCTTTACGCTCCTTTGCATAACTTTCAGCTCTCTTATTAGGAACAAACCAACGGCGTTCTCTAGTATTTGTTGCCATATCTCTATTCTCCTTTTTAATAGTTATATTTATAATAAATTGCACGATATTTACTCTTACAAAACATACGCTTTAATGGTGGTTTTACAGTTGTGGCCACTAAACTGTAAATGCAACACCCAATTTTTTAATTACCGAGCAAATTATTACCAAAAATTAGTATTTCGGCAGACAAGTGCCTGAATAATCAAGCAAAATTTGAACTGCCATTTCTCGCTTATGCCATTTCTTATTGGAATAAGCAACAAGCCAAATCTCACAATCAAGATGCCGAGATTTGCATTTTTCAAAATATTTGTTAGCTTTGTCTGGGTCATTGAAATATCTACACCCAAAATTACATTCAACTCTGTACCTAACCATTACTTAACTCCTTTTTAGACTTCATAAATTCACTAATTTGCTTTTCATATTTCGTCATCATTATTTGCGACACTCTATGAATAAGTTCTTCTTGTGAGTCGGTTATGCCTTTCTTATTAAGTTCTTTAACCTTTACATACAAGGGAACATTTAGTAAATAAGAGCCATCAGGATTGCGAAGTCCAATATAGGCAACTTTTTGATATTTTTCTTCCATAATTAACTCCTTTATTTTGTGCTCTCATATATAAGCCACGAAAACAGGCAAAAGTTTCCATTTTCTACAAAAGTTTTTTTAATTTTTCCAAAATTCTTGCAAGATGCTTACTAACTGCTGGTTTTTGAACTTTAAGAATTTCAGCTATTTGCTCTAATGTTTTTTTATCGTAAAAATACATAAAGATTATTTCTTGCTCATTTGGTTTAAGCATTGATATTGCTTTTTGAACTTGTTGTTTTGTTTCTTCTTTATTTAAGATTTCCTCTGGGCTTGGTTCTTGTAATGCTAATTCAAACCCATTGTCTTGCATTTGAGATAATGAAATATGTCTGCGAGTTTCTGCACGGTTTTTGTTTTTTTCTTCTTTTTCCATTTCTTGATATTGAGCATAGAATTCATCTGATACTTCAACTTCGTTTTGTGTTCCATCTGCGAACTGATAAATAATTTTTTTCATATTTGACTCCTTGAATTTCAAATCCACAGAGCCGTATTTCCACAAACAAAAAGACGGCACGAAAAGCTTTTGAGATTTGCTTTCCAATGCCGTCTAACGGTCTGTGGACTTATATATTTAATTTGTAAAGACTTTTATGCTGTCTTTAAAGCGGTTTGAATTTTGACACTACCATCATCAAGAAATTCTATTAAGGTTCTTTCGCCTTTAATAACAATTTCTACAAGACGCTTGGTTTTATCAATGCAACAGACAAGTCTATTGCTACCATTTCTAACTTCTTGCATAATGCTTCCTCCTTTTATAAATTGACTAACCACAGACCTTTGTTTCGGTGATTACAACTGCATTATATAAAAGGATTTTTTGAAAAACCATCACATTACTTTTCATTTCTTCCAATGTTTTCCAGCAATTATAACGAGTATTTAACACTAAAATAAAAAAAGCCATCACGAAATTGTGATGACTAAAACAGAACTCTTATTTACTCTCAAAAACTCTCATTTACTCTCATTTTAAAAAATTTATGATATTTTTGACACAAATCCTTGACTTTAAAAATTTTAATTTATATAATGTTATCGTAAGCAAATGCTTATGATAGAAAAGGAAAAAAAATTATGAGAACCAAAAATGCAGAGTTAATGAATAAGATGCTAGATTACATTAACAGCAACTTTGAAAAGACAGGTAGAACACCGACTTATAGAGAAATAGCAAAGGAGTTTTCTATTACAAGTGGTTGTGTAAGCAACTATATAAAAGAAATGGCTGAAAAGAATATGTTAGAAAATTCTTCTGGTAGTCGTGGCATTAAAACTCTTAAAATGCAAAAGTCAAATAGTGAAATTGAACAATTAGGAGTTGTCGGAACTATTGCTTGTGGAAGTCCTATGTATGCAGAAGAAAACATAGAAACCTATATATCTTTTCCAAGAGCATTATTGGGAAATGGCGAGTTCTTTATTCTACGAGCAAATGGCGAAAGTATGATTGAAGCTGGAATTGATGATGGCGACCTTGTAATTATACGAAAGCAAGAAACTGCTGAAGAAGGAGACATTATTGTTGCTCTTATAAATGATGAAGCAACCTTAAAAAGATTTTATCGTGATAAGAAAAGAAAAAAAATAAGGTTGCACCCAGAAAATGCAAAACTTGAAGATATGTATTTTGATAATGTTATAATTCAAGGTGTTGCAATTAAGGTCATTAAAGACCTATAAAGTTTGATAATAATATAAGATTTGCCCCGAATTTTATGTTGTTATATATATGTTCACATAAGTAATAGGCTCGTTCGTGTGGAATCCCAACCCCGAAATTAGTTTATTAAATCTAAAACTTATGTGTTTGGGAATTTGGAGGTGTTTTACAAAAAATGGAAAAAGCTAAAAGAGTTAAAGTTTGTTGCCCTGATTGTTCTAAATACTTTATGGCTACACCAAAAGCAGATGGCTCAATTAGTAAGCAATGTCCTAATTGTAAAGTTGTTGTTTTCATTAAAGAAAGAAATGGAAACGAAAAACTAATCAAATTAAAATATGTTAAATAATCAAAATCTAATGCGTTTATAAAGCAAAATTAAGGTTGGGTTGAAATAGTATCAGTGGTAAGTCCTTATTCACTACTTTATAAATAAGATTCGTGGTATGTGTTCTTTGAAACACCTTGACGAATGTGGTTATCGAGAGAAACCACACAGTTGAGGTGTTTTTCTATATTTATTTTTAGGAAAACATCTCAATATCTAATTCAAATCAAGGAGTTGTAAGTGAAAATGATAGAAATGGAAAAGATTAGAAATGATTTGAAAGATATTCGTTATTATGTATCTCGCAAGAAAGTTTTTGATGATAATTCTGATTTTGTTGGGGTTAACAATATCACCGAAAAACTAAAAATATATAATGATGCTGTTTGTTCGGCTTCTCCAAGATTATATGACCTTTATGTTTCTTTGTACCTAAACAATCAAACACAAGAGTCTTTATCTGAAATTTTAGGATATTCCTTTCAAACAATATCAAGATTAAATGTTCAATTATTAAATCATTTCTACAAGAAATTGAATGAAAATGTTGCTTAATAAAGATTTAGTTTTTGAAATTGCCTTTGCTTTATGTAGTGCCACCTTTGGTTAGGTTGTCAAGGGAAACTGAATTATCCCTCGTTAAGCATAAGTCAGTTTCTTTATCCTTGACAACCTACCTTTTCAAAGGTGGCGAAAGGTTGGGTGCAAAGGCAATTTGCAAAATTAAATACTAAAAGGAGTTTAGAATAAATGGAAAGTTGTGTAATATATGCAAGATTTAGTTCTCACGGACAAAATGAACAAAGTATTGAAGCACAAGTTCGTATTTGTAAAGAGTTTGCAGAAAGTAAAGGTTTTAAAACAATAAATATGTATTCTGACAAAGCTAGAACTGGAACAAATGACTCTCGTCCTGCTTTTCAAAAGATGATTTCTGATGCTAAAAGTGGTGCTTTTAAATATATCATTGTATATATGTTTGACCGTTTTGCTAGAAATCGTAGAGATAGCATTATGTATAAAGAAATGCTTAAAGAAAAATATGGCGTAAGAGTTTTGTCTGCCCTTGAACCTATTGCAGAAGATGAAGGTGGCGAATTTTATGAAATGTTTTTGGACTGGAACGCAGAAAAATATAGCAAACGACTTTCAAAGCGTGTTAAAGACGGTCTTGATACAAGTGTTGCTAATGGAACTTTTTGTGGGGGAAATATTATTTATGGCTACAAGAAAATATTAGAACCAATACCAGGCAAAAATGATAAGTTTATTAAAAGAGTTGGAATTGTTGAAGAAGAAGCTGAAGTCATTAGATATGTCTTTGAACAATATGATAAAGGTTTAACAAAAGCTGAAATTGCAGAAAACCTTAATAGACAAGGTGTTCGTATGAAAGGCAAACTTATAACTGGAAAAACTTTTGATAAATACATAGTTAATCCAAAATACACTGGTGAATTTATGTTTGGTGGTCGTGAATGTAAAAATATGTATCCACAAATTATACCAAAAGATTTATTTGATAGAGTTCAAAAACAACTAAACAAGAACAGATACTTTTTAGGTGGTGTTGATAAAGCTAGAGAACCATATCTTCTTACTGGTAAACTTTTTTGTGGGCATTGTGGAACTGAAATGGTTTCAGATGGTGGCGTAAGCCGACTACAAAAAACTCATTATTATTATGCTTGTAAAAAGAAGAAAAAAAGCAAATGCGATAAAAAGCGAGAAAAAAAAGACGCTATTGAACTTTATGTAACAAATTGTGTAGTTGACTTTTTAAGTGATGAGAAAAATGCTAAAATTGCAGTTGAAGATGTTTTGAACTATTATGAGAAAAGAGTTGATGAAACAAACATAAAAGCAATTAAAACAAAAATAGCTAATGCTCAAAAAGAAGTTGACCAACTTGCTGACTCGTTTGTAAAAGCAAAAAGCCACCTTCTCCAAGAAACTATTGAAAAGAAGATGGCTGAATATGAAATTTTACTAGATGACCTAAAATACCAAGAAGCTCAACTAGAACTTGAACGAGGCTATAAAATAACAAAAGAAGATTTAACTGTCTTTATAAACGAACTAATTAAAGGCGATAAAACCGACAAGGTTTATCAGCAAAAGATAATAGATAATTTAGTTTATCAAATATATGTAACAGATGATGATACTGTTGTATATCTTAATATTAAAGGAAATAACACGATAGAAACTATTGATATAAACGATACTTCAATAGTTTTAAAAGACTGTCAAAGTGTTAGAATGGGATTACCAACGGCCCGCCATAGACTTGTCCATCCGTACCAGTTGGTATGGGTGGATTTTTCTTTATT
>CAZDPJ010000018.1:0-27643 GCA_964507405.1 uncultured Staphylococcaceae bacterium
CCAAAATATTTTGATCTTTCTTTTCTAGGATGAGCTAAAGAAGAGTCTAGTAAATAATCAGATACGATTGCTTCTTCAAATTGAGTTAATTTTTTATTTTCAGTAAGTTTTTGTTTGTTCATTCATTGGTAATTCAACCTTTCTCATACGATACCACCTTTTTGTATCATTATATTATAAGCATAGTTATTTTGTAAAATTCATATGTTAATATTTTTGAATATATCATATGTTAATCAGAAAATAACGTTTTCATTATTCAATCTTATTGACAAATAAAAAAATATGAGTATAATATATGTAGTTAGCAATAACTAACTGTAGGCTACATTGTAGCTTTTAATTATCAATATAAGTTAGCAATAACTAACTAGAAAGGAGCCATAATGCCATTATTTATTGCACCAAAAGATCAAGAACTAAAAATTTTGAAAGTATTAGCTGATGAAAAAACAAAACGACATTTAATGAATTTAGGAATTTGTGTTGGAACAAAGGTTAGTATAGTTTCTCATACTAGTCAAGATGTTATTTTAAAGGTATTGGATGCTACGCTTGCCTTAAATAAGGATACTGCTTTAAAAATAATTGTAGCGTAAGAAAGGAAATTAAAATGGAAAAGTATTTAAGTGAATTACAAATTAATGAAAAGGGGAAAGTTAAAAAAATTGTTGCTGAAGGAAAAATTAAAAGAAGACTATTTGATATGGGGGTAACGCCTAATACAGAAATATTAGTTAGAAAGTATGCTCCGCTTGGAGATCCAATTGAAGTAACTATCAGAGGATATGAACTAACTCTTAGAAAAGATGAGGCTAATAAAATATTAATGGAGGTAACAAAATAATGAAATTTGCACTTGCGGGAAATCCCAATTGTGGTAAAACCACTTTATTTAATACATTAACTGGTTCAACTGCCCATGTTGGTAACTGGCCTGGAGTAACAGTTGATAAACGTGAAGGTGTATATAAAAAATTAAATGAAAAAGTTGATATTGTTGACTTACCTGGTATTTATTCGTTAAGTCCATATACTCCAGAAGAAGTAGTATCAAGAAACTTTATTATTGATGAAAATCCTGATTGTATCATTAATGTCGTAGATGCAACTAATTTAGAAAGAAATTTATATTTAACTACACAATTACTTGAAATTGATGTTCCAATGGTTATTGCTTTAAATATGATGGATGTTGTAAAACAAGAAGGTACAACAATTCTAACCGAAGAATTAGCAGAAAAATTAAATGTTCCAGTTGTTGAAATCAGTGCTTTAAAAGGGGAAAACATTAAGAAATTAATGGAAGTTGCTTATCTTGCATCAAAGAAAAAAAGAACAGGTATTACGGTTATTGAAAATAAAGATGTTCTTGATTTAATAAATGAAACAACTACAAAATTTAATGGTTTAGTTACTAGTCCTTTATTTCATAGTACTAAATTAATTGAAAATGATGAACTAGAAGTAAAAAATCATCAAGATATTGTAAAAGAAGTAAATGAATTAAAGAAAAATGTAAATAATAAAGAATTTGATGGTGATTATGAAGCTTTATTCGCAGATGAAAGATATAAATTTATAAGTAAACATTTTAGTAAAACTGTTGTTAAAAAGAATTTAAATGAAAAAATTACTAAATCCGATAAAATTGATAAAGTATTAACACATAAAATATGGAGTATTCCGATCTTCCTTGTTATTATGTTTGTTGTTTTCCATTTAGTATTTTCCGAAGACTTATTATTCTTAAATCGTTTATTTGGTCTTGAAATTACTAGTGAAGGGGCGATTAACTTCTTTACTGGTATGGGATATGAAGGAGAAGCAATTAGTATTCCATCTCCTGGTGTATTCTTACAAAGTTGGATGGGTTTTGTTACTGGTTCAATTAAAGATTTATTTGGACATTATGAAGAAATATTAGAAAATGGTGAACTTGTAGAAGTATGGCAAGGTTTTATGCCTGAAGGTAAATGGTATACTGGTTTAGTTATTGATGGATTATTAACTGGTATTGACGCAATCTTTAGTTTTATTCCTCAAGTATTACTTTTATTCTTATTTATTTCTATCCTTGAAGATTCTGGATATATGGCACGTGTTGCTTTTATCATGGATAGAGCCTTTAGAAAATTTGGTTTATCTGGCAAATCATTTATTCCTCTACTTATGGGATTTGGTTGTAGTGTTCCTGCGATGATGGCAACTAAAACTTTAGAAGATGAAAAAGAAAGAGATTTAACAATTAGAATTACACCATTCTTTAGTTGTGGTGCGAAAGCTCCAATTTGGACAATGCTTGCTGTTGTAATTGGGGGAACTCTTGGTGATGTATTCGTATATAGCATTTATTTACTTGGCATTGTTATTGCGATTGTTGCGGCTATCATAATGAAAGTATTTAGTAAAAATAAAGAAGTACCTCCGTTCATTATGGAGCTTCCTCAATATCACCGTCCTCAAATTAAGAATTTACTCGCTCATTTATGGGAAAAGTTTAAACATTTTCTATATAAAGCATCAACTATCATTACAGCATCAATTATCTTAATTTGGTTCTTATCAAGTTTTGGATGGAAATTCTGGGAAGGTCAAGTTGAAATTGATCAAAGTATCTTAGCAGGTATTGGACATGCTTTAAAATATGTTTTCTATCCTCTTGGATGGGCACAAGGTGCTGATGGATGGAAATATAGCGTTGCGACAATTACAGGCTTAATTGCAAAAGAAGATGTTGTTACAACAATGGGTCAACTTGGACTTGATGAAGCAGGTATGATTGCATCTGGCATTTCTACAGCCGCAGTCTATGCATTTGCTGCTTATAATTTATTCACACTACCATGTTTCGCGGCGGTATCAACTGCTAAATCAGAAAGCAGTAAAAAAGGATTTATTGTTACTCTTCTTTGGTGGCTTGGCTTATCATATGTAGTTTCATTAATTGTTTATTGGTTTGGCGTATTAATTAGTGTATGTTGGCCAGTTGCGTTAATTCTTGTTGTACTTTTAATTGCAGGCTTAGTTTTAAGAGCCTTACAAGTAAACGGCAAATTAACAAAAAAAGCATAATTAAATAATGGAGGGTTACAATATGGAATGGTTTGAATATATTTTTATTGTAGTCGCAATATCACTTGTATTACTTCCAATTATCTTAAAAATAATTGGTAAAAAAAGAGGAAAACCAGCATGTTCATCATGTTGTTGTTGTCCTCATAAAAATTGTTGTCAAAAAGCAATTGACAAAGTTAACGAATAAAATGATAATAACCTCTATAAGTTACAAGAATTTTGTTTTCTTGTAACTTTTTTAAACATAAATTAAAAAAATTTTAAAAAATATGATAGAATAATATGGGTGATATTAATGATAAAAAACATAAAAAACATTAAAAAATATTTAGATAGTCTTGAAGACGAAAAAACACTTGAAATAGTAAATCATAATAAATTATCTGATGATTGTGTTGTAGGAACTATAAAAAACATACTAAATGAATTTAAAGTAAAAGTATATAAGAGTGATATGGCAAAATCAACATGTACATGTAAAAATTATGAAAAATATGGTATTTGTAATCATATTACTAAATTATATTATGAATTCTTTGGTGATGAGTTGGAACAAGATTTATTAGAAGCAGAAGATAGATTAATTTTTGAAACTAGTTTAGAAGATTTAGAAGAAAATGAAGAAGATTTATTTTATGAACTTTCTGAATTACCTCTTAATTATTATAATCTAATGAAAGAAACGTTAAATAAACTTAGTAAGAATGAATTAATTGATGTTTTAATTGATAATGTTAAATTATGGAAAATTTCTCCATTTTCTGAGGTAATTGAGGAATATCGTAAAAGCTATGAAAATAAAGATGTTGGTGATGATTTACAACTTATATTAGAACAATTATATGATGTTATGAAAACTTCATATAAAGAATTAGAATCAGAAAAAATTACAAAATATGATACTGAATTAAGTGAACTAACAAAAACTCAAATTGATTATGTTATAAAGTCTTCTAATGAAGATTATCTTAGTGATTTAAAACATGCATTAATTACTACTCCATTTTGTGGACATCCATTATTTAATGAATTCTTAAAAAGATTAATTAGTACTTTTAATGAATACGAAATAAAAACCCTTAAAAGTTCTATTGATATTAGTTTATATAAATTCTTATTTGTAAATAAAAAATATTTAGTTAGTAATGTCTTAATTTCAACTCATATTATAGAGAATAAATTAAATCAAGTTAACATAGAAAATGATATTGCTAGTATTTTTAAATATTCTAAATTTAATCATTATGTAGAATATATTGTTAAATTTTATTCACATGATTTTGATTTATTTTTAAGTTGTTTAGAATCATTTATTAATAACTGTGAATTAAGTAATGAGATTATATATAAAGGCTTAAATAGCATAGTAAAATATGTTAGAAATACTAGATTACTAGAATTATTAGATTTATTTAAAAATTAATAAATAAAAGTTATATTATTATAAAATCTTCAAATAATATATTTGGAGGTTATAATATGGAAAAAACAAATGAATTAAATAAATTCTTATCCTATATTCATATGGGGAATAGTATTTTTCGAATATATCATCAAGAATGTGAAAACATAAAAAACGATGCGTTATTAAAACTAATAACAGAAATTGAAGAAAAATTTAAAACTCATGAAGAAAAGTTTACATCATTAATTACTGAAATGGATGAAAAACCAACAGATAGTCTTACTACGGCTTGTATCTTTGGGGTAATGATGGAAAAGTTAAAATTTATTGATGATGATTTTGATATATGTGTTAATGCTATTAAATCAACATATATGGGAATGCTTAGTGCAATTAAGTTTTTACATGAAAATAAAAGATTATCCAAAAAACTAAAAGATGAAATTATTAAAGTAATAATGGATTATAGTGAAATTGTTAATAAACTTAGGGATTATATTTTAAATAATTGTTGTAATAGTAAAAGAAATAATTAAATAATATTTTTTTGCAACTACAAATTGCTTTACAAAATTACTTTATTAGTGTATAATAATCTTGTAAGTATCAAAAAACAAAGAAAGGAGTGAAGAAAATGTTAAATATGTTTATAAATAAACTAGAGACATTTCATATCTTTTCTTGTTATGAGGATAATAACAAATAAATTTTTGTTTTATATTTTTATTTCATTTAAAGTAGTAGTATCTCTAGTATATAGAGATACTTTTTTATTTTTTAATTGAAAAGAGGTATATTACATTGATTGAAACGCAGTTTGGAGATCGCTTAAGAAAACTACGTCTTAGAGCGAATCTTACTCAACAAGATGTAGCTGATAAGTTACATATAACTAGACAATCTATTTCAAAATGGGAAAAGAATATCTCATTACCTCCTTTAAGTATAATTAATGATTTAGTTATAATTTTTAGTTGTACCTTAGATGAGTTGTTTTATGAAATAGAGGATAAGGAGGTACAATGAAAAAGCATAGTTCACTTGAATACATTAAGTTAATATATTCATTAGATAAACGCCTATACTTAGTTACTATTATTGATATTATTAGTAATTTGTTTTATTCAGTAATTCCGGTAGGTATTATTAATTACCTTGGTGGTATTTATCAAACCAATTCTACAAGTGAAGGATTTAAGTATGTTTTATTAATGTGTGGTGGTTATACATTATTACGTCTTATTATTTCTGGTGTTGGCTTATTTTGTTATAACGTTTTATCAGACAGAGCACTTAGAAGATTATCTAATGCTTTATTACAACAATTATATAAAAAAATTGATGAGGTTGATTATGATACATATCAATCTAATGATTTTTTAAATAGTTATCAAAAAATTGTAAGTGATGGCCCTGACAATATGATGAATTGTTTTTGGAATACTTTATCTTTTGTTTCTAATTTATTTTCATTAATTGGGGTTTCATCCATTCTTATTATTCTTAATCCTTTAACTATTGTTTACGCAATCATAATTTCAATTATATCAACAGTTATCTCTTTTGTTGTTGCGAGAATTAATCATAAACTTAGTGATGCGAATATGCAACATGTTAGAGAAAGAGGATATATTAAAAGAATATTTTTCTTAAAAGATTCATCAATTGATGTTAAAACAAGTGGAATTACACCAATGTATTTAAAGAAAAATAATCAAATTGGTGATAAAATAATAAAAAATTTAGATAAATATATGATTAAAACTAGGGGACTAACTTCATTAGATCTTTTACTAACAAGTAGTATTTCGATTGTTACTTTGTCTTTCGCGGCATACACTGCTATTAATCAAAATAATATGGTTCTACTTGCTTCTCTTATAACCGCAAGTAATACTTTTAGTAATCTATTAAGCAGCCTTACTTCTACATTTGGTATGTTAAAAGAAGCTCTTACATATAAAGAAGATTACTACCGAGTAATGGATGTACAATGTGAAATTGAAAATACCGGAAAAACTTATGAAGAAATGAGTGAATTTAAAGAAATTAAATTTAATAATGTTAGTTTTAATTATCCTAATAATGAGAAAAATAGTTTAACTAATATTAACTTAACAATTCAAAAAAATCAAAAAATAGCTATAGTTGGTGAAAATGGAGCTGGTAAAACTACTTTTGTTAAATTATTACTTCGTCTATATGATACAAATAGTGGAGTAATTACATATAATGATATTAATTATCAAGATATTTTACCGAAATTTCTTCGTAGTAAGTTTGTTACTGTTTTTCAAAATTATCAGATTTTCGCAACTTCAATTGGTGAAAATATCTTAATGAGAAAGCTCAAAACCAAAGAAGATGAGGAAATTGTATTTGATGCGCTTAAAAAAGTGGGATTATATGATAAAGTAAAAGAATTAGAAAATGGTATTTATACTAATTGTACGAAAGAATTTGATAAAAAAGGATTAGAATTATCTGGTGGTGAACGTCAAAAACTAGTTATTGCGCGGATCTTCGCAAGTCCAGCTGAGATTTTATTACTTGATGAACCCAATAGTGCCTTAGATCCACTTGCTGAAAAAAAGATATTTGATGAAATATTTAAATATAGTGTAAATAAAACTTTAATTTTTATTTCTCACCGCTTTTCAACAACAATTAATGCTGATAAGATTTATTTATTTGATAATGGTGAAATTGTTGAAGAAGGTATGCATCATGAATTAATGGAAAAAGATGGGCATTATAAAAAAATGTTCTTAGTTCAAGCTGAGGAATATCGAAAGACAGGTGAAGAAAATGAAAAGTGTTAAAGCAGCATTTAAACTTGTTAAGTATGTCTTTAAATATGTTCCATCATATGGTTTCTTTAAAATATTAAGTGTTTTACTTGTTGCTTTTAAGTCTTATTTAGATCTATATATTATTGAACATATTGTTGAACTAATTGAAGTTGAACATGCATCATTTAGAGAGGCTTTAATGTTTATTGTTTTATCTTTATCACTTTCGGCTTTAATTCAAATTATTAATGGCTTTATTAATGGATATGTTCGCGCAAGATGTCGACATACATGGATTAAACGAATTCAATATGTTTTATTTAATAAAACAAAAGACTTACATATTAGTTGTTTTGATGATGCGGAACAATATGATAGATTATCAAGAGCGATGAATCAAGATTTAAGATGTATAAATTGTTATGATGCTTTATTTACTGTAATTCAAGCTTTCGCAAATGCAGTTGTCCTTGTTGGTTATATTGCAGTTACGTTACCTTTATTATTTGTTGTAAGTCTCCTAACTTCAATTGTAAGTTTAATTGTTTATTATAATAATAATAAAAAATACCATGCCTTATATAAAAAAACAGAAATTGATAGACGTAAACAAGGATATGTCGGTAGAGGCTTTTATCTAGAAAAATACGCAATGGATATTAAAACGACAAATATCGCAAATATATTATTAGATAAACAACAAGAAGCATATGAGGTTATTGAGACTAAAACAAAGGAAGTAGAGATGAAAACTCTACCATGGTTATTTGTTGAAGACTTTTTATATCAATCAGTTAATTGTTTTGTTGTCTATGTATATTTAATGTATAATGTTTTCTTTAAAAATCTTTTATTTGCAAAGTTTGTTCCATTATCGGTTGCGGCTATCCAGTTTAATAGTCAGTTCTACCGATTATCTACTTCATTAAATGTTTTAAATCGAGGTTTATTAGAAATTACTGACTTTATGTGGTTAATTAATTATGAAAGTGAAAACCAAGATGATTTAGAAGAAGTTACCTTTAATCATAAAATTGAATTAAAAAATATATCTTTTAAATATCAAAATGAAGAAAATTTTTCTTTATCAAATATTAATATGAATATCTTAAAGGGAGAAAAAATTGCCATTATTGGTTATAATGGTGCTGGTAAAACAACATTAACTAAATTAATGTTAAAACTATATAACCCTGATGATGGTGAATTATTAATTGATGATATTCCATATTTACAAGTAAAAGATAAATCAATTAATAAACAGTTTGTTACGGTCTTACAAAACTTCCAAATCTATTGTGCAAGTGTTGCTGAAAACATCTTGATGAAAGAAGTTGAAACTGCCGAAGAAGAAAAATTAGTACTTGAAGCATTAAAAAAGGTTGGATTATATGATAAAATAAATTGTTTACCTGATGGTATTAATACAATTCTTACAAAAGAATTTTCTAATAAAGGTTTAGAATTATCAGGTGGTGAACGTCAAAAAATAGCAATTGCGAGAGTATTTGTTTCAAATAGTCCAATTGCTATATTAGATGAACCAACAAGTGCTTTAGATCCGCTTGCGGAAAAAGAAATCAATGATCAAATTTTAGATTTATGTGGCGAACAAAATAAAACTATAATTCTTATTTCCCATCGTTTATCAACAATTGTTAATGTTGATTGTATTTACATGTTAAAAGAAGGAAAAATAATTGAACAAGGTAGCCATCATGAGTTAATGGCTAAAAAGGGTGCTTATTTTGAATTATTTGAAGCCCAAGCTAAATTATATAAAGAACAAAATGAACAGTAATAAAAAGGCTTTTATAGCCTTTTTTTATTAAATATAAAGTTTTTTATAAAAAACTATGGTATAATAATATCATATAAAACGAGGAGAATTAAAATGAAGTTAAAGAAAATATTTATATCATTCTTTTTATTAATATTAATTTTTATGACGGGTTGTACTCCCAAACATAATCATGAATATAGTAGTGAGTGGGCTTATGATGAGGAATATCATTATCATCAAGCAATCTGTGAACATAATGATTTATTCACATCAAAAAGTATGCATACATGGGATAGTGGTAGCGTTATAAAAGAAGCAACTACTACTCAAACTGGTTTAAAAGAATTTAAATGTACTGTTTGTAATGCTACTAAAGAAGAAGTAATTGAAATGCTTGTTCATGTTCATGATATCGTTAATCATGAAGGAAAAGCAGCAACTTGTGTTGATGCTGGATATGAACCATATCAAACTTGTAAAAATTGTGATTATACAACATACAAACAAATAAAAGCCTTAGGCCATGATCTTGTTGAACATGAGGGGAAAGATGCAACTTGTTTAGAAGATGGCTTTTATCCATATGAAACATGCCAAAGATGTAATTATTCAAATTATGAAGTAATAAAAGCTTTAGGCCATGATTTTGGAACAACTTATAAGTTTGATAAAACAAATCACTGGTTAACTTGCAAATGTGGAGCGAAGGATAAAGTAAATGCTCATACATGGGATAGTGGAAAAATCGTTAAAGAAGCAACGACCATAGAAGAAGGTAAAATAGTTTATAATTGTACGGTATGTGATGCGACTAAAGAAGGAAAAATAGATAAAATTAGTACTGACCTTGTAATTTGTGGATATAACACGCAAAAAGCATTATCTAATATAGATGAAAATGAAGGTATTAGACTATTTAAAGCAAATGTTACCCCTTCGTCTTCCCTTTACTGGTTAAAAATAGCAATTAAATATGTAAATGGTAATTATGTTGTATCAGAAGTCGCAAAATATGGTAAAAGTTTGACTGCTGAATATGAATATGTGATTCTTGCTTATAATAACATAGCACTAGAAACTGCTAATTTTGAAGTAGGAGATATAATCTTATTTTCATCTAAAATTAATAATATAACAACAAATGAAGTAAGTATTAGTTTTGTTAAAGCAACTGGAAACGAGAAGTTTGAAGTAAGTTATGAATTAGGTTACGAACAATTTAATACGAAAGATGATTTATATGAAGCATATTTTACTGATTATTATAACTTTTTAATTGAATATACAAATGTTAATATGTCTTTATATAATATTGAAGATGTGTCTGATTTCCTAGTATTTTGTAAAACATGGGATGCAAATGGAAGAAATGAACTCGCTGGGGTTGGTAATGCTTTTGGAAGTTACTATTTAAAACCAACAGAAAGTGGAAATTTCGCTGACCAACCTACTACTTGTTTTATTGGTTATTGTTATCAAAACAATATGTATTTAGATTTCCTTGAATTCTTAGAAGTATTTTTTGCTTATTGGCGTACTGATGAAGGATATACTACCTCAACTAATCATGGTAATGATTTCTTCTATAGTAGTTGGGCGGCTTTTGTAGATACATGTAAATTCTTCTTTTTTACATCCGAAACAATTACGGAAAAATATAAATGGTTTACAGAAACGAGGTCACCTCGCGTTCATTATGCATTAGACCATGTTCCTGGTGTTGGTGAAGTAAATTTAGAGTATACTAGTACAATAAATTGTCCGATTGTTTTACCAGAACTTTCAAGAATGTACTATACATTCTTAGGTTGGTTTGATAGTGAAGGAAATAAAGTAACAACAGTTGCATCTAATATGACAGTATATGCTAAATTTAGTAGAAATAAACATACCGTTATATTTACAGACGGAACTAATAAAATAAAAGAAGTTGTTAATGAAGGATTAAGAATTAAGAACATTCCTACATTAGAAAGTAATAAAAATGAATTTATTGGTTGGATATTAGATGATTACACTACTTATGATTATTTAAATGGTGTAGTAGAAGATTTAACTTTTTATGCTTTATGGCAGAATTCATCATCTGAAATAGGTAAAATTAATGTTTGCTCTTTTAACTCACAAAGTGCAACTAGTTCTTATGAACAATATATGGGATTAAGGTTATATAAAGCAGGTATTACTCCTGGCTCATCACTTTACTGGCATAAGGTCGCAATAAAGTTAGTTAATTCAAAATATGTTGTTACTGATATTGTTTTAAGTGGTGATGCAATGCCTAGTGATTATGATTATATACTACTTGTATATAAAAATGATACATCAGGTAAATATCAAGATTTATTAGATTTAAATATTGAAATTGGTAATACGGTTTTATTTAATCAAAATCTTAATTCTTTATCAAATGGTGAAGTAGATTTAACTGTAACTTTTACTAAAGATAGTCGTAATATTTATAGTTTAATACTTGTTGATAATGGTGCTGATCATCTCGAATATAATTGTTGGATGTATGAAAATGATAATATTACGTTACCGGTTCCAACAAAAGCAGGTTATAATTTTGATGGTTGGTATTTAAATGAATCATTTAATGGAGATAGAGTTTCTACTATAACAGCTGCTTCAACAAATGTAACACTATATGCTAAATGGAGTGCAATTTCATTAGATAATGTTTTATCACTTGTTAGTGATGTTGTTACCTCAAATACTTGTGACATTCTTCCTTCAACATTTAATGGTTCTAAGCTTACATGGACAAGCGAAGATACAAAATTATATGAAATAAAAGATGGAAAAGGTTATACTAATCGTTTATATCAAACTCATCAAAAACAAACTGTTAAAATAAGTGTTGAAATAAGTGATGGTAATTCTTCAATTACGAAAAGTAAAACAATAACAATTGATCCTGTTTTATTTGATGATATGACAAATCCTAAAGCAACTTATTTCTCGGTTTCTTCAACATATCATTATAAACAAAATAATGAAAGATATAAAAAAGATAATACCTTATTTTCCGATAAATTTAAATCTAATATGGATATGATATATTATGCCTTCGCAATTCCTCAAAGTGATGGTACCTTAACTTTAGATACTTCTTATTTAAATGAAGTAAAAGAACTAAAGAATAGTGGTATTCGTGTTTTATTAGTAATTGATGGAGCTAACAAAACACCATTACAAGCGATGGTTCAAGCATGTAATAATGATTCTACAAGATCTACTTTTGTTAATAATATTATTAGTTTAATAACAAAATATAATTTTGATGGTGTCGATATCGACTGGGAATTTCCTGGAACATCTGGGTTATCTGAGTTTACTACAGAAATTGACCAAACTAATTTAAATAAATTATTAAGGGATTTAAGAACGGGTCTAGATAATATTCAAGATAAAAATGGTTCCCCTTATATTATTTCGGTTGCGATTCCTTCTACTAGTTGGGGCTCAGTACGATATGATTTTAAAGGTAATTCTATTTTAGGTGGTATTAACACATATTGTGATTATGTTAATATGATGTCATATGATTTAAATAAAGCATCTAATGCTACTCATGTTTCTGGATGTTATTCATCAACTAATAGTAATGATTATAAATTTGGTTGTGTTTATGGTGTAAATCAATTTACTAGTTTAGGACTTGATAAAAATAAAATAATATTAGGTGCCGCCGCATATGGTAAAGCATATAATATTACGGGTACGGTCAATCAAAGTGCGAGTTATCCTGCATTAGGGGTAAGTGGAACTCTAACTTCAATTTCTGGTGTTATTGGTTCTTATTCAAGTGGTACAATTTATTATACGGGAGTTGCTTCATTATTGAAAGATCCAAATTATGTAAAATACACTGAATATAATAATGGTAAAGTTGTAGGTTCATATTTATATAATAAAACTAATAATATCTTTATTACATATGATTCTGAAGAAGGAATTAAAGAGAAATGCAATTATGCGAAAGCAAATGGACTTGGCATTATGGTCTGGGCATATGGAGAAGATGCAACTGATACTTTAATTAATACGATTTGTGATAATTTATAAAAAACGCATTATTATAATGCGTTTTCTTTTTCAATATATGTTATCTTCATATTTATTAAAGATTCAAGACGTAGAATTTTAAATCGAAAGCTACCTCCCTCAACAAATAAAATGTCAACTGCTTCCCAAATAAAGACCCAAGCAAAAATATCAATATATTCAGTTATAATTTTACTTGTATTTAAACTATCACTAATAAACATTAAAGCAAGAGCGATTACCCCAATTGAAGAACAAATGATACCAAAAATATTTTTTCTTTTTTTGTTTCTAACTAAATCAACAAGCTTATTAGAATAATAACTTTTAATAGCTTGTGTATAAATTTCTTTTTCTTTATCGGTAACAAAAGAACAAGTAATATTTAAACAAAGCTTTTCTTTAGGATGAAATTGATTAGTACAGTTATCTAAAAATTCAGCTACTTCACTTGATATTACGGGTTTACTTTCCTTAGAATAAGGTGATAAAAAATTTGAGGTATCTGTAATAGTCATATTAATTACTTTAATATCTTGAAATTTCTTTTTCATCTTTATCCTCTAATACTATGCTTTTTATGAAATTCTTGGTACCATTTCTTAGCATAGTTATGTAAATCACTTATGTTAAATTCATTATAATCACGACAGTACTTTATGTATTCATAAAGCATACCATCAGTAAAAATAGTAATTTCAATAGATATATCTTTATTAGAATTTAAGTCTTGAGATTCATTATATCGTTCAATTAGCTTTTTCTTAAATAACTCATTAAGTCTAGCTATTGAAAAGAAGACTTCATTTGATGTACATAACATTTTAAATTTATGGTCATTTTCTTCGATAAATCCAAAAAAGGAATCTAAGAAATATTCAAAATTATTACTATTTACTTTTTCCCATGTATTATAAAAAGTATCTATAATATCATTTTCATATTCTTCAGCAACACAGTAGATATCATCATAATGGGAATAGAAGGTAGAGCGGTTAATATTGGCTTTTTGTACTAGTTCAGTAACACTTATTTTTGAAAGTTCTTTCTTTTCAGCTAACATTTGAATAAAAGTTTCTTTTATTAATGATTTGGTTTTAAAAGAAGAACTATTTAGATTTTTTACTTTCATTGTTTTTCTCCTTTATATAATAATATTATATATCAACAATGTATAAATGTCAACAGTGTTGATAAAGTTTTTTAATTAATATGCTTGACATTTAGAAGTTATCTAGTAAAATAATATTAGGTGATATTATGAATAAAGTTTTAGAATATTTTAAAAATAATAAAGAAGTAATTATTAATAAAAAAATCCATGTATATGGATGGCAAAAAGAATATGATTATATGTTAATAAATAGTGTAACTAAATATTTATTTGAAGAACTTACAATACTAGAAAATATCGCTCCATTAACTAATGAAAATCGAGATGGAAGAATAAAACCAAAATATTATATTACTGTTCATGATACGGGAGACGCTGATGAGATTCATGATGCTAAGTTTTGGAGTGAAACAGTTAAAAAATGTGAATGGGAAATGGGCAAATACCTTGCTAGTTTTCAGTATGTCGTTGGTAATGACGGAATTTATCATCAAATTCCTGATAATGAGGTTGCCTATCATGCTGGTGATACAACTAAATATGATTATACTTTATATGATACTTTAGTAAAAGGAAAAGCTCCTTTTGGAAGCGTTACGATTAGTGAAGATGGTTATTATGAAGTTAATAATGAAAAAACAAATCTTGTTGCTCCTCGTATATATAAAGTAAAAGATGATAAAGTCATTCTAGACCGTCTGCCTAAAACAAGTGATATCAACTCCGAAGGAATCCTTTGTAAATTAATTGATGGTAAATATTATATTGGTGAAACTTACTTTAATACATCATTTGAAAAAATAGCAAATCGTGGTGGAAATAATAACTCAATTGGAATTGAATCTTGTATAAATATTGGTAGTGATATTTATTTAACATGGCAAAGAACAGCCAAACTTGTTGCTTATTTATTAAAAGAAAATAATTTAGATATCAATGGTGTTAAACAACATCATTACTTTAGTGGAAAGAATTGTCCTCAAACAATGAGAATGAATGGAATGTGGGATAAGTTTATTGAGCTTGTTATGTTTGAATATAAAATCCTATTATATAAGGAAGAAGGATATAAGATTGAATTAATCTGTGATAATCCATGTGTTGATAAATTAGGTAGAATTAAAGAATATAATAAACCAATTAAGTTTATTATCAAAACAACATTTAAAAATAAATCTGAAGAATTAGAATTAATAATATAAGAAAGAGAGTATAATTTATGTATGATGTTATAATTATTGGTGCTGGTGTTATAGGCGCATCAATTGCCAGAAATCTAGCTAAATATAAATTAAATATATTAGTATTAGAAAAAGAAAATGACGTTGGTGATGGTGCTTCTTCAGCGAATAGTGCTATCATCCATTCCGGATATGACCCTAAACCTGGTACTTTAAAAGCTAAACTAAATGTAATGGGAAATAAAATGTTTGATGAAATCTGTAGTAACTTAGATGTTGAATTTAAACGAATTGGTTCAATTACGCTTGCTAATAATTTAGAAGAAGTTAAAATTCTAGAGGAATTAGCCGAAAGGGCAATAGAAAATGGAGTAGATGTCGAAATACTAGACCATGATACCTTAAAAGAAATGGAACCCAATATTACTGATAAAGTAATAAAAGGATTGCTTGCAAGAAGTGCAGGTATTATTAATCCTTTTGAATATGTAGTCGCAGTAATGGAAAATGCCATTGATAATGGGGTTTCACTTCATTTATCTGAAAAAGTAGTTGATATTAAAAAAGAAGAAGACTTATTTAGAGTAATTACTGATAAAACAACATATACTACAAACTATGTTATCAATGCAAGTGGTGTATATTCAGCTGTTATTAATGAAATGGTTAATGAAAAAAGTTTTACAATTACACCAAGACGTGGTGAATATTATGTTTTAGACCATTTTGATAACAATTATGTTAAACATGTATTATTTAATGTGCCAACTAAAAAAGGAAAAGGGGTATTAGTAAGTCCAACAACACATTATAATTATTTAGTTGGTCCTTCAAGTGAGTTTGTTGAAGAGTTTGATGATGTATCTACTGACCAAGAAACATTATCAAGTGTTAAACTAAAAGCTAAGGAATTAGTTGATAATATTAGTTATGATAAACAAATAAGAGTATTTTCAGGAAACAGAGCAGTTGGTGATAGAGGTGACTTTATTATTGAAGAGACTAGTCATCATTTCATTAATGTTGCGGGAATCGAATCTCCTGGCTTTGCTTCTAGTCCGGCAATAGCCTTAATGGTTAGTGATATGATTAAAGATAAAGAAGAAAAGTCTGATTTTAATCCTAAGCGTCGTCCTTTAATCAGACTTAATGAAAAAAGTTTTGAAGAAAGAAAAAAACTAATTGAAGAAAATAAATCATTTGGTAAAATTATATGTCGTTGTGAAAAAATAAGTGAAGGTGAAATAATAGATATTATTAATCGTTCTTGTGGTGCAACGACTGTAAAAGGGGTTAAAAAACGAGTTCGACCTGGTTTTGGAAAATGTCAAGGTGTTTTTTGTGAACCAATTATAATGAATATTTTATCAAAAGAGTTAAACAAAAAAGAAGAAGACTTGACCTATGGTAAGAATGGTTCTTATATTGTAATAGGCAAAACTAAAGGTGAATAAGATGAAAAATTATGATTTAGTGATAATTGGTGGCGGTAGTGCTGGTGTTGCTAGTGCCATAAGTGCATATGATAATGGAGTTAAATCAATATTAATAGTGGAAAAGGAAGCTTACCTTGGAGGAATCTTATTACAATGTATTCATAATGGTTTTGGCCTTCATACTTTTAAAGAAGAATTAACTGGTCCTGAATATGCAAATAGATTTGAAAAAGAAGTATTAAAAAGAAATATTGAATGTAAGTTAAATTCTTGTGTTTTAAGCCTTGATAAAACTAATGATGGATTTCTAGTTATTTATTCTAATGAGGCAGAAGGATTAGTAAGAGTACATGCGAAATCAGTCGTTTTATCAACAGGATGCACAGAAAGAACTAGAGGTGCTATTGCGATTGATGGTGATAGATGTAGTGGAGTAATGACAGCAGGTATGGCTCAAAAATATTTAAATATTGAAGGCTATATGGTTGGGAAAAAAGTCTTTATTTTAGGTAGTGGTGATATTGGCCTAATTATGGCAAGAAGAATGAAACTAGAAGGTGCTGATGTCATTGGGGTTGCTGAAATAATGCCATATTCAAATGGATTAAATCGTAATATTGTTCAATGCTTAGAAGACTTTAATATTCCATTATATTTACATCATACCGTTAAAAAGACAATTGGTAAAACAAGACTTGAAAAAATAGTATTAGTTGAGGTAGATGATAACTTAAATTATATTGAAGAAACTTGTCAAGAAATTGAAGTAGATACTTTACTTCTTTCAATTGGTCTTATTCCAAGTAATCCTTTACTTGAAAATCTTAATGTAAAATTACATCCTAAAACTAAAGGACCTTTAGTAGATGAATCTTATCAAACAAGTATTGAAGGTATATTTGCTTGTGGTAATTCCCTTCATGTTCATGATTTAGTTGATTATGTAACCCTTGAAGGAATTAAGGTAGGTGAAAGTGTTGCTAAATATTTAAATGGTAAGTTAAATAAAGGTACATCAATTGAGGTAATTAATGGAAAGGGAATTAGTTATGTCCTTCCTCAAAGAGTTAATTTAACAAATATTGAAAAAGTAAGAATTAGTTTTCGAGTAACTACTCCTCACCAAAATTGTTATATCAATATTTATCAAGGTGATGAGTTAATTAAAAAGATAAAGAAACAATATTTAATTCCTGCTGAAATGGAAAATCTTAATATCGATAAAAGTATTATTTTAAATAATAATGCCATAACTTTAGAGGTGGAAGATGCGTAAGATGATATGTATAATTTGTCCGAAAGGGTGTCACTTAGAAATAGATGATAATAATAATGTAACAGGTAATAGCTGTAAAAGAGGAGAAGTATATGCTATTAATGAAGTAACCTGTCCTAAAAGAACGATTACTTCAACTGTTAAAGTAATTAAGGGAAAAATTAATAGAGTTCCCGTTACAACAACATCACCAGTTGAAAAGTCTCGTATATTTGATGTAATGAATGAAATAAATAAGACTTGTGTTTCAGCTCCGGTAAAAATAAATGATATTATTATTAAAAATGTTTTAGGTTTAGGTGTTGATATTAAAGCTACAAGAGATATCGAGAAAGAATAATTGAGAAAAGAGGAACAAGAATATGAATACAATTATTACTATTGGGCGTGAATTTGGAAGTGGTGGAAGAGAATTTGGTAGAAGACTTGCTGAAGAATTAGGATATGAATATTATGATAAAGAAATAATAACTGAAATTGCGAAAAAAACTTCTTTGTCAGAAGATTATATTCAAGAAGTAATTGAAAAGAAACCTCATAATTTATATCCTATTACTATAGGTCATTCAATTAATTATATTGAAGATTTTCACTTAAAACAAATCCAAAATATTTATCAAGCACAAACAGATATTATTAAGGATTTAGCAAAGAAATCATCATGTGTTATTGTTGGTAGATGTGCTGACTATATTTTAGAAGACCTAAAACCATATCGAATATTTATTTATGCTTCGATCAATAGTAGGATTAATAGATGTATGGAAAGACTTAACGAAAAAGAGACTTACACCGAAAAACAAATGGCTAAAAGAATAAAGAAAATAGATAAAGAAAGAGCCAAATATTATTCATATTATACAGGGAAAAAATGGGGAAAAAGACAAAACTATGATTTATGTATTAATACGACTAATTGTGTTATTAAAGAAATCATCCCCGCAATAAGTAAAATCTTTAAATAAAAAAAGAGTTATTATTATAACCATTAGTGATTATAATAATAGCTCTTTTTAAGCTGTTAAAATATCCGGACTTTTAAATTTCTTAAATACTTTTCTTGAATATATAAAATAAGTAAGTAAATGAATTGAGAAAGTTATGATCCAGGATATTGGATAAGAAATATATAATAAATTTAAATCTTCATAATTTATGAAATCAGTATAATTTCTAAACACTAAATAAATCCACATAATTCTAAATCCACAAACACCGATAATTGATACTATCATTGGTAATGTTGATGAACCAAGCCCTCTTAATACACCAACCATTACATCCATAATTCCACATAAGAAGTATGGAAGACATAAGTAATGAAGACGGATAAAACCAACCTTTAAAGCAACATCAGCACCAGCACTTGATGAATTGATATAAATTTTTAATACATAAGGCCCAGCAAGGAATAACGCACCACCAAATACGACCGCAACCATTGTAACAATAATTAATGAATAAATGGTAACTTTTTTAATATTTTTTTCATTTTTCGCTCCATAGTTTTGTCCGATAAAGGCAAGTGCAGCGTGATAAATAGAATTCATTGCGGTATAAACAAATCCCTCTATACTTGATGCGGCAGCATTACCATCTTTGATAGCATCAGTATTTACAATAAAACTATTAACTGAGGATTGAATTATTACATTAGAAATAGAAAATAGACAAGACTGAATTCCAGCAGGTAAACCAACTTTTGTTATTTCTAATAATGCTTTCTTTGAAATTCTAAATTCATTTAATCTAAAACGATAACATTCTGTGCTTTTAAGAAGTGTAATCATAATTAGAACACAAGATATTACTTGAGATATTACTGTTGCAATTGCTACTCCTGCAACCCCCATATCAAATACAATGACAAAGAAGAGATTTAAGAGAATATTAACTACACCAGCAATACTTAAAAAATATAAAGGTCTTTTAGTATCACCTACTGCTCTTAAAACCGCAGCTGCAAAGTTGTAAACCATATTAAAGGGCATACCAATAAAATAAATTTTAAGGTAAAGACTAGAAAGTGGAGAATCATTATGCATCCAGTGTAAAAATGTTGGAGCCATAAAAAAACCAATTATGCCTAGTAAAATACCAGTAATAAGACTTACAAAAATTGATGTATGGACAACCTTTCCAATTTTATCATATTCTTTGGCTCCAAAGTATTTTGCACAAACTACATTTGTTCCAACAGATAATCCCATAAAGAGATTTACGATTAAATTTATTAAAGCAGAAGTTGACCCAACTGCTCCTAATGCTCCATCTTGACTACTAAAATTACTAACAACAAGTAAGTCAGCAGCATTATAAAAAAGTTGTAGCATCCCCATTGCGGCAAGTGGTAAACTAAAGAAGAGGATCTTCTTAAATAGATTACCAGAACACATATCTATTTCATTTTTTTTAATTTTTCTATTGTCAATTTCTGTCGTCATTTGTATCACCTTATAATATTATACTTATTTTTTAAATTGTTTCAAATAAAAAAGACTTTAATTTATTATTTTCCATAATAAACTAAAGTCATATGTTATTACATTTTTGTTATGAATGCTTTATAAGCAAGATATGCTTCATAAACATCAACTTTTGATACAATTTCCATTGGTGAATGCATATTAAGTACGGCAATGCCAGCATCAATTACATTCATATTATAGTTTCCTAAAATATAAGCAATGGTACCACCACCGCCTTGGTCTACTTTACCAAGTTCTGCTGTTTGGAAGTTAATATTATTTTCGTCCATTACTTTTCTTATTTCAGCAAAATATTCAGGCATTGCATCATTACATCCGCTTTTACCACGTGCACCTGTATATTTGTTAAAACAAATACCATTACCTAGATATGCGGCATTCTTACTATCATTGACACCAGCATATAGAGGGTCAAATCCAGCAGATACATCACTTGATAACATCTTAGTATTTTCCATCGCATGACGTACTTTTAATTCGCTATAAGACGTAGTTAAGTTAACAAGTTCAGCAATTGTATTTTCAAAATATTTAGATTCCGCACCGGTTGCACCTATTGAGCCAACTTCTTCCTTATCAACTAAAATTGCACAAGTTGTGTATTCTGCTTTTTCACTATCTAAGACAGCACGTAAAGAAGTGTAAGCACAAACTCTGTCATCATGGCCATATCCAGCAACCATACTGCGGTCTAGTCCATAGTCACGTGCAGCACCTGCAGGAACAATTTCAAGTTCAGCACTTAAGAAGTCTTCATCTTCAAAGTCATATTTTTCTTTTAAGATTTTTAAAACATTAGCTTTAACAGCTTCTTTTTCATCACCTTCAAGAGGTATGCTACCAAGTGTTAAGTCTAAGTCTTCACCTTCAATTACTTTTGATGCATTCTTTTGCATTTGGTCGCCTGATAAATGAATTAATAAATCAGAAATACCAACAACTGGGTCAGTTTCTTTATCCCCAATTTCTATTTCAACGATGCTACCATCTTTTTTACAAACAACACCATATATTGCAAGTGGGATAGTAACCCATTGATATTTTTTAATACCACCATAATAGTGAGTATCAAGTAAGGCAAAGTTTTTATTTTCATATAAAGGATTTTGCTTAACATCAAGTCTTGGTGAATCAATATGAGCACCTAAAACTCTTAATCCTTCTTCAACTGGTTTATCACCAATTATAAAGGCTACAAAGTTCTTTCCTTTATTTGTTGAATAAACTTTATCGCCAGGTTTTAAAGATTTAAATGATTTAATATTTTTAAATCCTTTTTTTAATGCAAGTTCTTCAGCAAGTTTAACACATTTTCTTTCTGTTTTACCAGCAGAGATAAATGCTTTATATTCTTCATTGAATTGCATTAATTCATCTAGTGAACTACCACTATATTTATTCCATGCATTTTTCGCATACATATTTATCATCTCCTTTTAATAATATTATACCACAATTAGTCAAAAATAGTAATAATTTTGTTCTTATTTATATTTTCATATTTAATGCTAAAATATCAAAAAAGTAGTATAATTTATTGTAAAGATTGGAGATGGATTTATGAAGAGAAAAGCAAAAAATAAGAATAAAAATAGTTCTAAAATATTGGTTACGCTTTTGATAATTATTGCCTTAAGCGTTATTATATTTGTTGGTATTAACTATTATTTAAATAAATTATACCCTAGTGATTCACCAACTGATTCACCTATTGAAATTAGTGATGAATTAAGTATCCATTTCCTAGAACTTGGTAATGGTTATGCTGGTGATTCAATTTATATTAAAGCAGGAGATGTAGATATCTTAGTAGATGGTGGCTCTCGTGCAAATAGTAGTGATGCAATAGATAATTATTTAGATGATTATGTCAAAGATGGAATCTTAGAATATGTTATCGTTACTCACTATGACCAAGACCATATCGCCGCATTAGTTGGTAATAAAACATATCCTGGTATTTTTGATAGATATCAAATTGATACTTTAATTGATGCTCCAAAGTCAACTAAAACAAGTACGGTATATAATAATTATTGTTCAAAAAGAGATGAACTAAAGAAAAACGGAACTAATCATTATACAGCACTTGATTGTTATAATAATACATCAGGAGCGAAAAGATATTATGAACTAACGGATGAAATAGAATTAGAAATTCTATATAACTATTATTATGACCATCCAACTAAAGATGAAAATGATAATTCTGTTTGTTTCTTATTAAATCAAGGAGAACGTCATTTCTTGTTTACTGGTGATTTAGAGCAACATGGGGAAGAAAAATTAGTTGAATATAATACTTTACCTGAAGTAGAACTATTTAAAGCTGGTCATCATGGTTCAAAAACTTCATCTAATAATTGTTTATTAGATGTTATTAAACCAAAAATTGTTTGTATTTGTTGTTGTGCTGGTTCAAATGAGTATACAACCAATAATGATAATATGTTTCCTACACAAGCCGCAATATCTAGAATTGCAAAATACACAGATAAAGTTTATGTTACATCGTTATCACTTGATGGAACTCCTAATAATTATACATCAATGAATGGTAATATTGTTGTTACTTCTGATAAAGTTGGGGTAGTGGTTAATTGTAGTAATAATGATACTTTATTAAAAGATACAGAGTGGTTTAAGAAAAATAGGAAGTGGGAATAATGAATAATTTATATGTTTTAATTGGACAAATAATTGAAAGTTCTCAATATATCGAGTGGAATCTTGCTTTAATGCTTAGATGTGATACTGTCTTAAAGGAATTCGAACAAACTAATTCAATTCCTCTATCTCGTTTTGAAAATGTTGTTAAAGAAGCGGAAAATATGGCATATGAACTTGGCCATATGACCCTTGGTGAAATAATTAGATTAGTCAAACAAACAAAGCAATTATCAAATAGTGATATATTAAATCTCGAAAAAGTACTTAAAACTCGTAACTATATTGTGCATCAATATTTTAAAAAACATAATATTGTAGAAGAAAAGGATAGTCCTTATATAATAGAAAAGGAAATAAATTATTTAACAAATGTTTTATTAAATATGAATGAATTAAATAATTTATTGGTTAAAGTAGTAAAATTTGAACAAGACCAATTAGAAACAATAAGATAAAAAGCTTATAAGGAGACATTATGATAAAAGCATTTAAACATTTAAGTTGGTTTTTTAAAGAAAATTGGTATCGGTATTTATTTTGTATAGTGCTATTGTTAATAGTTTCTATTTTCCCTGTTTTTCCAGCAAAACTTTTAGGACTTGCAATTGATGAAATTGCAATGGGAACTTTGACAAAAGTAAAATTTGCATATTATATTTTAGGATTAACTATTATTCCAACAATTATCTATATCGTAAATATCTTTTATCATTATTATATTAATAAACTAGGCCATACATTATCATTTAAACTTAGAGAAAAATATTTAAATCATCTCTTTGATATGGATTCGCAATTATTTGAAGAATATACTAAAGGTGATTTAATTGCTAGAATGACAAATGATTTACAAAATTTAACTATTTTAGCAACAACTTTTTTACAAAACTTAGTATATTATATTGCTTTAATTGTTTCATCAGTATCAATGATGATAATGATTAATCCTATTCTTACAGTATTATCGGTTACATTTATGCCGATTGCAATATTTATTCTAAATGCTATTAGAAAAAAGAAAAGAAGATATTATAAAATCCATCATGAAATATATGCAAATATGACGGAAAGTGTGCTTGAATCAATTGAAAGTGTAAAGGTTGTAAGAGCATATGGTGCTGAAGAGGAAGATTTTAAAAGAACAAAAAAAGCAATTGATGCCGATGTTGACTCATGGTGGAAGATATTAAAATTTGAATCAATGTTTACACCGATGTTTGAATTAACTTATGCTATATCTTATTTTATTGGTATTTCTGTTGGTTGTTATATGGTCTTAAAGGCTTATATTACACCAGGTGATTTAGTTACTTTCTTATTATATGTTGCAATGTTATATAATCCATTAATCGGTTTAAGTAATATTTTAAATAATATTAGTAATATTTTAATTGCTGATGGAAGATTTTATGAAATAATGGATAGAATGCCAAAAGTAGTGGATGATGATGAACCATTATCAGTAATTAACTTTAAGGAAATATCGTTTGAAAATGTTTCTTTTAAATATCCTTTTGATGATTTTTCTGTTATTAAAGATATTAATTTAACGATTAAATCAGGGGAAACGATTGGAATTGTAGGCCCAACTGGGGCTGGTAAATCAACCTTAATTAGACAATTATTAAGAGAATTTAATGTAACTAGCGGTGAAGTTTTAATTGATGGAATTAATATTAATCATTATAAAATCGAAGATGTAAGATCACTTGTTGGCTATGTTCCTCAAAATAATATTCTATTTAGAAGGTCAATTGATGATAATATTTTAATAGGAAATCCTCAAGCTTCGTCTAATGATCTAAGTTCGGCTTTATATGTTTCGGATTTTAAAAAAGACCTTCAAATGTTACCAGAAGGAGAACAAACACAAGTATCAGAACTTGGAGGTTCATTGTCAGGTGGACAAAGACAACGTTTATCAATTGCAAGAGCACTAGTCAAAAATCCCCAAATCCTTATCTTAGATGATTCATTAAGTGCAGTAGATGCCTTAACTGAAGCCAATATTATTGAAAAATTAAGAGAAACAAGACGTGATAAAACTAATATTATTGTTGCTCATCGCTTTTCAGCAATAGCTAAAGCTGACAAAATAATCGTTATGGAAAATGGAAAGATATCTTGTATTGGTACTCATAAAGAACTAATTAATTATGATAATTGGTATAAAAATCAATACTTAAGACAAATAAAAGGTGAAATTTATGACTAATTATAAACGATTATTTAAATTTATAAAAGGTAAAAAAAGATATTTAGTCATTAGCTTAATAATGATTATAATCGTTCAAACCCTTAATTTTTTGTCACCTTTAATTGTAAAAAACATTTTAGATGATGGTGTTATGGGAATTGAATATCCATGGGTTGAAGTAGAAAATAATACAAGTCAATCAATTTATTTTGAAGGAAAATACTATAAACAAGAAAGACATTTAGCTAAAAATGAACATGTAATTAAGAAGGTTAGTGTTGTAATTAATAAGACAAGTTTCTATTTTATTGATTCAAATATTGAAGAAGGACATAAAGAAATTGTTGACAATCAACTAATTATTAGTAATAAAACAGGTACATTTTCATATAGTGCTAGGAAATTATCGGTTAGTGAAATTGGACTATTTTATCAGCCAATTACGAAATCGCTTGTTATTTTTATCATTCTTTTGTTCATCAAAATGATTTTAACTATAGTTTGTACGTTTATTCAACATTTTAGTACTAATAGAATGGTGAACTGGTTAGCCCGTGATGGTCGGACCGCCGCAATGAGAAGTGTCGAAAGACTACCGATTGCGGAGTTTGAAAAAGAACCGGCAGGAAAAACTGCTTCACGTATTACTCAAGATGTTGATGGATTAATTATTTTATACCGTCAATTAATTAATCTATTTGCAAGTGCATTGTTAAGTTTTATTTTTGCATATATTGGAATGTTTTATCTTGACTATAGATTAGCACTTTTAAGTTTCATCATTTACCCATTTGTTTTTATATGGGTAAAATTATTCCTTAAAAAGCTAAGAAAAAGAGCCGTTAATGTAAATGAAGCAAGAAGTATGTTAACAGCGAAAACTAATGAAATCATTAATGGTATTCATATTTTACAAGTATTTAATTTTAAGAATCAAACAATTGAAGAGTTTGATGAAATAAATGATACTTATATGAAAGAACAATTAAAAGAAGTTAGACTTCATGTTACGATTGGTTGGAATATGATTCATATAGTTAAAGCTTTAATTACAGCATTAGTTGTTTTATATTTTGGCTTACAAAATTTAAATTTTGTTGGTATTACAATTACAGCAGGTTTAATCTATGCATATAATGAATATTTGTTAAAAATAATTGAACCAATTTCGATTGTCTTTTCACAAATAAGTGAATTTCAACATTCTCATGTTCGAATTGAAAGAATACATAAACTAATTGAAGCACCTCTTGAAGATGATACGAAAATTAGTATTCCTCGTTATAAGGGTGATGTTAGATTTGAAAATGTTTGGTTTAGTTATGTTCCTAATGAATATGTCCTAAAAGGTGTTAGTTTTTCCATTAAAGCTGGTCAAATGGTTGGACTTGTTGGCCATACTGGTAGTGGTAAAACATCACTTATGAATTTGTTACTTCGTTTTTATGATTTAGATCCGAATATGGATATTCCATGTGGTCATATTTATGTTGACGATGTGGACATTAATACTTATTCAAAACGAACTTATCGTGAACATATTGGTATTGTTTTACAAGAACCGGTATTATTAAGAGGGACAATTGCTAGTAATATTAGATTTGGAAAAGAAGGAGTATCCGATGAAGAAATTACGGAGATCTTAACTTCAATTGGTGGTAAAAGAATAATTGATAAATTTCCAGATGGCATAAATCAAAAGATAACTAGATCTGGTGATAACCTTAGTGCTGGTGAAAAACAAATTATTTCACTAGCAAGAGCTATCTTATTTAATCCTTCAATTATAATTATGGATGAAGCTACTTCACATATTGATACTGAAACTGAAGAAATGATTAAAACAGCATTAAATGTTGCATGTAAAGGAAGAACGGTAATTATTATTGCGCATAGACTTTCAACAATATTTAACGCTGATAATATCATCGTATTAGACCATGGTGAGAAAAAAGAAGAAGGCACTCATGAAGAACTAGTCAAACTAAATGGTTTCTACGCAAATATTTATAGGGCTCAAGTAGCTAATGTTACCATGATTAAAAATGAATCGAAATAAGCGTATAACATTATGTTATAGGCTTTTTTTCTTTTTTTTCTTTTCTTTTATGTTATAACCTGACTTTTGCAGTTGTTATGCTATAAAAGGTTTATCCTAGAAAATCTATGATA
>CAZDPJ010000019.1:0-25873 GCA_964507405.1 uncultured Staphylococcaceae bacterium
CATATAAAAGAAAAAATGCGAACTTTTCTTTTCGCATTTAATTATACAATATACACATAAATTATTTAAAAAACAAAGTTATTGACACCAAACCATAAACTAAATCTATGAACCATTATTTTTATTATTCTGGATTTCATAATAGCTAATGCATATATCATTTAATTTTCTTATTTATTTTAAATAATTCATCTTCTAAATATTCATTAATACAGCTTATGTTTTTTTCTCTTACTTCAATTACACAAAAATTTTGTGTTTTATAATAAGCCATTTTCTTTTTTTCTGTTTTCAAATAATTTTCATTATTTTCTAAACCAAAATGTTCGATATAAACTCCATCTGATCCTTCAAATGGCAAGTAAAAATCAGGATAATAATCTTCACCAGTATCTACATTTTTAACTCTTTTTTCATATACATGTATTTTTTTTGCTTCAAATAAAGCATCATCAATAAATTTTTCAGACTTACTTCTTACATAATGTCCGTCTTTACATCTATATTGCATTGGATAAACTCTTCTATAATCTAATACTTCATCAGATGCTGGCTGTAGTTCTTCTTTTAGTATGCTTCTATAATCATTGGTTAGTAAATTCATATCGTCATTAATATTATCATTAGTACTACTACCATTTTTTAGTTTTTCCAAATATTCTTTTTTCTTATTCAATAAAGTGTCTACATCCTTTTTTGATTTTTCAATAAATCCTTTTTGATTATATTCTTGTTCTAATACTTCAGCTAATGCTAAAAGTTTTAAACAACCTGTTTTAGCATACTCTATATTTTTCAATTTAAAAATATTATATTTTAAGTTATTATAATAATCTTTTGTTTCCTCTAAAGTATTAATACTACCATCTAAATCCAATTTAATTTTATTTTTTTCTAAAAAACATTTATAACATAAATCATATTTTGCTTCATCCCCACATATTATACATTTTTTCATTTTTTCCTCCATTTAACCACTAAAATTTATAATTATAGATTTTTAAATTTAATATTTATTTTATTTACAAGAACAAAGTTTGTAAATTCAAATATTAGCAAATAAAGACTTAAATCTTAATTAATCTACTAAGTTTTGTGTCATTACTACTAAATGTTTCACTATGCAACTTTTAGTAGTAATATAAAATTAATTAACACTACAAAAAGTTTCATACGATATTACAAATTTAAATTAAAAATATAATTAATTCTTATCCTCATTGATTCAATAAAAAACTTCTTTTGAACATTACTAATTATTTTTATTCCGTGTTCGTCATTAGGTATATCATTTATAAATTCAATAATACTACTCCAGGAATTTACAATTTTACTCTTAACTCTATCAATGGCATTGTTTAGCTCTTCATCCAAATTCTTTGTATGCAAAGTCTCAAAAAACTTTTTAAAATTCATTACAACATTATCAATTGTATAATAGCACATTCCATTTAAAACAGAATTAATCATTTTAGACTCAGTTGACATGATTCCTAGTAATTTTTCATCAGTGTGTTTAGAAACAAATGATGATCCATTATCATATATTGGAGCTGGTTTATAAGATTTATTTTCTTTATTATATAATAGTCCCCAATTATTTTTATTTCTATCATTATTATTAATAATAAAATCAATAACTAAGATTTCCCAAAATAAATCCTTCATTTCTTGATTATATTTAAATAAATTATTGTTTTCAAATTGTAAAAGTATTTCTTCTATTTTGATGCTATGCTGTGAAATACCACTAGACTTATATTTAGGTAAACTTTCA
The DNA here is from genome assembly GCA_964507405.1 of uncultured Staphylococcaceae bacterium. Lineage (GTDB taxonomy): Bacteria > Bacillota_I > Bacilli_A > ML615J-28 > CAG-313 > UMGS75. The sequence continues at coordinate 1,778 of CAZDPJ010000019.1, forward strand.
TTCAATTTAATTATTTCATTTTGTAGTTCATCACTATAATTATTCTTTATACTTTCATAATCAACAAGTGTATATTCATCATTTTCAGTAAAATCTTCACAAGCAACAACAATTTGCTTTTTACCTAGTTCTTTATTAAAATAATAACCTAATATAGTATTATGAGCAGTATATCCTAATATTTGATATATATGACTCCCAACATATTCAGAAAGTGGTGAGGTTGTAAATGAAATAGTAACATTATCAAATGTTGATGTTTCTTGAGGAAACTTTAAAAGCCAGTTTTTCTTTTCAATTATAACTCCTCGTTTAAGTCCAGCATTACCACCATAATGTTTATTACTATATGGTAAATTAGTAAAATCAATTAAAAAGCTCATTAACATATCCTCCCTTATGAAAAAAAGCCGCTATTCACGGCTACTTATTACAATACTGCCTGCGAGATTGTAAAATTAAAAACACCTTATCATTTACTGCCTGCGAGAAATGAATATCATAGATGTTTACATAAATATTTTATCATTTTAACAAACTTTTGTCAATTATAAAACAAACTTTATGCAATATTATTATATGTATTAAAAAGAATATTAGAATAAAATTTAAAACAAAAATTAATTATTTTATTTACTATCAATCTCCATCATTTTTAATATTATCATCTTTTTCATAAATGATAAATCTTACTTTATTGATACATTAAATCTAAAATTTGTTTCACAGCACCATTCAACATCTTCTCTAAGCATTTTCGTAGGACCGCCACCACATCTACAACTATCACTATGTTCAAATGCGATTTTCTTTTCTTCTTCAGTTACATATTCTTCTAATAAATATTTATCATTAATATCATCTGAATATACTGTCCAATCAGTATCTGGTTCTGATTGATCTTTAATTGCAATAAAAGCAACACATTTATCTTTATATATTATCCAATAATAAATATTATCTTTCCAATAGTCTCCATTATCTTTTCTAACTTCTAAATTATTTTCTTCCAAAAAGCCTACATATGCTAAAGCTACTTTTGGTCTTTTTCTTTTAATTCTCTTTTAATATAATCTTTGATTGTTAGTTCCATAACTACAATCCCTCTTTCTTTAAATAAATGTCATATCCAGTATTATAATGAGAATAACTTTTCATTTCTTTATAGTTTTCTCCGTATTTTGCTTTTGCTATAAACCTTTTTATCTCTATTCGTAATCCATTAAGTTTGAAAATTGCATTCATAGTCGAAGCATCTCCTTTTTGTTAATTATAATTCAACATTATATTCTTACATTTTTCTATTGATAAATCATTATCTTGTAGAGCTGATTTTTTATATCAATGTTTAGCTTTTTCTATGTCCTTTTTTCCACATAGACCTTCTTCATAAATCCAAGCCAAATTACATTGTCCGTCTCTATCACCATGTTCTGCCGAACGAGTTGTCCAATATAGTACTTTTTCTAAGTTCTTTTCTGTTCAAATACCTTCAAGATAGGCATATTCAACTTGACATTCAGCTAACGCATATGATGTTTCTTCAGCAATAACTAAATAACCTTCGAACCATTTTTTCATATCTATTTCCCAATATTTATCTAATTCCAAACATCATCTAATTCTTTACAAGGTTTATAATAACTGCTTGCCATTATATTAAATCTCCTTTACAATTTCTTTCACATTTTTATGTTTACTTCTTTTCCATACTCCACGTTTAACGTCATATGAATGGACGATTTATATAACTATATAATTATTTATGCACTATTGCTTTATTAATCATAAATATCAACATAAGTATTATTATCAAAGTTTATCGAACCACCTTCAAACTCAATATAAAAAATAACAACATCATTGACTCTGGACAAAAAAACTAAACTTTTTTCTCCATTTTCTATAGAAATTGTTATGCTATTTAATGTTTGAAACTCATATATGCTAATATTAGATATTTTATGAAGTATTAATGTAAAATATAATTCTTTTTTTTGATTTTAATAATCCCTCGTAATTCACGATTATTTTGAACAAATGAAGACTCCATTATATAAACATTTTCAATAAAAAAACCACCAAGCTGAACTGGTTTTTTATAATATCATAAATTAATATATTTGAATATTTCCATTCATTCACCAATTTAATGCTATCCATATTTTCACAACCTTATTTTTAATTGTTTTAAACTTTTCACCAAACTAACACAACAATAATATACAACATTTTCTCATTTATTTTCAGAGAAATATCTCTTTTATTATATCTTACAGGTTCAGTTCCCGTTGGAACTAAAGGTTCGATACCCGCAAGTCAATGGTTCTGTTCCATGACAAGCATCCCTAGGTTTGTACAACATAAAATCTTTTAGATAAATAAAAAAAGAGAATATTCTAACCATATTTAGTTAAAATACCTCACAAAATCAAAAAAAATAAGTCCTATGAAAAAGACTTATCGATTTACTATAATGGTGCAGCAAATGAGATTTGAACTCACACATACATAAAGTATACTACCCCCTCAAAGTAGCGCGTCTACCTGTTCCGCCATTGCTGCAGGAAATGTTACTAGATATCAATCTCCGTAACATTATCTTCAATATAAATATTTACATCATTATGGACATCACTTGAGGCAATTTTTTCTACTGGTAACTTAATATAATTAGCAGTTGCCTCAGCTAACACATTTCCATCACTAGATATTATTGCTCCAACTCCTGTAAAAAATCTTTTATTATTTTTTACAATTTTACCATATGCTAAAAGTTTAGTATCAAGGGGTACTGGCTTTCTAAACTTAACGTGAATATCCATTGTAACACCCCAAATATCGGGTTCACTTACCCAAATGGCACGTCCAATAATTTCATCTAACATAGTTGAAATCATACCACCATGAGTGCGTTCCGGATAACTTTGATGGATTTGACGAAATTCAAAGATACTTACAACTCTTCCATCTTCCATTTCGTAAAATGGGGCTTTAAGACCTGCTTCATTTTCTACTCCACAAATGATACACATTTTACTATTTAGTTGTTTTTTTAATACTTTCATTATTACCTCTTTTTATGTATTTTTTTAGAATAAATTCGTATATTATAATAAGGAGGAGTTTTTATCAATAATCAAAATAACATAGATGTATCATCATTTGCCAGTTGGTTAATGACCTTAAGTCCACTTGAGTTTACAACATTAGGTGTAATACTAGGTTATTTATTATCATGCAATTTAACTATTGATCAACAAAACTCACTCGGAAACTGGTTTGAGCTTGTTGGTCAAATTATATTAACCTTTAATGCTCAAGGCAGTGGTCAAACCATAAGTCCTACTATTCAAGATATTAATAATTTACAACAACAAATTAATGAATTAAAAAGAAAGAGTAATCGTCCATATTAAAAATTATTTATAAATGGATAGATTATTTTTTCATCTTTATATTTTTTATATTGTTCTTTTGTGTCCTTGTTACCATATTTAACACAAAGTTTTATCAATTTATTAACTTCATCTATATTTTCACTTAATTTTTCTTTTACTAATTTTAAATACATCGCTCTTGATAATTCATATCTATAGAATGGACTTTTTTCAGATAAGAATTCTTTTGCTTTTACTAAATCAAAACGACTATCTCCAAGTAAAGCAAAATATGAATATAAATAAATAACAATATTACTTGATTTATTCTTAAAACGATCAATTGCTTCAAGGATTAGCTCTTTAGCATACTCAATATTTTTTTCAGTTCCAATGCCATTAATATAAGCATGTGCTAAATAACCATACCCACAATTACATGATTCCAAGACATCTTTCTTAATATATTCATATGAAGCATTATACATTGTAAAGGCATCTTCATATAAATTATTTATTTCATAACATCTGCCAAGATTACTCAATGTGCATGAGTCGTCAGAAGATTTAGAATAAGCATATTTAAGAATTTCTAAAGCTTTATTACAGTCTTTTTCAAAACCATTTTCACCATATAAATATAAAACCCCAATTCTTCTTGCCGTAAAAGAATCTAGTGATAAAGGATCTAATTTTTTAAATTCTTTAAAATATTTAAAGTATTTCTTAGGATTATCAGCCAAAGATATAGCAACAGAATAATATAAAATTTTTTCAAGGTATCCAAGTTCATATGATTTAGTATATGTATTTAATATATCATTATAATCAAAGTTAAGTATTTCTTGTGTTTTAGCAAGTTGATAATATAATCTACCATTATCTGGATATTTAATTAAAAGTTTTTCACATTCATTTAAATTATCCTCATCATCATTCAAAATATCATTAATAAAATATATTCTATTAAATACTGATATACTTTCACATATTGAGTAAGCTTTATTGTAAAGCTCTCTTACAATTTTCAAATCAGAAAGATTTTTCATTTTTAATGATAAAAAATAACCAAGACCATTGTATACTGAAAATGTTTTTGATGTTTTAACATATTCATTTAAATAACTAATTGCCTCATCATATGCTTCAAATTGGTCATATAGATTTAATTGTTCATCTAAATATTCATCTTCTGTAAAATAATCTTTAATTGAAGCAAGTAATCTAAATGCTTCTTTTTTATCATTTTTCTCAACAAAAATTCTAATTTTAATTAATGTAACAACATAATCATTTTCTTCATAATTTAATGCTATATCAGCATTAGATAATGCTTTATCTAGAAAATCTTGATTTTTTGTATCAATGTATTGTCTAGCATAAAGTTTTGCGTTTAAAGAATAATATTCATATGAACTACCAAATTCAGTATAAACAAAATTAAGTAATTCTTCTGCTTCCTTTATTCTTTGTAAATCAATTAAAATTTCTATTTTTAGCACATAAAGATGACAATTATCTTCACTACATAATTCAAGACAACTATTAACATGACTTAATGCTTTTTCTTTCGATTTAATATCAAATAGTTCAATATATGATTTTGATAAAGCATAATGCAAATCATAAGCAAAATCAGGATTATACTTTAAAGCTTCTTCCCCATATTTAATTGCTTCTAGAGGTCTAGAGTGATTAGAATATACTAAAGCTAATTGTGCTTTCGCAATTTTACTAAATTTTGTTTTTTTATTTATTAATACTTCAAAATCTTCAATTGATTGTTCCATTTTTTCTGGTAAATTAGAAAAGCCAATTACTGCTCGAGAAAACAAAGAAAAATAATCTTTACTATTTTTATTATAAAGTTCTGTATATAATTCATATGCTTTATTATAATTTTGTTCAGATATTGCTCGAGCTAACTCTTCAGCTTTATTCATTATATCGATTCTCCTTTGTTGTTTTTTTGATATACTCTAAGTCACTATTTTTCTTCATATCTTCTCTTTTATCATAGAGTTTTTTACCACGTGCAATAGCAATATCAATCTTCGCAATGCCATTTCGTAAAGCAATTCGAAGTGGAATAATTGTAAATCCATCTTTCATTACTTGATTATTTAATTTTAATATTTCTTTTTTATGGAGTAGTAATTTTCTTTTTCTTTTTTCTTCGTGATTAAAGATATTACCGAATGTATATGGTGAAATACTCATACCAACAATAAATAATTCATTATTCTTTATTTCACAATAAGCGTCTTTGATATTAACTTTACCAAGTCTAATTGATTTAATTTCTGTACCCGTTAAGACAAGTCCTGCTTCTAATTCATCTTCTATAAAATAATCATGATAGGCTTTTTTATTTTGACAAATAAGTTTTTCATTATTCATTTTCTAATTTCCTCATCAATCTAAAAGTAATTTGTTTTTTCTCACTATCAACATCAATTAATCTAACTCTAACAATATCACCAAGCTTAAACTGATGGTAATTACCTTCAATTAGACCTTTTACCTCATCTACTTCATAATAATCTCTAGGTAAATTCTCAAATCTAACAAGTCCTTCAACTGTGTTATCTAAAGTAACGTAAATTCCCCAGTTAACTACTGATGATATCATTCCGGTAAAAGTATTTCCAATAAATGATTCCATATATTGGCATTTCTTCATATCCACACAACTTCTTTCAAGCGCTTCTGCTCGGTTTTCAGATGCACTAGATGAAAGACCAGTATCATGTACTTTTTTTGTGAAATATTCAACTGAATTTTCATTTACTTCTTTTTTATTAAATAAAAATTCTTTCATCAAACGATGAACAAGAAGGTCTGGATATCTTCTAATAGGTGATGTAAAATGAGTATAACATTTACTTGCAAGTCCATAGTGTCCAATATTAATTTCTTGATATTTTGCTTTAGACATTGTTCTTAAAAGTGTATTACTAATTACACTTTTAGTTGTATTTTCTAAACTTGAAGATTCACTATTAGTATCTAACAATAATTGTTGAAGTGCTTTTGGTAAACTATTTTTATTCTTATATGAAAATTCTTGTTTTAAAGTTCTCAATCTATTTAAAAATAAATTAAGTCTTGCATCATCTGGTTCATCATGAACACGATAAATAAATGGAACATCTAACCATGTCATTTTTTCAGCAACACTTTCATTTGCAATAAGCATAAATTCTTCTATAAGTTTTTCAGCAATTTTTCTTTCTCTTAATAAAATATCAATAACTTTACCATTTTTATCAAGTACAAGTTTAGCTTCAGATGTTTCGAAATCAAAAGAGCCTCTTTTCATTCTTTTATCATATAATATTTTAGATAAATTTTTCATATTAATTAACATTTCATAAATATCTTGATATTTATTAATAAGGTTAGAATCATTATCCTCTAATATTTTATTAACACCACTATAAGTCATACGGTGACAACTTCTTATAATACCTTCATAGTGATCAGTATTTATAATTTTACCAGTATTATCTATTTCCATTTCAGCAACCATTACAAGTCTAATTTCATTTTCATTTAAAGAACAAATACCATTGGATAATTCTAATGGTAACATCGGAATAACTCTATCCGGTAAATAAATACTTGTTGCTCTTTCATATGCTTCAATATCTAAAAAACTATTTTCTTTAACATATTCACTAACATCAGCAATACATACCTTTAATAAATAATTACCATTATCAAGTATTTTAACATTAACCGCATCATCAAAGTCTCTTGCATCATCACCATCGATTGTAATGATGCATTCATTAATGAGATTAACTCTTGATGAATATAAATTAACATCAACACTTAGTGGAAGTGATTTAGCTTCTTGTAATGTTTCTTTATTAAACTCATACTTAACTCCACTTGCAATAACACAAGTAGTAATATCCATTCCAACATTAAAACTACTACCATAGTCTTCAACAACTGAGCCTTCTACTTGATTAAAACTATAATACTTGGTTATTTTAATCTTAACGGTATTTCCTACTTTGGATTTACCTATATCTTTAATACTAGCCCATATAGAGTTTTTAAAACTTATGGCTTTAACAAAATAACGACCTTTTCTTTTAATTAAAGTACCAACTAAAAAAGTTGTATTACGATTAATAATTCTTGTAATTTCGCCTTCATAATTTTGTTTTTTTGATTTATGAAATTTTACGATTACCTCATCACCAGATAAAGCTGTAAATAACTTATCTTTTTCAATATGAATACTAAAATCGTCACAATCAACAAAACCAAATCCTGCTTCTTTAATATTGATAACGCCTTTCGCAAGTGAAAAATATGAAAGTAAAGCAAAAGCATTTTGTTTATTATGCGTTATAATAAATTCATTTTCTAATTCTTCTAATGCATCACCTAATTCATCTTGTTCTATAGGTGTCGTTATATTTAATAATTTATACATTTCTTCTACTGTAAGTAGCATATGTTTAGGTGTTTTTAATAATTCTATTACTTTTTCTTTCATTTTTTCACCTCCCTTTTAGAATATGAAAAAAGGGCATTAAAGCCCTAAATTTTTTATACTCTTGGTAATACAGCCGCAAGAATTGTTAATGCGAAAAAGACAATTGATAATACTGTTGTAGTTGTATTAATGGCTTTTTCTAAACCTCTTTGTTTTTGATTTGCGAAAAGATCTGACTTTTCACCAGTAAATGCACTCATACCATCTTCTTTTGAAGATTGTAAAACTACAATTAAAATCATAACAATTGAAACGACTAATAATATATAATCATACCAACTTAAAGCACTCATAATAGGCCTCCTAATTATTAATTTACTACTATAACAAGAGTATTATATCATAAATACATTTTTTTTGCAAATATTTTACAATATATACTACTTCAATACAATATCAATTATTTCCTCAACTGTCTTAACAGGAATAATTTCTAAACTATTTCTAACACTTTCTGGAATCTCATCAATATCTTTTAAATTATCAAAAGGAATTAAAATTTTCTTTAACCCACTTCGATGAGCAGCAATTGATTTTTCTCTAAGTCCCCCAATTGGAAGAACTTGGCCTCTTAAAGTAACCTCACCTGTCATTCCAATTTCATGATGAACAGCCCTATTTGTAAATGTTGAAATAAGCGCAGTTGTAATTGTTACACCAGCTGATGGTCCATCTTTAGGAATGGCTCCTTCAGGAACATGAATATGAACATCATTTTCTTTAATATCTTTAATATTAATATTAAATTTCTCACAATTACTTTTTACATAACTAAATGCAGCTTGTGCTGATTCTTTCATGACATCACCTAATTGACCGGTTAAAAGTAATTTGCCTTCACCCTTATAATGAGTAGCCTCAATTGATAAAGTATCACCACCAAATTGGGTATATGCAAGACCAGTAACAATTCCTACTAAATCATTTTCTTCAGTTTTATTATTAGTAAATTTAGGTTTACCTAAATATTCTTCTAAATTTAAAGCTGTTATTTCAACTTTTTCAAAACCATTCATTAAGATATTTTTTATTGCTTTCCTAATTACAGTACCAAGTAATCTTTCAAGTTCACGCACACCTGCTTCTCTTGTATAATTTTGAATTATTGTATAGATGGCTTGATCTGATATTGTAAACTGACTTAATGAAAGTCCGTTTGCTGAAAGTTGCTTATTTAATAAATGATGTCTAGCAATTTCATACTTTTCATATTCAGTATAACTAGATACTTCAACAATTTCAATACGATCACGTAAAGGTTCAGGAATATTACCTAAATAATTGGCAGTTGCAATAAAGAAGACATGAGATAAATCAAATGGTTCTTCTAAATAGTTGTCACTAAAGAATTGATTTTGTTCAGCATCAAGTACTTCAAGCATTGCACTTGTTGGATCACCTTTATAATCACTACTCATCTTATCAATTTCATCAAGTAAGAAGACTGGATTATTTGTTCCAGCTCTTTTTAAGTTTTGAAGAATTCTACCAGGTAAGGCACCTAAATAAGTACGACGATGTCCTCTTATTTCTGATTCATCCTTAACGCCGCCTAAAGATAGTTTAACAAATTTCTTATTTAATGCTCTAGCTATTGACTTAGCAAGAGATGTTTTACCAACTCCAGGAGGACCAACTAAACATAGAATTGCTTGAGGATTCTTTTGAGTCATAACTTTAACCGCAAGATATTCTAAGATTCGGTCTTTTACTTTATCTAATCCATAATGATCTTCATCAAGAATTTCTTTTGCCTTTAAAATATCATTGCAATCAACAGATTGATTATTCCAAGGTAAATTAATTAAGAAATCAAGATATGTACGGATAATTCCAGATTCAGGTGAAGTAGATGGAGTAGACATATAACGATTTAATTCGCTATATGCTTTTTCTTCAACCGTCTTTGGCATTTTAGCTTGTTTAATTTTTTCACGTAAGGCATCTATATCTGATTCTTTTTTTGCTTTATCTCCAAGTTCATCTTGAATAGCTTTCATTTTTTCTCTTAAATAATATTCTTTTTGAGATTCATTAATATTCTTTTTAACTTCTTCATCAATTTTAATTTCAAGTTGAGAAAAATACTTTTGTTTTTGTAAATCCTCTAAAATCATAGTTAAGCGTTTTGTTGTATCTAATTCAAACAAATACTTTAAATGAATTCTAATATCACCTAATAAATTAAAAGCAATTATATCTGAAAATTCTACACTTGTCATACCTTTTTTAAGACAATTTAAAATTACATCTCTATTATCTAAAACAGGCATCATTTTATTATTAGAAATAATTTCTTTTTTAATTAACTCAAGCGTAGCAATTTCTTTATCAATATCACTACTTATTGATGGTAAAGTTGTAAATTTTACAAGTAAATGGGGATTTGTTAATGCAAATTCTTCCACATCACATCTAATGACTGTTTGCAATTTAACTCTTCTAGACCCGCTAGGATTGGTCATATTTAAAACAACTTTCGCTACTACTCCCCTTCGATAATAACTATCAATTGTTTCATTTTGAGTATCATTTTTTGAAGGTAACATAACAACTACATAATTTCGATATTGTTCAGCACTTTTTAATGCTTTGACATCTTCTGGACGATTAATTTCAACTCTTAATTCATTACCAGGAAGAGGAACAATTTCATTTACAATTATTGCTGGTAATTGTTCAGTTACTTTTTCATTTAACTCAAACATATTATCTCCTTTCTAAGCACTAGGAATTACTTCCTCACTTTTTTCATTATATTTAATTTCATTTTCGTAAATTTCAATTGACTTAATTTGTTCATCATATGGAAGTTTAAACATAACATCAAGCATTCTCTCTTCTAAGATTTTCCTTAGAGCTCTCGCTCCAGTTCCTTCTTCCATTGCTTTTCTTGCAATTAATTTTATTGCTTTTTTATTGAACTTAAGATTAATGTTATCACTAGAAAATAGTTTTTGATATTCCTTAATAATAGCATTTTTAGGTTTAACTAAAATATTTTCTAAATCATCTAAAGTTAAATGATTTAATCTTGCAATAATTGGTAAGCGTCCTAAAATTTCAGGAATAATACCAAACTTTTGTAATTTTTTAGTATCAATTAACTTAGTATCCATATTCTTATTTTCAAATCCTAATGGTTTCGTTTTTACCTCATCAATACCTTCAAAACTTCCAGCACAAATAAATAAGACTTTGGATGTATCAAATTTAATGTACTCTTGATATGGATGTTTACGTCCTCCTTGAGGTGGAATATTAATTATATTTCCTTCAATTATTTTTAATAGAGAATTTTGAACTCCTTCACCGGAGACATCTCTTGTAATTGATACATTTTCACTTTTTCTTGCAAGTTTATCAAATTCGTCAATAAACACTATTCCCTTTTCAGCAAGTTCAATGTCATAATCAGCATTTTGTAATAACTTTAATAAAATATTTTCAACATCTTCTCCAACATATCCTGCCTGAGTATAAACAGTCGCATCACAAATCGCAAGTGGTAAATTAAGGATTGATGCCATTGTTTTTGCTAACATGGTTTTACCAACTCCAGTAGGTCCAATCATTAAAATATTAGGCTTTTCTAAATCTTTAAGTTCAGGATGAGTAATACGTTTATAATGTTGATATAAAGCAACTGATAAAATTTTTTTAGCTTGATGCTGACTAATCACGCATTCATCTAATTTATCATATATTAATTTAGGACTAATCAACTTGTCTTTTAAATCTTTAATAAATTCCGTATTAAATAATTCCTTTTGTTCAATAGATAAAATTTGGTGGTATATATTAATACAATCTTGACATATCCATGCCTTTTTACCTTCAACCCCTAGGTTATTAGTGTTTATTTCTTTCTCACAAAATGAACAATATTCTTTTTCCATAATAATCACGCTCCATATTTATTATGGAGCGAAATTAGAAATTTAATCAAAATAATTATTCAATTACAGCACTATCTTTAATTAGGTTGATAGCTTTTGACATTTTTAGATGATGTTCAACTTGTTCAGAACTATATTTTTTCTTAACATCAGCTAATCTCTTAGCTTGTTCTTTTTCATCTAAGCCCTCTAAAGAACCACATAATTTAGTGTATTCAGCCTCAACTTCTTCAGATGTTACTTCAAAATTTTCAGCTTTAACAATTTCTTCAATAATAACTTCTTCAATTATTTGACGTTTAATATATGATTCGCCAGCTGTTTTATAAGCTTCTAAATTAGCATATCCACTATATTGTAATAATACTTCTACAGGTACTTTATATTGTTTAGCTTGTTGTTCCATTCTTTCAACTTGTTTATTTAATTCTTCTTCGACAACAGTTTGAGGAACTACAATCTTAGACCCTTTTTCGATTTTTTTCATTAAAGTATCCATGATATAGTTTTCATTTTCTTGTTCTTTTTGAGATTGTAATAGCTTTTTAACATGTTCAATATATTCTTTAACTGTTGAAACACCTTCAATATTTAAATCTACTACAACATCGTCAGTTAATTCAGCTTCTTCACGACCTTTAACTTCATGAACTTTTACTTTAAATGTAGCTGCTTTTGATGCTAAAGATTCATGATAATTTTCAGGAAATACAACATTAACATCTAATTCATCACCAGTTTTTACGCCAACTAATTGGTCTTCAAAACCAGGAACAAATGCATGAGAGCCAAGTTCTAATGGGTAGTTTTCACCTTTACCGCCTTCAAATGCAACACCATCAACAAATCCTTCAAAATCAATAACAACAGTATCACCATTTTCAGCAGGTTGATCTTTTACAACGATTTCAGCTTTACTCTTTAATTGTTCAGCAATATATTCATCAACCATTTTCTTAGTTACTCTTGTTGATTTTGCTTTAACAGTTAAGCCTTTATATTGACCAAGTTCAGGTGTAGGCCAAATTTCAACTTCAGCAGTATAATCAAAGCCACTTCCTTTTTTTATTGTTGTAACATCTAAATCAATTTTAGGATCAGCTACTGGAACAACATTTGCTTCTTGTAATGCTGGATAGTATGTCATTTGTAAAGCAAATTCAATACCATCTTGATATAAACTTTCCCAACCATAACGATTGATAAAAATGTTTTTAGGAGCTTTACCTTGTCTAAAACCATCAATTTTTACTTCTTTAATTACTTTGTTAAAAGCCAAATCTAAGGCTTTATCAAACTCTTCGCTACTAACACTAATAGTTAATTTAACTTTGCTATTTGAAATATTTTCTACTTTTACTTTTGATTCACTCATACGAATAAATCCTCCTTTTCTTAACCTTACATATTATATCAAATTATTTGAATATTTTCTTTTATTTTGCTTTTTATAATCCAAATGAAGCTAAAACACGAGCTTCAACATATCTAAGAGGTAATGGACCACAGTCTAAAATTCGTTTATGATATTCAATTGGTGAAAAATCATCACCAAGAGCAGTTGATACTTTATCATACATATCACAAAGTTTGAAATATGTAAAATAATAATATTGACAATTATTGGGAACTTCAATTAAACGTTCATATATTTCTTTGGTTTTTTCAATCGTTAAATTATAATATTTAGATAAAAACTGATGAGTTTCATCAAGTGTCCATCCATTATAATGAATTCCCATATCAAGTCTAGAATAGATTGCGGCTGAATAATTTTCTTGGAATTTATAATAATCAATTACATCTTGGTCATATTTATCTTTATCAAGAAAATTATACATATAATTTTCAACATACGTTGCCCAGCCTTCCATATATCCAGAATTTTTAATAACTTTTCTTAAGATATTAGTTTCTTTATTTTTAAAATAAACATTTTGGTATAAATGACCTGGATATCCTTCATGAGCAAGTGTTGTAAACAAATAGTTATAATCATAATCTTTAACTACCGTACCATCTTCTAATGTTTTATCAATTAAAATAGAACTATTATTTAAATAAATATATTCATTTTTAAATTCATCAATTGGTGAAGTCATATATGCGGCTGGACTAAAGTTTTCTTCCATTGCTTTATCAATATATTTAATTTGAACATCTAATTCATTTTCTAAATCAAGACTAGGAAAATCAGAATAAATAATCTTCTGATATAAAGACAATTGTTCTTCGGGCGTTTGTTCCATAAATAAAGTATTAGTCACCCTTGTTAAGAACGTATTATCAAGTGATGCTATTTCTTTAAAATGTTTTAATTCGTCCTCATATTTGGTTAGTTTTGATTCTATATAAGTAATGGCTTCATCTAAAGAAATGTTATATCCTACAGCTTTTTGAAAAGATAATTCATAATATTTCTTTCCAACTTCATCACCATTATCATTCACATAATGAGCAAGTCCCATATTATTAATGGCTTTATCCTTTATACTTGGTAAATTATCCCTTACATATGCATATCCCTCAAGTAAAGGCCCATTAACTTTTTCAGCATTAATTTTTTTATAATCTTCTTTTTCTTCATCAGTTAAGAAGTCAAGTTGATCGATTTTATCATTAACAACAGTAATCATAAAGTGGTCAGCATCATTTACTTTTGTAATAAAATTGTTACATTGTTCAACGACTTTTTCTATAACAAAATTTGGCATTCCATATCCATTATCTGCTTTTTCAACTTCAAAATCAACATATTTCTTAAATGTTTCAGGTACTAAATCTAAATACTTAAAATAGTTATCAACATCTAATTTATCTTTAAAATGATATTCAACAAGAAGTAATGGAAGTTGAGCTTGATAGCCTAAATATGAACCTAAATAATTGTTACTTAAATAACTCATTTCTGATGTTTTCGCATTAATGTTATCTAATAAATCAACAATAATATCATATGTCATTTGTTGATCATCATTTAGTTCATTATAATCAAAGTTTTTAACTTGGCCAAAATACAGATTAATAATAAGTACACTTAATGCTTGTGTTTTAGCAGGTGTTGGTAGTGAAGGTTCATACCTTTCTAAACCAAACAAACTAGGATTATTAAATAAATAATTTGATGTTAATTCATCCTTACCAATGACAGTTGTAAAAATACTATTTGTAAAAGCATCAAAATTTTCTTTAGGTTGCTTTATATTACATCCAGCAATTACAAATGATGACATTAATAAAATAAAAACAAAAAATGCATATTTGATTTTTTTTACAAACCTTATCATTTAAGTCCCCCCTTTTATCTATATTATTATATAACATTTTAGGTTTTTTTACAAGTAATAATATTTTATTATTAAAATAAAAATCTTTTTTACTATTTTACTTTACTTTTTATTAAAAATGTTGTATACTATTATAGCTTGCTTTGTGTCCCAGTAGCTCAGTCGGATAGAGCAACGGCCTTCTAAGCCGTGTGTCGGGGGTTCGAATCCCTTCTGGGACGCCATTTTTATTAGATTAAAATATAAATATTAGACTTGTTTCATTCTGAAACAAGTTTTTTTTGAATAAATCATATATATGTATTTTTAATTTTTTAATTGCTATATTAAGAATTTATTTGTTTATAAAATCCATTATTATAAGTATAGCTTAATTTGATAATTTACTATAAATATAGTCCTCATAAGATTTTTTTATGAAGACTTTTTTGCATTTTTATTTATAATTACGAATATACTTTATTAGAGGTGAGAACATGATTATTATTGACCCTGGTCATGGAGGCTACGATCCAGGTGGAGGTAGCAATAATTTTTTTAAAGAAAAAAATTTAAATTTAAAGATAAGTACATATCAAAATAATCGATTTAAGGAATTAGGTATTCCAAGTATTCTAACAAGAACTACCGATACAACACTAACCCCTAGTGATAGATTAAATAAAATTGCATCTATTAGTACAAATAGTGATGATATTTTAATTAGTAATCATATTAATAATGGAGGTTCTAGTGGTGGTGAAATTATCTATTCAATTCGAACTAACAACGAACTCCCCCAAATGATTAGTAATGAATTACAAAGAGCAGGACTTTCTATTAGAAATGTATATCAAAGAGTCGGAAAAACGGGAAAAGATTATTACTTTATTTTACGTGGTACCAATTTTAATAATGCTATGATAATTGAATATGGATTTGCTGACGACGATAAAGATAGTGAAAGACTACTTTATGACTGGCCAAAGTTAAGTGAAGCTGTTGTTAATGCAATCACAAATTATTATCAACTACCATATAGTGAACCTTCTTATAAACTTCATATAGTACGTCCTAATGAATCATTATATTCAATAAGTAAAAAATACAATACGACAGTTGAAAAAATAAAAAACAGAAATAATCTAACTACTGATTTGATCTATCCAAGAATGGAGTTAATCATTGATTAAAAAATTTACTTATTTCTTAATATCTTTATTTTTATGTTTTTCTATTATTATTTATATGTTATATCCAACTCTTACAAAAGAATCATTAAGAGAATGTTTAAATCTATGGTTAAATAAAGTATTACTTGCTTTAATTCCTAGTTACTTAATTAGTAATTTATTAATAAATTATCCCATTATAAGTAAATTACTATATCCTTTATTAAACAAGATCATGCATTTTGAGAATCAAAAAGCGTGTTCTTTATTTTTACTTACCTTAATTACCGGTAACCCTACCTCAAGTTTTCTCATTATTGATAGTATTAATAAGGGAATATCTGAAGATGAAGGAATTAGACTTTTAAAAATTGCGGTTATAAATAGTCCCATTTTTACAATTATGATTTTACCAAATAATATAGGTTATCTAACATATTTTATTCAAGTACTAGTTTCAATTATACTGTACTCATTCAATAAGAAGAAAAGAATTAATCATAAACTAGAAATAAATAATAAAAATAGTAATTTATTTGATATAATTGATAACGCTCCAAGTATAATGCTTAGTATACTATCTACAATGTTATTTGTTAATGTTATTAGACTTCCGATTGAAATTATTTTAAATAACTTAAAAATTAAAAATATATTTATTTTAATTATTCTTGATTTTCTAGAACTAACTACGGGGATTAATAATATACTTAAATATAATATAAATATGACACTTAAAGTATTATTAAGTAGTTTCTTGCTCTCTTTTGGAGGAATTGCTATCATTATTCAAATAATGAATAAAATTAAAAAAACTAGTTTACCAAAAACTAGTTTAATAATGTCGAGAATACTACATGCATTTCTTACAATGATTATATTATTTATCATTATGTTGATATTTCATATCTAATGCTTCTTTTACAAGAGGATGAACAAAACTACTAACATCACCACCAAAAGAAGCCATTTCCTTAACACTGCTAGAAGATAGGAATGAATATTCATGAGAACTCATAATAAATACTGTTTCTATTTTATTATTTAAATGACGATTAAGTGTTGCAAGTTGTAATTCATACTCAAAATCACTCACCATTCTAAGCCCCCTTAGCATTGCGACGGCACCAACTTTTTCAGCAAAATCAACCGTTAATTCATTAGTTGAAGCAACTTCTACATTTGGATAATCTTTGAGAACTTTCTTTAATAATTCCACTCTTTCTTCAGTAGTAAATAAAGCATGCTTTTGTGAATTAATTGGCACAACAACATACAATTTATCAAATAAATTCATTCCTCTTTTTATAATATCTAAATGACCATTAGTTATAGGGTCAAATGTTCCAGGATAAATTCCAATACGCATATTATTACTCCTTTTCTAAGATTAATACTTCACTACTAGAATATTTACGACATAATTTAACATTATATCCAGTATATTCTTTTTGTACAACATCTTCTTTTGGATATTCAGCCATTATATAACCACCATCATTAATCATATCATTTTCAATTAAATAAGTAATTAACTCATCTATGACTTTCATTCTAAACGGAGGGTCTAAAAAAACAATGTCAAATTTCATATTATTTAGTTTTTTTAAAGCATCATCATATGAACATTGTAAAACAATAACATTATTTTCGACTTTTAATGAAGTAATATTCTTTTTTATTATTTGAATTGCTTGAGGACTATTATCAACAATATAAGCTTTCTTAGCACCTCTACTTATTGATTCTAAAGTTAAAGCCCCACTTCCCCCAAATACATCAAGAACAACAAAATCAGGAATATAATTGCCAAGACTATTAAAGATAGCCTCTTTTGTTGAATCTAATGTAGGTCTTGTCGCAAGTCCTTCTAAAGTAAATAATTTTCTACTCTTATACTTTCCACCTATTATTCTCATATAAACACCTATACTAAATAAAGTGAATTAATTCACTAAATAAATTAATCCACAACTTTTTCTATAAAATAAAAATCTCCTTTATCATCATGACCAACTGTGTATTTTACACCAACTACTTCAAATGAAGGATAATTATCTCCTTTTTCATAAGCAGTAACATGATGAACTATCATCTCATTATCTTCGTTTTGAGCACCACCTAAAACAATTGGTTTCATATATGATACTACCCAACCAACTTGGTTGCATACTCCATAATCATCTCTTTTAATTTTTCGGCCAGTAAAATCATGTGCATAAGCGACATCACCAAATTCACGTAGCCATATATTTAAAGCTTCATTTTTAGTCATTCTAAAACCTCCACATTATTTATATGTTAAATTATAACATTTTATAAGTAAAAAGTCAAATCAACTATTTATTTATTAAAAAATATTTCTACATTCTCTAATTATTTATAGAATTTACTTTTTGATTTTTTCCGTATCAAAATGATACATCAAATCTTTTAGTTCTTCTTTTTTACTAATTAACTTAACATCATCACCAACTAAAATAACAGCAGGTTTTAATTGACCATTATAGTTTGAAGACATTGAGTATGTATAAGCACCAGTAGCATAGACTGCTAAAATATCACCAATACTAGGAATATTAATTAATTGATCATGCGCAATTACATCCCCAGATTCACAACATTTTCCAGCAACATCAACTAATATTTTTTCAGTACTATCTACATTATTTACAAGTTCACATGAATATTTTGCTGAATAAAGGGCAGGTCTAATATTATCTGTCATTCCACCATCAACAAATAAATAGTTTTTACCACCATATGTTTTTTTGATAAATCCACATTTATAAAGAGTTATGCCTGCACGTCCTACAATACTACGACCTGGTTCAATAAAGACTTTTTTCAGATTTAAACCTACCTTCTTTGATAAATTTTCAATCCTAGTAATCATCTTCTTAAGTAATTTTTCAAGATTTAAATTTATGTCGCTTTCTAAATACTTAATTCCAAATCCACCACCTAAATTAAGATAAGAAAGTTGAACTTGATAATTATTTTCAATTTCTTTTGTAAAATTAACCATTTTATCAATATTCATCATAAATGGTTTCATTTCATGTATTTGAGAACCAATATGAGAATGGAACCCTAATAAACTAACATATTTTGCATTTTTATAGACATTCATAATTTTATTAATCATATCACTATCATAAATGCTTTCTCCAAATTTACTAACATATAATGCCGTTTGAATGTATTTATGAGTATGGGCATCAATTCCAGGATTTACTCTAAATAAAGTCTTAACATTAGTTTTAATTTCACTAGCTATTTTTTCTAACCTAATTAATTCATCTAAATTATCAACAACAATTAAACCAATATTGTTTTTAACAGCGAACTCAAGTTCCTCATCCGCTTTATTATTTCCATGAAATATTACTCGATTTAAATCAAAGTTAGATTCCTTCATTAAATATAAATCTCCTATACTAACCGCATCAATCATTAAGTTAGTAGATTTCATGATATCACAAATAGCAGGGACTAAGAAAGCTTTAGAAGCATATACAATTTCTGTTTCAAACTTATTTGATGCAAAGCCCTTTTTATATTCATCAATGGTATCTAATATTTCACCTTCATCATAAACATAAAGAGGTGTTTGATAGCAAGACGCAAGACTTTTTAGTGAATATTTTCCTAAATATAATTCATTATTTACTATTTTTAAATTTTTTGGTTTCATATTAAGACCTCATTTTGTTATTTATTAGTACTACCAAATCCTCCAGTTCTTTTTTCAAGTACTTCGTCATCAGTAGTAATACCAAAAGGTAAAAATATACCTTGTGCGATAGCTTCACCTTTTTTTACATTCAATACTAAATCATTTTTAGAATCATTTGTTAATTTAATAAAAATATGTCCTTCGTTTAACGCATTATAATAATCACTATCAATAATACCTACTGTATTATCGAGTTGTAAACGATATTTAAAACCTAAACTGCTTCTTGGAACAATTGCTAAAAACCAACCTTCATCAATTTTAACCCTAATTCCAGTTGGAATTTTAATTGTTTGGTTTGGTTCAAGACTAAAATCATATGGTGCATAAAAATCATAGCCAGCAGACCCCACAGTTGCACGTTTCGGCAATTTAATATTTTCATAATTGCTCAAACTATTATCATTTTTTTGATATTCATTAAAAGACACTTTTTCAAATTTTGCTATCTTTTCCATTTTAATCCTCCAATTTAATTTGTGATAGTACATCTTCACATTTGTCATGAATCACAAGATATGCATCATTATCAAAGGGAGTTGGTTCAAGATTTATAATAACTAACTTATTTCCCCTATAATAATAAGGAAGTTGGGCCGCAGGATTAACAAGCATTGATGATGCAATTATTATTAATACATCTGCATTCACTACTTTTACAAGTGATTCTTGTAAGACATTCATATCTAGTCCTTCTTCATATAATACAACATCTGGTTTTATTAATCCACCACACTTCGGACAAATAGTCATTTTATTATTTGTTAATAAATTATCTAATGTATACATTGTATGACATTTCATACAATGATTTTTATTTACCGTACCATGCAATTCTAAGACATTCTTATTTCCCGCTTTTTGATGAAGTCCATCAATATTTTGGGTAATAATTGCTTTTAATTTTTTCTTTTTTTCAAGTTCAGAAAGAAAAAGGTGAGCACTATTTGGTAGAGCATTTGGATAAATCATCTTATCAAAATAAAACTTATAAAACAAATCTGGTTTTTCTATAAAAAAGTGGTGAGATAATATTTCTTCTGGAGAAATATCACCTTTTTCATTATAAAGGCCATCACTACTTCTAAAATCAGGAATACCTGAAGCCTTACTGAATCCTGCTCCAGTCATCACAACAATATTATCTGAATTATTTATTATTTTTTGTAAAAGTTCAATTTTATTCATTAAATGCTTCTCCAATGTGTTCAATACTAGGCATTACATATTTATATTTAACACTATGTGTTGCAACATGACATGCTTTAATGCATGAAGTTTTAAGATCAAATCCATTAAAAAGACATGCTACTAAGACTCCATTAAAAATATCTCCTGCTCCGGTTGTATCTAACACTCTATCAACTTTTTCAGTTTCAATGATACTAATTTCATCATTATCTTTTAAAAGAGCCCCTCTTTTTCCAAGGGTTATAACTATTCTTTTAATATCACTGTTTTTTAGGCTAGTAATAAGTTCATCTAAACAAATATTATTATTTAAATTTAATAAAACACAAGCTTCCTGAAAATTTGGAGTAATAAGCCAAACATCAGTAAGGTATTTTTTTAAATAATCTTGTGCAGGTGCAGGATTTAAAATAACTAAAGTATTACCTTTTTTTGAAATACTAATTACTTCTTTTATTACTTCTTCTGGTAATTCCCCTTGAATTAAAACATAATGGGAATTTAAAATATCTTCTTCATATTTTTTTACATCATTAAGGTTGAATAACAAATTAACGCCATGATAAACTGTTACTTCATTTTCTCCATCTTTGTTAGTTAGAATTGTTGCATAAGCACTATTTCCTTCTTTTTCAATTAAATGAAATGATAAATCTTTACTTTTTAAATAGTTTTTAGCATATGAAGCATATTCATCATTTCCAATACAACCAATAAATGTAACTTTATTAGTAAGAGTTCGACATGCTAGAGCTTGATTAATCCCTTTTCCCCCAATTTCTTTATAAATACTATTTGCAATAATAGTTTCTCCATTTTGGTGAAAATGGTCTACTTCCATAAATACCGATTCACCTAATAAACCAAATACAATAATTTTATTTTCCATTTTTTCACCTATAAGACTATTTTAATTATTTTCTTAAATAATTATATCACAAATTTTAAACTACATTTTATTTTGTGCTTTTATAATTAAAAAATGGAGGCTAAGTTAGCCCCCATAGTTTACTATTTAATATCTGCGTTAGGGTCGAAGCCTAAACGATGTAAAGTTTCAACTACATATGATTCGCGATATTCATCTTCAGGTTTACGATTATAGTAAGAAATGAAGAATTCTTCTACTGCTTGTTCATAAGGAATTTTTGCAAGACTTGCAATAATTCTTGAAGAACGGTCAATTAATTTCTTATTAGTAGGAAGAACTTGAACCATCCAGTTTCCATAAACTCTACCCATCTTAGCCATTGTACCTGTACTTAATGCATTGAATGCAACTTTTACTAGTAAATGATATAAAATATCTGTACAAGTTCTAGGAAGTTCAACTGGAATTCTAATTTCATCTTTCGCAATCTTTTCAGCTGGAATTTGACCAAATCTAAGTACTACTCCACCACTATATTTAACTAATTCTTTCTTATACCAACTAACGATTTCAGGAGTTGCTGAACCATTAACATCGATTAATACAAGATTAGAACAAGGACGAGAATATCTTGAAGGATCATCTTCATTACCAATTACATATTCAAGCACTTCACTACCACTAACCATTGGAGGATTATTGATAATATCTTGACTTGCTTTCATTTCAATGTAATCTTCTTTAGTCCATTCTAAGCCTTTAATAGGACGACGGAATACTTGTTGCCATGCAACTTCATTAGGATATAGAGGGTCTTTAATGTAAGCCCAAGATACTTCACTTGTGTTATCAGCAAATTTTCTGAATGGAGGAAGTGTGAACGTAGGTTGACGTTCAGTAGTATCTGTCATAATATCTAGTAAATAATCATGAGTAATATAAGTAACTAAACCTTTTTGATTATATGTATTAACTTCAAATTCTACAGCTTTTGCTAAACCTTTTAAAGCAGCACCACTTGATAATTGTTTATTTAATGAAACAAATGCATCAGCATATTGTTCAAGTGATAACATTTCACCACCAACAACTGCTAATTCTTGTTCAGTTAAGTTTTCTTTTAACCAACGGTTTGCGGCAACTTCTAAAGCAGCACCAGCAGCTAATAATTCAACTGTAGTTACTTGCATACGAGTTGAACCAGAAACAGCCATATTACCAACAAATAGAGGAATTTTAACAATATATTTACCATTGTCAATACCTTTAGCTTTATTTGCTTCATATTCATCTAAACATTCAAATACAGCACGAGCACGGTCTAAATGTTTTCTTAAGATTTTTTCTGGGTTACAGAATAAATAATAAGTCTTAACACCTAATTCATAACCACGAACTGCTGAACCATTAATACTTGCTGAAAGTCCACATTCAGATAGAGCTACTAAAACATCGCCAGGACCCATTTCAGCTTCATCTACTTGTTTTGCACCAAATGTCATATAATCTTCAAAGTTTTCTACAGAACGAACTAAGGCACGGTCACCACCAGTTGTAAAGCTACTAACAACTTCTGCCATTTCTAAGAATTCAAAACGATGAGCAGGAATTTTATTTACTAATCCTTGCCAGAAACTTCTCCATGCACCATCCATTTGAATAGCCATTCTTCCGGATGCACCTACGCTTGAGAATACTACTTTCTTTCTTTCATCCATACATCTCTTGATATCATCAACAAATGCTTCAAATTCAGGAGTGTTGAATTGTCCACGTGCTACATCAGCGATATACTTATCAGCACTTAAAATAGTTTTAACACCTTTAGCAGTATCTTTAGCAATAGTTGCACTTAGATTCTTAGTTAAAGGGTTAGATTGTTCAGTTGGAATTACACCAAGATGAAATTGTTTTTCATTTTCTAAAAAGTCTTTTGTTGCTTCTTTGTAATTTGTTATAGTTTTGTAAATCACAATTATTATCTCCTTTATATAAAATACATTAGAATTATAGCACATTCAATAACTTTTTTCAAGTTATATATGTTTATTTTTTATTTTTA
>CAZDPJ010000020.1:0-24621 GCA_964507405.1 uncultured Staphylococcaceae bacterium
AGGCATTGCTAGAGCTTTAATGTTAGTTAATCCCGATTTCCGTGGACCACTAAAGAAAGCTGGTCTAATCACTCGTGACCCTCGTAGTACTGAACGTAAGAAATACGGTCTAAAGAAAGCACGTCGTGCACCTCAATTCTCAAAACGTTAATCGTACAGTTGTATCGAACGCTAGACGCTTATGTTTATTTAAGACCACAGATTTATTGTGGTCTTATTTTTTTAAAACTAATTTATAGTACAGTTTAATTATAGAATAATTTATTATGATTATATAAAATTTATAGAAAGGAATAATATAAATTTATAAATTATATTATACAAGGTAATTATGAATTATAATATAAAAATATATAATTCTTTAACTAATCAAATCGAAGATTTTAAACCAATAAAAGAAGGCGAAATTTCAATGTATGTGTGTGGACCAACTGTTTATAATGATGCACACATTGGTAATGGTAGACCTGTTATTTTCTTTGATGTTGTTAAGAGACTATTTAAATACTTAGGTTATAAAGTAACTATGGTTGAAAATTTTACTGATATTGATGATAAAATCATTAAGAAAGCTTCTGAAGAAAATGTTTCTGAAAAGGTGATAAGCCAAAGATATATTGATGCTTTTTTAAAAGTATGTGATGATTCAGGATGTGAAAATGATATAATTCGTCCAAAAGTTACTGAAAATATTCCAGAAATACTTGATTTCATAAAAGAACTTGTTGATAAAGGTTATGCCTATATTGCGGGGGATGATGTATATTTTAGAGTACGTAGTGTTAAAGAATATGGAATGTTAAGTAATCAAAAAATTGAAGAACTTGATACTGGTGCTCGAATTGATGTAAATCTTCAAAAAGAAGATCCAAGAGATTTTACATTATGGAAAAAAACAAGTGATAATGGATATAAATGGGATAGTATGTTTGGCAGTGGAAGACCAGGATGGCATACTGAATGTGTTGTAATGATTCATAAAATATTAGGTGAAAAAATTGATATTCATGGTGGTGGTATTGACTTAAAATTCCCACATCATGAAAATGAAATTGCTCAATCAATGGCACTCTATAATAATTCAATTGCCAATTACTGGGTACATAATGCACGAATTGACTTAAAGGGTGAAAAAATGAGTAAATCTCTTGGTAATGTAATTTGGCTTAAAGATGTATTAAAAGCTTATCCTTATCAAAGTTATCGCTTATTTATTCTTGCCAATCATTATCGTCAAAATGTTAGTTATTCAGATGAATTACTTACATCAATGACAAATGAATGGATCAAACTAAGAAAAGCATATGTTAGTTTATATCGTAATTTAGAACTTAAAAATAAACTGGTTTTAACTAAGGCAAGTGATGAATATATGAATATATTCTTAAAGGAAATGTGCTATGATTTTAATACAGCTAATGCTTTAAGTGCGATTTATGATTTAGTAAAAACAATAAATAAGGATTTAAGAAATCCTAATACTAGTGATGACACTCTTTTAAATGAGTTGCAAGCATTAAATGATATGTTTGAAATATTTGGTTTATCACCAGAAATTAAACCGTTATCGGTAGAAGAAAAACAGGTAGTAAATGATTGGCAATTAGCTCGTAAAAATAAAGACTTTACATTAGCTGATAATTTAAGAACTAAAATCAATGACATGGGTATCGAATTATAATGAGATATGATTTATTAAATGGGGCTAACTTAGCATATATTGGAGATGCTTATTTTGAACTTGTAATTAGGAAATATTTGATTGATAAAGGCATTACAAAAAACAAGGAATTAAAGAAAATGAGTTTAAAATTTGTAAGTGCAACATCCCATAATACTATATATGAAAAGATAAAAGCAATTTTTACAGAAGAAGAACAAAAGATTTTTTTAAGAGGTAGAAATAACGCTCCTAGCAGTCATCGAAAAAATGTAGATCAAGCTTCATACGTTGTATCTACAGGGTTAGAGGCTGTTATTGGGTATTTATATTTACAAGAAAAATATGATAGGTTAAATCAAATTATGGATTTGATTATTCAAAAAGGAGAAGAACGATGATTATATTTGGTAAAAATACAGTTAGGGAAGCAATTAATAAAAAAAGGTTTATTAAAGAACTAATTATAAGTCAAGAAAAAATATTAAATGAATTTCCTAAAAATAGTTTATCAAAAGAAACTAAAATAACGCTTATGCCTTTAAAAGAAATGAATCAAAAATATAATGGAAATCATCAAGGAATTGTAGCAATCATTGATGAATATAAGTATTTAACATTAAATGAATTAATTGAAAAAAATAAACAAAAAGAAAATGTAAGTTTAATTATTTTAGATGGACTTGAAGATCCGCATAACTTAGGAGCAATTTTAAGAACTGCTGATGCGACAGGCATGAATGGAATCATCATACCGAAAAATCGAAGCGTCAGTCTTAATCAAACGGTTGCTAAAGTATCTACAGGAGCAATTGAATATGTGGATGTTGTTCAAGTAACTAATTTGGTTTCTACTTTAAAAGAATTAAAAGAACATGGATATTGGGTTATTGGCCTTGAAATGGAAGGATCAGTTGATTATAAAGAACAAGATTATACAGGAAAAAAAGTAGTTGTTATTGGTTCTGAGGGAAAGGGGATCTCTAGACTTGTAAAAACAGAATGTGACTTTATGGTAAATATTCCAATGATAGGACATGTAAATTCATTAAATGCATCAGTTAGTGCTAGTATCATTTTTTATGAAATATTAAGACAAAGGGGGTAAATGAAAATGATAGGGGAAAAAAAGGAAGGGTTATTATGTTATAATGATTTTGAATTGTTATATCTTGCTAAAGAAGATAGTATTGAAGCACGAGAAATAATACTTGAAAAATATAAAATGTTAGTATTTAGATTGATTAAAACATTTAATGTTGAAGTATGTAAAAAAGAAGATTATTTACAAGAGGGATTAATTATTATTAATAAAGCAATAGATTTGTATGATATTAATAGTAAAATGACATTTACTAGATTTACAGAAATGCTTATTTATCGTCGCTTTATTGATATGTACAGAAAAAAGAAAAAAGAAGAATTAATGCCGATAGAAAAAATAGATTATTTCTTTAATGAATCTGAATCACTTATGCTTAGGGAAGAACAAAATTATGAATATGGGAATATGTCAAAATTTGAATATCTTGTTTTTAAACTTAAATATGAAGATAATTTAAGCCCTAAAGATATTAGTGAAAAATTAAATGTTGATGTAAAAAAAGTATATTCTGCGGTAGATAGAATAAAAAAGAAAAGAAAAATAAATTAAATTAAATATATGTGTTATATAAAAAAGAATTAATTACTTGACAAAAAACATATAATCTAGTAAAATTAATTAGTCAAGGTGGTGCTCTAACTATGAGAGAAAAAGTAATTCTAGTATGTGAAGAATGTTTATCAAGAAATTACATAACAGAAAAAAATAAATTAAATACAACCACAAGAATAAGTGTAAAAAAATATTGCCCTCGTTGCAATAAACATACTGTTCATAAAGAAACAAAATAGGAGGATTTTTCATATGGCTGAAAAAGAAAAAAAGAATCGTGCAGTGGAAGAACTATTAAAAGAACATAAATGGGAAAATTTAGTTCTTGCAATTTTAGCGATTTTCGCAATTGAACTAGGAGTGTTATTATTATCAAAAACTTACCTATCAATCCCAGAAGATGCATTTTTAATTGGTAAATATTGGAAACAATTTTCTTGGGCATTAGTTGGTTTGGGTGCTGTATCTTTAATTTTATCAGTATCTTCATTCTTTGTTCCATCTCTTGGTGAAATTAAGAATATTAAAGGCCTTAAAAAACGTGAATTTTTTGCTAATGTTGTACAAGTAATTATCTTCTCACTAGTACTTGCGTTATTCTTCACTTTATGTGATTGGGCTATTGAATCAATTATAAATTTATTTAAATAGGCGATTATAATGAATGATATAGGCTTTGAAAATGAACGTGCGTGGTATGTAGTTCAATCATATTCTGGAATGGAACAAGCCGCAAAGAGAAATCTTGAAAGACGTATTGTTTCAATGAATATGCAAGACTATATATTTAGAGTTTTAATTCCTGAAACAACTAGATATGAAAAAAAGAAAAATGGTGAATTAAAAGAAATAGTAGAAAAAGTATATCCTGGTTATATCTTTGTTGATATGATTGTTACTGACGAATCTTGGTTTGTTGTTCGTAATACTCCAATGGTAACAGGCTTCCTTGGTTCAAGTGGTGGTGGTGCAAAACCAGTACCTCTTCCAAATGAAGAAATTATTCCTATTCTTCGTGATTGTGGAATTACTATTGAAATGAACATGGATTATAAAGTTGGTGATACTGTTAATGTCGTTTCTGGTCCATTTGCGGGACAAACAGCGAATGTTGAATCTATTGATATAGATAATCAAAAAGTTACAGTATTAGTTGATTTCTTTGGACGCCAAACACCTCAAGAATTAAGTTTTGATGAGGTTCAAGCAATTAAAGAATAACATAAACACTATAGATTTCTATAGTGTTTTTCTTTTAAAAAAGTTTAATTAATTGATAAAACTAGTAAAATAATATATAATATTACTATAAAATAAAGGAGAGAGAAATATGAATATTAAATTTTATAATTTTAGTGAAGTAAAGAAAAGAAATGAAGACATTGAACATGATGTTTATAATTTATTTTATGAAGTAATATGTGAAGAAGATTTTTATAAAAGAATAAGTTTTGATGAATTTAATGGTTTATTATTTAAGAGTGCTGCATTTAAAGAAAAAGGTACTTTTTTAGTATATGATTATAATACTTTAATTGGTTTTATTAGTGGTAATGTGCGTGATGTCGATAAAGGAAATGACAAAGCTGCTGGATATTTAAATACAATAATGGTTAAAAAAGAATACAGACGTCAAGGTATCGGAAAAGCTATTCTTGAAATGGTTGAAAATTACATAAAAGAAGAAGGAATGAAATATTCAAGATTTGTCTTCTTAAGCCAAATTAATTATCCTTGGTATATTCCTCATTCTAATCATCATGAACATCCTGGAGCTCCTGCGGTTAGAATAAATTCAGAATTATATTTTTTCTTACTTCATAATCATTATTATATTAATAGCATTCATGAAGGATTCCATTTACCACTTGCTGAATATACAATGCCAAAATCAGTTGTTGAAAAAATGGAAAAGAATAAAGAAAATGGCTTAACAATAGAAGTCTTTGATAGTAATAAACATTATGGTGTTGAAGAATTTTGTAATAAAATTAATAACCCTGGTTTCGCAAATTCTATTCGTAAAAACCTACAACGTGAAGAACCACGTCCTTTCTTAATTGCATCTGAAAATGGTAAGATGGTTGGATGGACAGGACCAATGTATGTTGAATCAACTGGTCGTGGTCATTTAGATGGAATTTGTGTTGATCCTGATGTTAGAGGTGGAGGCCTTGGTAAAGGACTATTCTGTTCATTATGTGAATACTCTAAAAATATAGGGGCTAAGTATATGACTTTCTTTACTGGCCTTGATAATCCTGCTCGTTATATCTATTTATCTGCTGGATTTAAAATTGCTCAAAGTTTTGCTGATATGAAAAAAGATCTATAAATTTGAAGGAATTTTAATATGAGCGAAAAAAAAGAAAAAAAAGAGAACAAAACTTACAGATGAAGAACTAAATTCTCTACCTTTAGAACAAAAAAAGAATATATTACTTGAAAGAAAAATGACAAACATAAATGCAATAATTTTATTATGTTCTGCTGTACTAATTATTCCTTCAATCTGTTGCTGCTCGTCTATTCCTTCTGCGAAGACGCTATTTACAATAATTAGTTGGTGCCTAGCGGGTTTAATATTATTGAGTTTAATTGTAATTGGTGGTCTTAATTCAGAAGAAAAACTAATTGAAGACCTTGAAATCGAAAAAAGAAAAAAAAGAAATTGAAAAACTAAAAGAAGAAGCCCTTGCAAGAGGTGAAGTTTTTGTTGATATGTCTATTCCTTTCATTCGAAAATTTATTCTTCGAGATGCTTCAAAATGCCCTATTTGTGGAAAAAAACTTGAAAATAGTTGGCTATACTATAATGCAACAGAAACACAAAAAGTCGAACTTACAGGAGTTTATGTTACAAAAAGTTATGGAAATGAGGTTGAACAAGCAGTGACTTATCGTAAAGTTAATGATGATTTACAGCACAAAAATGTCATTGTCCTAAATGTGAATATTCCTTTTATTCCAGTTCTGTATCATACTATGAAAAAGAAAACTATACTGTTCAAGAAGATGATGGACCAAGTAGTAGAAGTGGTTGGTTTAGAAATACATATAATGTATTTGCCTTTGATAAAGGAAAAATAACAGAACCTTGTTATCAGCTTTTGATGGAAGAATTAAACAAAAGTCTTCATTCTAATGATAAAGTTGTGTCATCTAACGAATTTCATGATAAAAAGAGGAGTTAATCCTCTTTTTTTGTGGAAATAATCATCAAGTAAATATCAAATTATTTTTTAAATAAAATAGATTTAAAAAGTAATAAAGTGTTTAGTTTGACAAAAATGATGTTTTCAAGTATAATAATCAGTGCGTGCAATGACGCTTATACTATAAATACAGAAATTAAATTAACTATGTGGGAGAGTGACTGTATTACTCATAAACCACATCACACAGACAAATGAAGGAGGTGTGTCTCGTGGCAAAAGCTAAACAAATTAAAAAAGTCGTTAAGCTACAAATTCAAGCAGGCAAGGCTAATCCAGCTCCACCAGTAGGTCCAGCTCTAGGTCAAGCAGGTGTAAACATTCAACAATTCTGTAGCCAATTTAATGACAAAACAGCAGGAATGATTGGTTATGTTGTTCCAGTAGAAATCTACGTTTACGATGACCGTTCATTCACATTTATTACAAAGACCCCACCTGCATCTGACTTATTAAAGAAAGCAGCAGGCATTTCTAAAGGTTCTGATAATTCTAAAAAGAACACCGTTGCAACTATCAAACGTGCAAAATTATTAGAAATTGCACAAATGAAGATGCCAGATCTTAATGCTTATACAGTAGAAGCAGCAGCTAATATTGTAGAAGGAACCGCAAGAAATATGGGTATTGCGATTGAAGACTAGTCTTCAAACAAACTAAATAGATTATAACACAATTTTTGTGTAAATCTAATTGTGGGAGGTAAATCCCGTTTATACCACATTTAGGAGGAAATATAACATGGCAAAAAGAGGAAAAAAATATCAAGAAGCTTTAAAACTTATTGATCGTACAAAAAGATATTCTTTAGAAGAAGCTGTTGAACTTGCTAAAAAAACAAATACAGCTAAGTTTGATGCTACTGTAGAATGTGCAGCTCGTTTAAATATCGACCCTCGTAAAGCAGAACAAAATTTACGTGGTGCTGTATCATTACCTCATGGAACAGGTAAAACTGTTAGAGTATTAGTTATCACTAAAGGTGCTAAGATTGAAGAAGCATTAAAAGCTGGTGCTGATTATGCTGGTGAAACAGAATATCTTGAAAAAATCAAAAGTGGATGGTTTGAATTTGATACTGTAATTGCAAGTCCTGATATGATGGGTGAACTTGGTAAATTAGGCCGTATCTTAGGTCCTAAAGGTTTAATGCCAAACCCTAAAACTGGAACTGTAACTATGGATATTGAAAAAGTAGTTAAAGAATTTAAAGCAGGTAAAGTTGAATATCGTACTGATAAAGTAGGTAACATTCAAGTTCCTGTTGGTAAAGTATCATTTGACGCTGACAAATTAAAAGAAAATATTCAAACTATTTATCGTCAATTAATGCGTATTAAACCTTCAACTGTAAAAGGCGTTTATATGCAAAACTTTACAATTACAACAACAATGGGTCCTGGCATCAAAGTTGCCTTAGATTCAATTGAATAATTTAAAAAAAAGTATAGTATAGTGTATAGTATAAAAGTCTCTGCCGTAGACAGTAGGTGCTATTAATAAATAGCTTAATTTCCTACCGAGGAAAAATTTCAGGAGGTGAAAACAATGAATGAAGCGACAATCGCTAAAAAACAACAAGAGGTCCAAGTAGTAGCTGATAAAATAGCTCAAGCTGGATCAACAGTATTCGTTGATTACCTAGGATTAACTGTAGCTGAAGTAACTGAACTTCGTAGACAGCTACATGCTGAAAACTGTGAAATGAAAGTTGTGAAAAACAACATCTTACGTCGTGCATCATCTCAAGCAGGTTTTGCTGCTGTTGATGAACACTTAGTTGGCCCAAGCGCATTTATAACATCTAAAGATGAAGTTACAGCCGCAAAATTAGTTTATGGTTTCTTAAAAGAACATGTAAAACTAACTGTTAAGAGCGGTATCGTTGGTGGACAAGTAATGACTGAAGCTGAATTAAAAGCTTTATCATCATTACCAAACAAGGATGGTATGATTTCAATGTTATTAAGCGTACTACAAGCTCCAATGCGTGGTCTTGCATGCGTTATTAAAGCAGTATCAGAAAAAGAATAATTAATTAGGAGGAACAAACGAAATGGCAAAAATTAGTAATGAAGAATTTATTGCAGCTATTAAAGAAATGAGCGTTTTAGAATTAAACGATTTAGTAAAGGCAATTGAAGAAGAATTTGGTGTAACTGCAGCAGCTCCAGTAGCAGTAGTTGCAGGTGGTGCAGCAGCAGTTGAAGAACAATCTAACGAAGTTAACTTAGTATTAGTTAATGCAGGTGCTGGTAAGATTGGCGTAATCAAACTAGTACGTGAAGTTACTGGCTTAGGCTTAAAAGAAGCTAAAGACCTTGTTGATGGTGCTCCAAAAGCAATCAAAGAAAAAATCACACCAGAAGAAGCTGAAAGTCTTAAAGCTAAATTTGTTGAAGCTGGCGCTGAAGTTGAAATTAAATAGTTTAGCTTATTAAAACCTGGGGATTTTCTTCAGGTTTTTCTTATAGGAGGATAAAATGAGCAATCAATACTTTGAAAACAATGAAAACTTGAAAAGTGATTTATTTGAAATTACATATTATTATAAACAACATATTTTAAAATTTACTAGTGATGCTGGGGTGTTTTCAAAAAGAGGCATTGATTTTGGTAGTAGTTTATTATTAAAAAATGTTGATATTTTAGAAGATACAAAGAAAATATTAGATGTTGGCTGTGGATATGGAACGCTTGGAATTACTATTGCAAAATGTAATCCGAAAGTACGTGTTGATATGGTTGATGTAAATCGTCGTGCTATTTTCTTAACTAGGAAAAATATGGTTGGCAATAATGTTTTAAATGCATCTGTTTTTGAAAGTAATATGTATGAAAATGTAAATGATATTTATGATTTAATTATTACTAATCCTCCAATTAGAGCTGGTAAAAAAATAGTTCATGGTATTATTCTCGATGGCTATAATTATTTACGCGATGGTGGAAGTATGTGGCTAGTTATTCAAAAAAAACAAGGTGCTTCTTCCGCAATTAAAGCTTTAGAAGATAAATATCAAGAAGTCAATATTATATGTAAAGATAAATTATATTATATAATACAAGCAATAAAAAGAGAAAAAATTGATTGTTAAAATTAGTAGATAAAAGACTAAAATATTAGTTTTTTGTCTTTTTTTATTTAAAAAAATAATATATAGGTATAAATTGCTTACAAAAAATTTAATAAAAAAGTATATTTTACTTGACAAAAAGAGTAATTGTATAGTATAATAAATCAATATGATATAATGTGGTAGAATGCACGATTTTTCGCTACCGTTTCTCAAATAAAAAAAAGAGGTGGATGATTTGAGTTACAAAAATGTACAATATGGTAGAACAAGAATTCGACGTAATTATGCGAGAGTTCAAACAAATGTTGAATTACCTAATTTAATTGAGATTCAAACAGAATCGTTTAAATGGTTACTAAATGAAGGTATTGCTGAATTATTTAAAGAAATATCTCCAATTAAAGACCATGGTGATGGTGAAAAGTTTGAATTACATTTTGGTGCACATGAATTTGATGAACCAAAATATACTATCAAAGAAGCTAAAATGCATAGTGTTAACTATTCTAGAGCTTTAAGGGTTAATGTAGAACTTGAAAATAAAGAAACTGGTGAAGTTAAAGAAGATAAAATCTTCATGGGTGAATTCCCTGTTATGACGCCTTGGGGTACTTTTATTATTAATGGTTCTGAACGTGTTATCGTTACCCAAATAGTTCGTTCTGCTGGTGCTTTCTTTTCAGCAGAAGTAGATAAAAAATCAGGTCAAAGATTATTCTCTGGTCAAATCATTCCTACTCGAGGAGCTTGGATTGAATTTGAAATGGGTTCTAAGGATATTTGGTATGGCAAACTTGACCGTTCTAAGAAAATTCCTTTAACAACGTTTATCCGTGCATTAGGCGTTAAGAGTAATCCTGAAATTATTGATTTATTTGTTGGACAAGATGAACGACGTCCAAAGAAAATCTTAACATATTTCAATAATACTTTTGGCAAAGATGATAGCTTCGCTGAAGATGATGCTATTCGTCAATTATATGATGTGTTAAGACCAGGCGAAAAAACTTCTGCTGATACAGCAAGAAAGTTTATTGCTAGCCGTTTATTTGAAGTTCGTCGTTATGACCTTGCTAATGTGGGTAGATATAAGATTAATAAGAAACTTGATGTTGTAGCCCGTGCTATTGGTCATCGTCTTGCTGATGATATTGTAAATCCTACAACAGGTGAGATTATCTTACCAGCTGGTATTGAAATTAATTATAAGAAAAATATTGACTTAAATGGAGAAAAGGTTAGTACTTATGATATTCTAGACCAAAACCGAGATATTTTACGTAAAACTTTTGAATATGAAATAATGCTTCAAGGTAATAGTGTTGATCTAGAAGTTTTAAATATTTTAGTTCGTACTAATGAAGGTGATTCATATATTAGATTACTTGGTAATGACCAAAGAGAAGATCGTAATCATGTTGTTTTATCTGATATTTTTGCTGCTTTATCTTACTATATCAACTTACATGTTGGTGTAGGTAAAACAGATGATATTGACCATTTAGGTAATCGTCGTTTAAGATTAATTGGTGAATTATTACAAAATCAATTCCGTATTGGTTTAACAAAATTAGAAAAGAATGTTCGTGATAGAATGTCAACATCTGTTGAAACTAAGTCTGTTACTGCCCAAAATCTAGTTAACATTAGACCACTTACTTCAACTATTCGTGAATTCTTTGGTAGTAGCCAATTATCACAATTTATGGACCAAATTAATCCATTATCTGAAATTACTCATAAACGTCGTTTATCAGCCCTTGGTCAAGGTGGTTTAACTCGTGAACGTGCTGGATTTGAAGTTCGTGACGTACACCCTTCTCATTATGGACGTATTTGCCCAGTTGAAACACCAGAAGGTCAAAACATTGGTTTGATTAACTCACTTGCATCTTATGCTAAAGTAAATCGTTTTGGATTTATTGAAACTCCTTATTTAGAAGTAGATAAAAAAGTAATTAAGAAACCAGATGGTACTGAAGAAATTAGAGCTGTTATTACAGATAGAAAGATTTATTTAACAGCGGATAAAGAAGAAAAATATGTTATTGCGCAAGCAAACGTTAATATGGCAACTGATCCAGAAACTGGTGAAATCTATATCGATGATGAAAGAAAAGTTATCGATGGTGAAGAAATTGTAAATGATATTGTTATCGCTCGTAAAGCTGGTGAATTCGTAGAAAAACATAAATACGAAGTAGATTTAATTGACGTTTCTCCAAAACAAGTTGTTGCAATTTCTACAGCATGTATTCCATTCCTTGAACACGATGATACTACTCGTGCACTTATGGGTGCGAACATGCAACGTCAAGCAATTCCTCTACTTAAACCAGAGGCACCATTTGTTGGTACAGGTATTGAATATAAAGCGGCTCATGATGCTGGTGTTGCTATTTGTACCGATGTTGATGGTACTGTTTCATATGTTGATGGTTTAAGAGTTGATGTTATTGATACTGAAGGAAAACCTCATAGTTTTGATTTGACTAAATATGAACGTTCAAATCATTCAACTTGTGTTAACCAAAGACCAATTGTTGTAGTTGGTGAAAAAGTTAAAGCAGGTGATATTCTTGCTGATGGACCTTCAATGGATCAAGGCGAACTTGCATTAGGTAGAAATGTTGTTATTGCTTTCATGACTTGGAATGGTTATAACTTTGAAGATGCTGTTATCATGAGTGAAAGACTAGTACAAGATGACGTTTATACTTCTATTCATATTGAAGAATATCATGTAGAAGTTCGTGATACAAAACTTGGTAAAGAAGAAATTACAGCTGACTTAGACGGTGAAAGTAAAGATTCAATCGCTAATCTTGATGAACATGGTATTGTTAGAATTGGTTCTGAGGTTAAAGAAGGCGATACTTTAGTTGGTAAAGTAACTCCTAAAGGTCAAACTGAACCTACTCCTGAAGAACGTTTAAGTCAAGCACTATTCTCTGATAACTCTAAGGAAGTTAGAGTAACTTCTCTTAAAGTTCCACATGGTGGTGGTGGTATCGTTAATAAAATTGAACGATTCACAAGAAAAAGTGGCGCGGAGCTTCCACCTGGAGTAAATGAAGTTGTTCGTGTTTATATCGTTCAAAAACGTAAAATATCTGAAGGTGACAAAATGTCAGGTCGTCATGGTAATAAAGGTGTTATTTCAAAGATTCTTCCAATTGAAGATATGCCATTTATGTCAGATGGTACACCAATTGATATTATGTTAAATCCACAAGGTGTTCCTTCTCGTATGAATATCGGACAAGTTCTTGAAATCCATTTAGGTATGGCCGCAAAGAAATTAGGTGTTCATATTGCAACTCCAGTATTTGATGGTGTTCGTCATGAAGACTTAGTCGCAATTATGGATGAAGCTCGTGAAAAAGATCGTCAAGACGCTATTCATAATCCACCTAATGCTAAAACAATCTTTGATGAAAATGGTAAAACATATTTATTTGATGGTAGAACTGGTCGTCAATTTGATAATAAAATTTCAGTTGGTGTCATGTATATGATTAAACTTGCTCACATGGTTGATGATAAACTTCATGCTCGTAGCGAAGGTCCATATACTCTTGTTACGCAACAACCAATGGGCGGTAAAGCACAAAATGGTGGACAACGTTTTGGTGAAATGGAAGTTTGGGCATTAGAAGCATATGGTGCAGCTCATACATTACAAGAAATGATGACAATTAAGTCTGATGATATTATTGGACGTAATAAAGTATATAAAGCAATTATTGATGGTGAACCATTACCTAAACCAGGTATCCCTGAAGCTTTCCGTGCATTAGTTAAAGAAATGCAAGGCTTAGGCTTAAGAGTTAGACTTGTTGATGAAGATGGTAAAGATGTCGCTAATGAAAGCTTAGTAGATCAATTTGCTGAAGTTCAAGCTAGCAAAAGAGGACTATAAAAGAGGTGAATTAATTTGAGTAAATACAAAGAAATACAAGTTGGTATTGCATCACCTGAAGATATTGTATCATGGGCAAATCCTGTGTTACAAGGTAAAAAATTTACATACAATCCTTTAAGAAAAGATAAAGTTACATATATAGATGATAATGGTGAAGAAGTTGAATATACTTTAAAAGGCGAAGTAAAAAAACATGAAACTATTAATTATCGTACTTTAAAACCAGAAAAAGATGGTTTATTCTGTGAAGTTATTTTCGGCCCTACTAAGGATTATCAATGTGCTTGTGGTCGCTCTAAAAAGAATTTAGGTGAACATAAGGTATGTGAAAAATGTGGTGTTGAATTAACCGAAAGTAAGGTAAGACGTGAAAGAATGGGATATATTGCACTTGCTGCTCCTGTTGTTCACACATGGTATTTAAGAAATACCCCTAGTAAAATTGCTATTTTACTTGATATGAAAAATAAAGATGTTGAAGATATTGTATATCTTGCTTCTTATATTATTACAGAAGTTATGGATGATGAATATGAAGAATTATTTGTTGGACGTATCTTAACTGAACAAGAACATAGTGTTTTCAAGCGCCGTTATCCATTTAAGTATAAAGCAAAAACTGGAGCTGAAGCCATCAAGTATTTATTACAAAGACTTGATTTAGGTGAAATTATTACAGAAATTCGTCAAGAATTACATGGTGCTCCTAAACAAAGAAAAGAAAAACTAATTAAAAGACTTGAAATCGTTGAAGCATTCTATAAATCAGATAATAAACCTGAATGGATGGTAATGGATGTTGTTCCCGTTATTCCACCTGATTTAAGACCAATGGTTCAACTAGATGGTGGACGTTTTGCGACTACTGACTTAAATGATTTATATCGTCGTATTATAAATCGTAATAATCGTTTAAGAAAACAATTTGAACAAAATGCTCCTGACTTAATTACTAAGAATGAAAAACGTATGTTACAAGAAGCAGTAGATGCTTTAATTGATAATTCTAAACGTAACAAACGTATGGTTGTAGATAAGAATAGACCACTTAAGTCTTTATCTGACATATTAAGAGGTAAACAAGGTCGTTTCCGTCAAAATCTACTTGGTAAACGTGTTGACTATTCAGGCCGTTCAGTTATTGTTATTGGACCAGATTTGAAGATGTATCAATGTGGTATTCCAAGAGAAATGGCATTAATTTTATTTAAACCATTTATTATTAGTTATTTAAGAAAAAAAGATCAACTTGCTAATGCTGAAATCGTACCTGGTGTAATGCAAATAGTAAGTAATAAAGATCGAGCTGGAATTCAAAAGGCTAAGAGATTAATTGAACAAGGTGCACCAGAAGCAATGGAAGCCTTAGAAAAAATTATTGTTGAGCATCCTGTTTTATTAAACCGTGCTCCAACTCTTCATAGACTTTCAATTCAAGCATTCGAACCAAAACTTGTTGAAGGTAAAGCAATTAGACTTCATCCCCTTGTTACAACAGCATTTAATGCGGACTTTGATGGTGACCAAATGCCAGTCCATGTTCCATTGTCTGAAGAAGCACAAGCTGAAGCTCGTCTATTAATGCTTGCATCTAAAAACATTTTGGCACCAAAAGATGGTAAACCAATTGTTACACCATCTCAAGATATGATTCTTGGAAATTACTATTTAACAATTGAAAATAGCCAAGGTGAACATGAATATAAAACATATGAAGAAGTTATCGATGCGTATAAGAAACAAATCATTACTTTTAATACTGTAATTGTACTAAATGATGAAAAAGTATATCGTAATATTAAAGAACTTAAATACGATGTAGAAGGAGGAAATGCTCCTAGTGTTGGAAAATTCTATATTCCTGCTCGTGAAGGTAAAGCATTTAGAAATACATCAGAAGTAGAAATGGCTTATGAACGTGGAGATATTGATTATCATACTCGTTTCGTTATCCCCGCAAGTGCATTAGGTCGTCCATTTGTTCATATTAATGATAAGATTGATCCTGAAAGTGATACATATAGACAATTAGTTAAGAAAAATGAAGAATTAACTAATAAATATTTAGTTACTACTTATGGTAAAATAATAGTTAACCAAATATTCCCGGATGGATTCTCATATGTTAATGAACCTACATTGTATAATTTATCAGTAGGAACTCCAGAAAAATATTTCTTAGATCATGGTACTAATTATAAAGAACACATTAAAAATGCTGAACTTGTTGGGCCATTTAAAAAGAAATTCTTAAGTCAAATTATTAGTGAAGTATTTAAACAAGCTAAACTTGCTGAAACATCAAAAACACTAGATAAGATGAAAGATATTGGTTTCTATTATTCTACAATGGCTGGTATTACCGTTTCTGCATTCGACGTTGTTAAGATTGACAAGAAAGAAGAAATCATTGAAGAAACTGAAAAGAAAGTTCAAAAATACAAACAAATGTATCGTCGTGGTACAATGAAAGAATCCGAACGCCATCGTAACATTGTTCGTGAATGGTTAGGCGCAACAGGTAAAATTGAAAAAGCTATTTCAGTTATAATGAAAGAAAATGCTACAACGAATCATATATTCATGATGGCCGACTCTGGTGCCCGTGGTAGTGCTTCTAACTTTACCCAACTTGCCGGTATGCGTGGACTAATGGCTAAGCCTAATGGTGATAGTATGGAAATTCCAGTTAAAGCTTGCTTTATTGAAGGTATGTCAATGTCTGAATTCTTTATCTCAACTCATGGTGCGAGAAAAGGTTCTACTGATACTGCCTTAAAAACGGCAGAATCTGGATATTTAACTCGTCGTTTAGTTGACGTTTCTCAAGATGTTACTGTTAAACAAATGGATTGTGGTACTGACAAAGGTATGGTTGTTACTACATTATATAAGAATGATTTATCAAAAGATGATGATAATGTTCTAGTTTCTTTAAAAGACAGAATTGTTGGTCGTTTCGCAGCAAAACCTGTATATGGTAGAAATAAAGAAGGACGTAAAGCATTATTAGTAGATAAAGGTGAATTTATTACTGAAGAAATTGCTGATAGAATTGTCGCAAGCAAAATTGAATCAGTTGAAGTAAGAACATTACTTACTTGTGACTGTGAAAATGGTGTTTGTGTTAAATGCTATGGTTCTGACCTTTCAACAACTGATATCGTTGAAAAAGGTGAAGTTGTTGGTATTGTTGCTGCTCAATCAATCGGTGAACCTGGTACTCAGTTAACCATGCGTACATTCCACTCAGGTGGTGTTGCTGGTAGTAGTGATGATATCACTCAAGGTCTTCCACGTATTCAAGAATTATTTGAAGCACGTGAACCTAAAGGTAAAGGTATTATTTCTGAAATTAAAGGTACAATTGAAAGTATTACACAAAAGAATGATAATCGTTTTGAAATAGTTGTTCATAGCCCAATTGAAGGAAATAGTAAGACTTATTTAACCGACAGTGGTAAAAAACCAATTGTAAAAGTAGGTCAAGAAGTTGAAGCTGGTGACTTAGTTTCTGAAGGCTTAATTCATCCAAAAGAATTATTACGTGTTGCTAATGTTGATAAAGTTGAAAAATATATCTTAAAAGAAGTACAAAAGGTATATCGTTCACAAGGTGTTGATATTTCTGATAAACACGTTGAAATTATCATTAAACAAATGCTACAAAAAGTAGTTGTTATTGATGAAGGTGAAACTGATTTATTACCAGGTATGTTTGTATCTAAACCAGAATTATTGAAAGTTATTAGAGATTGTCTTGAACATGGACGTCGTGTACCTTCGGTTAAACCTGTAATTTTAGGTATTACACGTGCATCACTAAAAGCAGACTCATTCTTATCAGCTGCTTCATTCCAAGAAACTACACGAGTTTTAACAGAAGCTGCTATTCGTGGTAAAGTTGACAAACTAGAAGGATTAAAAGAAAACATCATTATTGGTGGATTAATTCCTGCTGGTACTGGACTTGTTGAAGAAAATAATATTGAACTTGTTCCATCTGAAGATGTAACTGAATATGAAGTTCCAGCAAGTTCTGATCATATTGTTATTGATTAAAGGAGTTAGGTTTACTAACTCTTTTTTCTAAATCTATGCAATTTAATCATAAATATGATATAATAATATATAAGTGGAGGTGAGATGATGATTGCGAAAGTTGTAGTAAATGTTTCAAGTAGTAATGTTGATGCATGCTTTGATTATTTAGTTCCTGTTGACATGCAAGAGTTAATCAAATGTGGTTCAAGAGTAAAGGTTTCCTTTGGTAATGCTAATCGTCCTTTAATGGGATATGTTATTGAATTAACTAATGAATCAACGCATGATGGTAAATTAAAACCAATTATTGAACTTATTGATATTGAACCTGTTATTACATCTACACAATTAGAACTTGCTAAATTTATAAAACATGATACTATTTGTCCTTTTATTCGTGCTCTTAATTTAATGATTCCGGATATCTTATTATTAAAGACAAATAAGTATTTAAAAATAAATGATTATAGAAAACTTGATGCTTCTCTTGCGACAGTATTTAAAGGTAAAATGTTAATTCCTTATACATCTAATTTATTACCATATTTATCTAAAATAAAAAAGGCCATCGAAAATGGCTTAATCGAAATTTTATATGATGCATCAAGTGCTAAACCAACAAAACAAGTTATAAAGTATTTGCTTGATTTAGATACTTATAATTTAATGATCCATAATTTTAATAATGATGTAAAAATGGTTATTTATCAATTAGAAAAAGAAGAAGCATTAACGATTAGTGAATTATCTGAACGCTATGAATTATCTATTTATATGATTAATAAGATGATTAAATTAAAAGTATTAAAACCAATAAAGGTTAATGTTTCAAGAATAAAAGTAAAAGAAATTCCGATAAATAATCGGTATATAAAAGCAAATGCTTTATATGATGATGTATCTAATAAATTAATTAATTTAAAAAATAAGCCTTCTTTATGGATTCCTTCAACCATTGTTGAATCAGAAATGGTTATTGAAAGAGTAATTAGAAATAATGTTAGTGAAAATAAAAATACACTTGTAATTTGTCCTGATATTTTAAGCAGTTATAAGATGGCAAGTTTTATTAGAAAAAAGCTACAAATTTCAGTCGCTTGTCTTAATTCAACTTTAAGCAGAGGTGAATTTTATGATTATACTGAAGAAATTAAAAATAATAATTATAGAGTAACTGTAACAACAACTAAAGGTGCTTTTATCAATTATCCTGATTTAGCTACAGTTATATTACTTGATTCAGAAAGTGATAATTATTATAATGACCAAAGTCCAAGGTATAATTTAAAAAGGATAATGATTAAATATCAAGAACTAGAAAAATTTAATTTAATATTTCAATCATATTCTCCACTCTTAGAGGATTATATTTATGGAATTAAAGGTTTTTATCAAGTAATTGATAATAGAAATGATGAAGAAAATCTTAAGTTTCAAACTATTAATTTAAAAGAAGAATTATTAAAAGGGAATAATAGCATTATTTCATCAACCTTATTAAAAAAAATCAAACTCAATAAAGAAAATGGCAAACAGTCAGTATTAATTACTAATCGTAAATATTTTAGTAATTATGTTATGTGTAGAAGCTGTGGTGAAATTGTTAAATGTCATAAATGTGATGCTCCACTACAATATAGTAAAGCTAGAAATCAATTAATGTGTCCAATGTGTGGGCAGTGGAGATTAATGACGGGTATCTG
Source organism: uncultured Staphylococcaceae bacterium (assembly GCA_964507405.1). Taxonomy (GTDB): domain Bacteria; phylum Bacillota_I; class Bacilli_A; order ML615J-28; family CAG-313; genus UMGS75. The sequence goes on from CAZDPJ010000020.1 coordinate 19,285, forward strand.
TGAAAAATGTGGTAATGAAACGTTTAGAATGGATGGCGTTGGAATGGAAAAAATAGTTGATGATTTAAATTTATTATTGCCTGACTATAAGGTACTTGTCATCGACCAACCTAATTATCAAGAATTTAATGAAAAAATGATTTTAGTAGAAGAAAAAATGGTTGATATCATTCTTGCCACTGATGTTTTTTCTAGAAGTGTTTATGATAAAAATATTGGTCTAATTGCGATAATCGATTTTGATGAGATTGCCTCAACAGCAAGTTATATGGCAAATGAAAGAGCTTTTAATTTATTAATTCATGCAAAACAAAAACTTACATACAATGAAAATTGTGAAATGTTAATTCAAACATATAATCCATCTACAAGTGTTCTTAAGAACTTTATTACTGGTGATACTAAACAATATTTAAAAGAAGAAATCAGTAATCGTAAAAATTTAAAGAATCCACCGTTTTATTATTTGAATCGTATTTTTATTAAAGGTAAATATGAAGATATGTTTAAAGAAGGAAATAATGTAAAAAAAATGTTACAGAATATGCTTGGATATAAAGTGTACATTATTGGTCCCACCTATAATAGAAACCATCAAGCTGTTCAATTGATAATAAAACATCAACTTCAGGATATTGAAAGTACTTATAATAAGATATATGAATCATATCAATCTTCAAATATTCTTATTATATTTGATAAATATCCACGATATATTTAAAGGAGGAAAATCAATGCTAAAAATAGTATTTATGGGTACACCAAGTTTTAGTGTCCCAATTTTAGAAGCATTAATTGATAAGTATGACGTAATTGGGATTGTCACGCAACCTGATAAAAAAGTTGGTAGAAGGCAAGAAATTGTGTATTCACCAGTAAAAGAATGCGCTTTAAAACATAATATTAAAGTTTTTCAACCAGAAAAGATTAGAAATGAATATGAAGATATAATTGCATTACATCCTGATCTAATTGTTACTGCCGCATATGGCCAATTTGTTGGTATGAAATTACTTAACAGTCCTAAATATCGTTCCATTAATGTTCATGCTTCACTTTTACCAAAGTATAGAGGTGGTGCTCCTGTACATGAGGCCATAAAAAATGGTGAACAAAAAACTGGGGTTAGTATTATGTATATGGAAAAAGAAATGGATGCTGGTGATATATTAGGAGTAAGAGAAATTGCAATTACTGATGAAGATAATTGTGGAACAATGTTTGAAAAATTATCACTTTTAGGACGTGATTTACTTTTAGAAGTTATTCCTAAATTAATTAATGGTGAAATAACTTGTATTAAACAAAATGAAAGTGAAGCAACTTTTGCTTATAATATTACTAAGGAAGAAGAACAACTTGATTTTACAAAAACAGCAAGAGAAGTGTTTAATCATATAAGAGCATATAATCCTTTTCCTACTGCTTTTATGATGTTAGGTACAGAACCAATTAAAGTTTATTCATCAATAGTTTCTAATGAAAAGCATAATTTAAAACCAGGCTCAATAATTAAAACTACTAAACAAGGGTTTTTAATGGCTTGTGGAAATAATACAACATTAGAAATTCTAGAAGTTCAACCAAGTGGAAAAAGAAGAATGAAAGCAAGTGAATTTGCGAATGGAGCGCTTCGAAAATATATTAAAACAGGAGATGATAAAAATGCCTAAACTATATTATTCTAGAGAAGAAATGGAAGAATTAAATATCAAAAAACTACAAGAACGAGGTGTATCAGTTGAAGAAATTGCTTTAATTGCATATAATCAACAAAGTAAATATAATAAAAATATTGACATGGATGTTTGTATTGAAAGTGTAAAAAAGATTCTTTCTTTACGAGATATTTTTCATCTATTACAACTTGGTGCAGAAATTGATCGTTTAACTGAAGAAGGAATGTTTAAGGGTCCTATTCAAGATATTATGAATTATGATTTAGGAGTATTTGGTGTTGATGAAATATTTGGCTTAGATATTGCTAGACTTTATGGTGCAATTGGACAAACAAATTTTGGTGATATTGATGTAAATAAACCTGGAATTGTTGCGAAACTTAATGAAGATGGCAAAGGTGGAAAACAAAAATGTCATACTTTCTTAGATGATATTGTTGGTGCGATTGCTGCGGCAGCATCTACTAGAGTTGCTCAAATAATTTCAGAAAATGCTGCTGAAAAAATAAAGTAAATTATATTATGGAATCAATTAAGAAAATTTATAAAATAGGATATGGACCATCTAGTTCTCATACAATGGGACCAGGATATGCGGCTGAAATATTTTTAAAAAAATATCCATATGCCACAAGATTTAGCGTAGAACTATTTGGTTCTCTTGCTTTAACTGGTAAAGGACATATGACGGATGTTACATTAAAAAAAATCTTAGGAGAAAGTCGTACTAATATAATTTTTAATAAAGAAAAAGTTTATGATTATCACACTAATGCAATGAAATTTAATGCATTTAATGATAAAACCTTAATTGGTGAATGGCTTGTTTTTAGTGTTGGTGGTGCCGATTTGAAAGAATTAGATGATAAATCATTAAGCGAAAAAGCAGATATTTATCCACATAATCATATGTTTGAAATACTTAGATATTGTGAAAATAATAATTTAACCTTATTAGATTATGTATCTAAATATGAGGATAAAGATGTTAGAAGTTATTTATCTAATGTAATCGATACAATGATTGATTCTATAAATAGAGGAATAACTAATAAAGGTATTCTTCCTGGAGGACTTAATGTTAATCGTAAAGCAAATGTTTTTTATGATAAATATTTAAATAGTAACAAAATTACTGAATTAGTATATGCCTATGCACTTGCTGTAAGTGAAGAAAATGCATCTGGTGGTATAGTTGTAACTGCACCTACATGTGGGTCTGCTGGTATTGTTCCAGCTATTATAGCATCACAAATGAATTTTTATAAAATAGACAAAGAAAAATTGATAAATGCTTTAATGATTGGTGGGTTAATTGGAAATATTGTTAAAGTAAATGCTTCTATTTTGGGAGCAGAAGTAGGGTGCCAAGGTGAAGTTGGCGTAGCTTGTAGTATGGCTGCTGGTATGCTTGTCTACTTATTTGGTGGTGATAATCAAACAATTGAATATGGGGCTGAAATCGCCTTAGAACATCATTTAGGATTGACTTGTGACCCTGTTGAAGGGTTAGTTCAAATTCCTTGTATTGAAAGAAATGCTTTATCGGCTCTTGCGGCATATAATGCTGCAGAATATGCTATGATAGCTGGCAGTAAACATACTGTTACATTGGATGATGTAATTGAAGTAATGCGTGATACAGGAAAAGACTTAAAAGAAAAATATAAAGAAACTGCATTAGGTGGCCTTGCCCTTCGCAGTAAAGTAGGTAAATATGGAAAATAAACAAAATGATAATATAGAAACAAAACCAATAAAAGTTGGAACAAAATTGGTAATGAAATTCGTTGATTTAACTCATGAAGGACTAGGAGTTGCAAAAATTACTGGTTATGGAGAAAATGGTGAATTTTATGAAAATTATCCAATTTTTGTTGTAGGAGCCTTACCACAAGAACAAGGTATTATTGAAATAAACAGATTAACTAAAAGTTATGGTTATGGAACTATTGTAAAAATGTTTCCAGATACATATACATTAGATCGAGTTCAACCTAAATGCGAAAATTATTCATTATGTGGTGGATGTAACCTAATGCATATGTCATATAAAGCACAGTTAAAATTTAAACAAAATATGGTTAAGGAAACGATTGAAAGAATTGGTAATGTATATAATGTTCATATAAACGAAATAATACCAACTAATCCTTTTAATTATCGAAATAAAGTACAAGTACCATTTGGAGTTAATATAGAAAATGGTAAAACTATAGCTGGTTTTTACAAACGTGATACTCATCGTATAATTCCTTTAAATAAATGCTATATCCAAAGTGATATTTCAACAAGCTTAACTATTTTTATGAAAAATCTTTGTAATGAATATCGTATAAAGGGATATGATGAAAAATATCATCGTGGTGATATTCGCCATCTTTTAATTAAAACTAATGCACTTGGTGAAATAATGCTTGTAATCGTTGCTTTACATCAAGATATTGATAATATTAAACAAGTTGTAGATAAAGTAGTAAAAAGATATCCTTCTATTAAATCAGTTATATTAAATATAAATAAGGTAAGAGGAAATACTACGCTTGGAGATAAGAATATTGTTTTATATCAAGATCCATATTTAACAGATACTTTATGCAATAAAACATTTAGAATAGGAGCAACTTCATTTTATCAAGTAAATCACGATCAAACTGAAGTATTATATACTAAAGCATTAGAAATGGTTAATATTAATGAAAATGATGTATTAATAGATGCTTATTGTGGTATAGGTACAATTGGAATAATTGCTTCAGATTATGTAAAACAAGTATATGGAGTAGAAATAGTACCAGAAGCAATAGAAAATGCTAAACAAAATTTAAAATTAAATAAAGTTAAAAATGCAACATATGTATGTAATAAAGCCGAAACACAAATAGTTGAATGGATGAATTCAAATGTTCCAGCAACGATTATTGTAGTTGACCCACCTCGCAAGGGATGCGACGAAAAATTGCTTGAAACTATTTATAAAATGCAAATACCTAAAGTATTGTACATTTCATGTAACCCGGCAACTTTAGCTAGAGACTTAAAGTATCTTTGTGAACATTCATACGAAGTTTGTGCTGTTCAACCTGTTGATATGTTTCCTCAAAGTTCACATGTGGAAACAATTGTAATGTTAAAACTTAAAAAATAATAAAACTAAAGGTTAAAAAAACTCTGTATGGCAAAAATAATTGCCATAGAAAGAATTTTTTTAACCTTTATAAATATTATAAAAATGATATATGGTAAACATATAACACAATTAAATAAGGTGAAAAAATCGTTTATCAAAAAGTATAATTATGATTTAATACATTATATTTTATTATATTATTATATAATAAGGAAGAGAAATATAATTTATATTAAAATTAAAGGAATAAAAATAAATAAATAAGCTCTTAATGACCAACAACGAAAAAAGAAGAGCATATGTTTAGACAAAGAATCAAAAATTTGATATAATATTCGAGGTTATTTGCTGAAAGGCATGTGCTCTTGATTTTTCTAAAAAAGAAAAAACATGAAACATTTAATATTATAAGTCATTATTCTTGACATAATAATCAAAAAGTAGTATAATATTAAAGCGCGTGTGGAAAACACGCAGAAATTGATCTTTGAAAACTGAACATAACAGGTGGAGCAGGAGATACAAACT
>CAZDPJ010000021.1:0-24344 GCA_964507405.1 uncultured Staphylococcaceae bacterium
CATAGAAATAGCATAATATTAAATTTTATAGCACAACAACTGCAAAAGTCGGGAGAAAAAAGAAGAAGGCACTCATGAAGAACTAGTCAAACTAAATGGTTTCTACGCAAATATTTATAGGGCTCAAGTAGCTAATGTTACCATGATTAAAAATGAATCGAAATAAGCGTATAACATTATGTTATAGGCTTTTTTTCTTTTTTTTCTTTTCTTTTATGTTATAATATCTAAAAAAGAGGTGCGAGAATGAAAAAAACATTATGGATAATTCCTTTAATTTTACTTTGTTTATGTATTGGATGTAGTGAATCAATGAATAATACAAAATATAAATTAACGCTAAGACTAGATGGGGGAACTATTACTAGTGAACGTGTTATGATTTTTGATGAGGTAACTGAAGTTGAACTGCCTACCCCAACAAAAGAAGGATATAGCTTTAAAGGTTGGATGTATAATGATGAGTTATTAACATCTTCAAAAATAACAGTAGATAGTAAAATTACCTTAAAGGCTGAATGGATTAAAACTGATTATAAAATTACATTAATTGATGAGTTAAATAATACAAATACAACAATGGATGTATCTTATAAAAAATTATTTATTTTACCTGTACTTTCTAAAAATGGATATGAATTTGTCGGTTGGATGTATAAAGATAAATTATTAAATAATAACATTTATGATTATGAAGAAGACATTACCTTAAAAGCATATTGGAGGGAAGAAACCTATATTGTTGATTTTATGGATGGAAATAAAGAAGTAGCTGATTCTTTAAAGGTTAAATATTTAGAAAATATAACCCTTCCGAAATTAGACAAAAAGGGTTTTAATTTCCTTGGTTGGTATGATGGTGAACAAAAGATTGAAAGTGGTAGTTATAATTTAAATTATAATGTTACTTTATATGCTAAGTGGGAACCTAAAACATACTGTATTAGTTTTAACACTAATTCTAGTGAAAAGTTAGACCCAATAGAAGTTAAATATAATACTAAATATACATTACCGTCAATAAGTAAAAAAGGAAGTACCTTCCTTGGCTGGTATAATGGAGATACTTTAGTAGAAGATGGAAGGTATGATTATTTTGAAAATCTTGTATTAGAAGCTAAATGGAGTGAGGGTATAACTAAAGAATTAATCGATAGTTTTGTTGTTAAATTATATAATAAGCAAACTTCATCATATGATGAAATATCGCTATATAAAAAAGGATTATTTATTGATAGTAGTAAATATTGGAAGAAATATGGAATAGTTTTAAATGATGGTAATTATGTAATTTCTAAAATCCTAAATAGTGGTGATTCGATAGGTGAGCTTGGTGAATATGACTATGTTTTACTTGCATATACCAATTATGAATATTATAGTAAATTTGTATCTTTAGATGCAAATGTAGGTGATATAGTTGAATTTTCAAGTAGTCTAGATTCCCTTAAAGATGGTGAAATTAATTTAACAGTTAGTTTTTATAAAACTATTTATCCGGAACCTTCAAAAGAGGAGTTTATTAATTATTTTGATACTCTATATAAAAATATTAAAGAAGTAAATGATAATATTGAATTAGTTACTAATTATATGGGTCATTTTATTACCTGGAAAACAAGTAATAAAGAAGTAATTACTAGTGATGGTATTTATAATAAACCAGTTATTACAAGAAATGTTACTTTAACAGCATATGTTAATAAAAAAGAAATATATGAATTTGGTGTTAAGGTAAAAGGAACAAAAGATGAAAGTGAAGCTCTTACAACAGGATATTTCTATACTAATTTCTCATCAGCAACTTTAGAAACATTTACTAATTTAGATATTGCTTATATTAGTTTCTTATATGTTAGTAGTGAAGCTGAATTTCAAAGTATTTATGATAATACTACTTTCTTAAAAAATGTCGTTGCTAAACTTGTACCGCTTGCTAAAAAAACAAATACGAAAATGGTAATCTCGATTAATCAACAAAATAAAGAATTTGGAACGATTGCCAAGTCAGAAGCATTAAGAAAGAAATTTAGTGAAAATATTGTAACATTACTTAATGAATATGGATTTGATGGTATTGATATTGACTGGGAAACACCAACTAGTTCTGAGGCTACTTATTTTACTCTTTTAATGCAAGATATTTATCAAGCAGTTAAGAAGAATAATCCTAATCACTTAGTTACCGCCGCAATCGGAGGAGGAAAGTGGCAACCGCCAAAATATGATCTAGCAAATTCTAGTCAATATTTAGATTACATTAATTTAATGACTTATAGTATGACTTCATCAAATGGACAATTCCATAATGCTTTATTTAAGTCAAGTAAAGGCTATACTTTAAGTAGTTGTACAATAGAAGAAAGTATTGCTATCTATGATTCTTATGGAGTAGATCGTAATAAAATAATAGTTGGTCTTGCTTTTTATGGTATTAAACAATTATCATCAGAAGGGGTTGGAACTAAATCTTCATCAAGTATGTCAATTTCTTATCGCAGTATTTATGAAACTTATTTAATAAATGAAGATCCTAATATTGATATTTGTTTTGATGAAGAGTCAGCATCCCCATATATTTATGATAGTTTAAATAAAGTATTTATTTCATATGAAAATGAATTATCAATCGCTAAGAAATGTGATTATGTTAATACCTTAGGGCTTGCGGGGGTAATGTACTGGCAAGATGGCCAAGACCATGAAGATGATTTATTAAATTATATTAAACAATATATTAATAAGTAAAATTAATTTAAGGAGAAAAAATGAATAATAATATGAATGATTATGATGATAACGATAATATTGTTACGCTTTTATCTTCAAGTGGAGAAGAAATAGATTTCATTGAAATTTCGGGGATTGTATATAATAATAATTACTATGCAATTTTACAACCAGTTGAACTTTTAGAAAATATGGATGATGACGAAGCATTAATTTTTAAGGTTACTAGAAATAGCGATGGCTCTGATAAATTTGAAATAGAATTAGATGATGAAGTAATTGATGCGGTATTTGTAGAATATAATAAATTATATGAAGATTCTCATAAGGAGTTAAATTAAAAAATAATTAATAGTAGAGTAGGTATTTTATAATTAAAAATACTAAAATACTATTAATTTTTTTTAAATATGATATAATATAATTACTTTTTATAATTAATAATGATGAGGTGAATCTATGTGGAAAGTAGTATGTGGAACTAAAGATAATTTAGAAGAAATGAATCAATTATGGAATGAGGTTGTTTTTGAAGATGGATTTTTTAAACCTATTGAAAAAGATAAATATCAAGAATATTTAGAAAATATTCCAGGGTTTAGTTATGAAGGTGTTGCCTTAGTTTATGATAAAAACTTACTTGTTGGAATGGGAATAGGCGTATTAAAGGGTGGCTTAAATCAAGTTGATATGCCTGGTGCAATCAATGCTATAATTGTAAGACCTAGTTATCGTCATCAAAAAATTGGTGATACCATTATTAAACATTTAGAAAATTATTTTCTTACTAAAGGCAAAAAATCAGTTGTCGTATATGGATATTTACCATCATGCTATGGTTGGTATATTCCAAATACACCAAAACATGACCATCCATGTGCTCCCGGGGTGAGAGTAAATAGTAATGAATATTTCTTTTTATTACACCATAGATATGAAGCAATTGGATTTCAAGATGCTTTTCATTTAAATTTATCTGATTATGAAATATCTGATTCTATTGATAAAATATTAAAAGAAAATGAAAAAGATGGAATTACAATTGAATTATATGACCCTAAAAAGCATAGTGGTATTGATGAATTTTGTAAAGAATTAAATATTTATGATTTTGAAAAAGTAATTAAAGAAAATCTAAGTTTAGAAAAACCATATCCTTTTTTAGTAATTTCTCAAAATGGTTTAGTTAAAGGCTGGACTGGTGCCTTATGGAATGAAGAAAGTGGAAGAGGTCATTTTGATGGTATTGCAATTTTAGAATCAGTAAGAGGAAGAGGCCTTGGAAAAGCATTATTTTCACTTCTAGCATATAACTCCAAACTTAATGGAGCTAAATTTATGACTTTCTATACTGGTCTTACAAATCATGCAAGATACATCTATATGGGGGCTGGATTTAAGATTATCCAATCATTTGCTTTAATGAAAAAAGAACTAAAAAAATAAGAAGAGGTAATTATGTTAATACTTGTAGGCCCTAGTGCATCCGGCAAAACCCAAATTGTTTTACAATTAATAAATAAATATAATATGCAAAAACTAGTTACTTATACTTCAAGAGAAAAAAGAATAGGTGAAGTAGATGGTAAAGATTATCATTTTATTAGTAAAGATATATTTCTAGAAAAAATTAATAATAATTTTTTTATTGAATATGTAAATTATAATAATAATTATTATGGAACATCTCGTAGTGATTTAGATAATTGTAAGGTTGTTATTTTAGAACCAACTGGTCTTAGACATTATTTAAAAGAAAAGACAAAAGAATTTATTGTTGTATTTTTAGAAACATCCAAAGAAGTACTAAAGAAAAGAATGGAAATGCGCGGAGATAAATTAAGTGATATTGAAAGAAGACTTAAAAATGATGATGAAGTATTTAATGATGATGTAAAAAAACTTGCTGATTTAGTTTTAAATACCACAAATAGTACAGTAGATGAAGATAGTTCGATTATATATAATTATTATCAAAGAAGGTTAAAAGAAAATGAAAAATAAAATATTAGATGCTTTAGTTATTATCTTTACTAATTTATTTATTATTATATTTGGCATATGGATTTCAGCAATCCCAATTACTAAATCAAAATCATTTTATATGCGTCATTTTGAAGAAAATATTCGTGCTAAAAATTTTGTAATGGATAATTATAATGCAAACCCTGATAAAGTAATGGAAGATGTTGCTGATATAACAATTGATTATTACTTTGGAAATGCTAAAGAATATCAAGTAATAGTTGATGGAGAAAATTTATTTAATGAATATGAAGTAAGACATATGAAGGATGTTTTAGATTTATATGTCTTAGGTCAAATTATCGCGGTTATTTCTTTCTTCTTACTAATTGCTTGTATTTTCTATTTAGGTAGACATTTTAGAAGAATCAAAAATAAAATATTAATTTATACTGGTATCTTTTATGGAATCTTAATTATTTTAATTGGCCTATTTATGATTTGGAGTTATAATACAATGAATTATTATGTAGCACTTGGTTATACTGATGATTATTTTACGTATCTATTTATTAATTTTCATCATTTAATTTTTCCAAATAATGATAAATTCCTTCTCGCAACCTCACAAGGCCCATATACTGGTGCGTTAAATACTTTAACTACTTTCCTTGATAGTAATTTATTTATGGATGCGGGGATTATAATTGGTATAGTTACAGTTTCGGTTGTTTTATTGTGGTTTATCATTATTATTGCTTTTTCTAAACTTCATGGAAAAATTGTTCAAAAGGTAGATGAAATACATGAACGAGCTAGAAATTCTCAACAAGAATTCAGTAAATCATAAGATAGTAAAAGCAAAAACATCTAAATTAGTATTAAAATATAACCGAGATGGAATTCTTGTTATTAGATGTCCATATCGTCTAAAAAGTGGTGAATTAGAAGAGTTTGTCACTAGACACTTAGACTGGATAAAAGAACATTACACAACAAGTCAACCTAAGAAAAGAAGTTATACTAATAATGAGTCATATTTATTTTTAGGAAAAGAATATACCTTAAAAATTGTCCAAAGTTTTCATGAAAGTGTTATTATTCAAGAAAATAATTTATTTATCTATACAAAAAATGAATTAAATATTCCTAAACTCTTAAATAAGTGGAAAAAAGAACAAGCTGAAATTATATTTTCGGAGATACTTTATCAATGTTTTGAACAAATGAAAAATGAATTAAAACTATATCCTAAACTAGAAATTAAAAAATATTTATCAAGATGGGGCTGTTGTTATCCAAAAAGAAATTTAATCATTTTAAATATTGCTTTAATTCATGCTCCTCTTGATATAATTAAATATGTTGTTTTTCATGAATTATCTCATTTTAAATATATGAATCATCAATTAGAATTTCACTTATTCTTACAAAAATATTGTCCTAATGAAAAAGCATTAAGGAATGAACTTAAAAAATATCGAACTGATTATGAATAACTATTAGATTTGTCTAATAGTTTTTTCTTCATTTATTTATTAATTAAAGTATAAAGAATAATAAATTGACAAATTATGCTTAATTTTGACATTTTGTCAATAAATATTAATAATTATCGGATTATAATAAAAAAATATAAAAAAACCAAAAAAGAAGGAAAAACATAAATTATACTTTTTTTAGATAATTTAGCAATATTAGTAAAAAGATGTAAAAGAATGTCAAATATAAACGAACAAAAAAAATAATATATTCTTTACTATTTATATAAATTTTGGTAAAGTATAAGAGATGTTTTGATAAAATGTCAAAACAAGGGAGGGAACATATGATTAAAATTGAAAACCAAAATAATAATGGTAATGGGTTACCACTATCTGGATTCTTAAAAAGAAGAAGACTAGAAATGGGATTAAAACTTGAAGATTTAAGTAATGGGGTTTGTTCAATTAGCCATTTAAGTAGAATTGAAAATAATTTAGTTGATATTGATGATGAACAATATCAAGCTTTATTTGAAAAATTAAATATTAATTATGAACAAGTTAAAGTTACAAGACAAAAGAATGTATATGAAGCTTTATTAAGAGAATTTATAAAAAATAATAATGGTGAAATCGAAGAATTAGTCAATGAAGCTCTAAATTCAAATAGTTATTGTAGTATTGAAGTTGAGTTAATGGTTCTATTCTATAATATTATTAATGAAAACTATGAAGAAGCTCGAAAACTATTAATGAAATTAGAAAATATTTCTAATACACTTACAAATAACGAACTTTTATTTTATTTATATTCATTAGCGCTATATGCTTTTAATACTAATCAATTAGTACTTGCATATCGCCAAATCCTAGTACTTACGAATATTGAATTAAATAATTCATTCTTTAAAGCAGTAGTCTATGATTTAGCGATTGATATAATGATTAATGTAAATCAAGTTTGTCTTGCTTATGAATATTTTAGACTATTTGAAAAAACAGTAGAAATGCCATTATTTGGTGAAAGATATAATCTACATAAATTACAACTTTTAAAATTTTCATCAGACATAAATTACGAAAAAACCCAAAATAAAATGGAAAAAATAGCTTCTACCCTAGATTTATCTAATAATAAAACCAATCTTTTATTTAATTACTATAAAGCTTTAATTTTGTATTATAATCATCAATATCAAGAAGTATCTAATTTAATATTAAATACTAAAATAGATGCTAAATTATCTTCTATTTTAGTAAGTATTGCTTTAAAAACAACAAATTATACGATGCAACAAGATATTATGAAGATATTAGATCAATTAAAATTTACTAAATATGAGAAATTATATAGTGATTATTACCGATATTTAAAACTCGTAATGGAAGGAAACTCTAATTATACTTTATATAATTATATAAAGAATATCTTAATGATTTCTGAACCATATTATGATGGATTTGTTAATAATGAAGTCATAAACGAATATTTAGATAAATGTAGTGGGGCATCTAAATATAAAGAAGGAATTAGATTTATAAAAAAAGAATTAAATTTATCAATTCATCAAAAACTAAAATAACAAATAAGATGAAAAAAATCCGATATTATGTTAAAATAATACAGAAAGAGGATGGTAGTAGTGAATAATTATTTTGATAAGTTTAATAAAAAATATTTTCATCCAAATATTTTAGAATTAGAAAAGTATGCATTAACAAATCATGTTCCAATTATAATGAAAGATTCGTTGCTTGTTATTTTTGAACTAATGGATTTGATTAAACCAAAACGTATTTTAGAAATTGGTACAGCAATCGCATATTCTAGTATTTGTATGGCTTATTATAAAGATGTAATAATTGATACAATTGAAAGAAATGATGAAATGTATGAATTAGCAATTAATAATATAAAAACCTTTAATTTAGAAAATAAAATTAATGTTTTTCATGAAGATGCCTTACTAATTGATAATAGTAAATTAGCTAAATATGATTTAATATTTATTGATGCGGCGAAAGCACAAAACATTAAGTTTTTTGAAAAATATTCACCGCTACTTAATGATAATGGGTTAATTATTACTGATAATCTACAATTTCATGGAACAATTCTTGATTTGGAAAATCAATCGAAGAATGTTAGAAAAATGGTTGAAAAAATAGATAAATATAATGAATATTTATCTAATTTAGATGATTATCACACTATTTTTATAAATGTAGGTGATGGAATTAGTATTACAAGGAGAATAAAAAATGAAACTAGTATGTGATGCAAATTCTTTATTAGAAGTAAAAAAATTAACAAAAATTAATAGCGTTGGTTTAATTTTATTAAAACTTGATTTTTTAAGTTTAGAAACTAGTAATACTCTAAATATAAATCATCTTCAATCTATAATTGAACTTGTAAATAAAAAAGATATAAAATTAGGTATATATTCTGAAAGAATCTTTCATGAAGAAGATTTAGTATATATAAAAATGTTACTTAAAAATGAATTATTTAGACATATTGATTATTTTTTCTATTCTGATATGGGATTGTATCAAATCTTAGTCGAAATGGGATATTCAACAAAATGTGTATTTTACGCGCCTACTTATACGACAAATTCACAAGATATTTTAGTCTTACAAAAACTAAATAGTTATGTTGTTGTTTCTAGTCAAATCACTTTTGATGAGGTTAAACAAATAATTCAAAATTGTGATAGTAGATTAATCGTTGAAGCGCTTGGAATGGCTTGTTGTTTTTATTCAAGAAGACCACTTGTTACTAATTATTTAAAATTTAAAAATTATAAATTAAATAATTATCAAGGTAAAATATTAAAAATAAAAGAAGAAACTAGAGATAATTTCTATCATTTAGTAGAAGATGAAAATGGAACTAGAGTATATGATGAGACATATTTTGCTTTAACAGAAGAACTAGATGAAATAAAAGATATCCCTTATATTAAGATAAGTCACTTTAATTTAAACTCTAAAGAATACTTGCAAATAATTGAATTATATAATAACTATTTAACTAGTAAAGTATCAGCGGGAGAACTAAAAGAATTACTTTTAAAAATACTTCCAAGTTATACTCTAGGTGCATATGATAATAAAACTGTATTATTAAAACAAGAGGTGGCACATGAATAAAGTAGAATTATTAGCTCCTGCCGGTAATTTAGAAAAAGCAAAAATAGCGATTTATTATGGGTGTGACGCCGTATATGTTGGGGGAAAAGAGTTTAGCCTAAGGGCTAGAGCATCTAATTTTACTAGAGATGACTTAAAAGAATTGTGTGAATTCGCGCATGAAAGAAATAAAAAAATATATGTTACTTGTAATATTATCCCTCATGATGAAGATTTTACAGGCCTTGATAATTACTTAGAATTCTTAAGTGATATTAAAGTTGATGCCATAATTACTTCTAGTCTTGGGTTAATAATGAAAGCAAAAAGGATTGCGCCTAATGTTGAAATTCATATATCAACACAAACCTCAATTGCTAATAGTAAAGCCATTAAATTTTATCAAACCTTAGGTGCTTCAAGAGTTGTTCTTGCGCGAGAAGTATCACTTAAAGAAATAAATCAAATTAAAAAAAATACATTAGTAGAACTTGAAGTCTTTATTCATGGAGGAATGTGCGCAAGTTACTCAGGAAGATGTACATTAAGTAATTATATGACAAAACGTGATGCCAATAGAGGCGGTTGTGCTCACTCTTGTAGATGGAATTATAGCTTAATAAAGGGTAAAAAACAAATAAATTTGCCAAGCGAATATTTCAATATGGGCTCAAAAGACTTAATGGCTCTTGACCAAATTGAAGGTTTATTAAAGGCTAATGTTAGCTCTCTTAAAATAGAAGGAAGAATGAAATCCCCTTATTATATTGCGACTGTTGTAAGAAGTTATAGAATGGCGATCGATGAATATTATAAGAATAATATCATCTCTAGAGAAACACTAGACTTTTTGAAAAAAGAAATTAACAAAGCAGAAAATCGCTTAACAAGCTGTGGCTTTTTAGAAGGTATGGTTACTTTTAATGAACAATTATATGATGTAAGAAATGAAGAACCAACAAAAGAATATGTTGGTTATGTCTTAGATTATAATTCTGAAAAAGGTGAAGCCCTAATTGAACAAAGAAATTATTTCTGTGTTGGTGATACATTAGAATTTTTTGGTCCTAAATTAAATAATACTTCATTTGTATTAGATAAAATGATTGATGCGAAAACATTAACCGAAGAAGTAATCGCAAGACACCCCTTACAACAATTTATTATTAAGCTTCCCTTTGAAGTACATCCTCATGATATGATAAGACTTATTAAAGAAAAAAGATAATAACTACATATCAATTGCAAAATAAACTAATATTTGGTATAATAAGTAAAAAAAGTAAAACTAGAAAGGAAAAATAAAATGAGTAAAAATACTATATATGTAACACAAGCCGGCTATGATGAATTAGTCGAAAAGTTAAAAAGATTAAAGAAAGAACAAACTGAAAATATTGTTGCTTTACAAGAAGCACGTGCCCAAGGTGACTTATCCGAAAATGCTGACTATGACGCAGCAAGAAATAACCAAGCTAGAATTGCGGCTGAATTAAAAGAAACTGAACAAGCCCTAAAGACAGTAGTTGTTATTAATGGTGAAGAAGGAAATAATTTAGGTAAATTTGTTGATGTAAACTTTTTAGATGAAGGTGTTATTGAAACATATCAAATAGTAGGTACGATTGAATCTGACCCACTAGAACAAAAAATATCTGATGAATCTCCACTTGGTAAAGCTATTATTCACTCTAATGTTGGCGATCATGTTTTAGTTAAAACTGAAGATGGTGAACAATTTGAAGTAAAAATTGAAAACATCTACGATTCAGATCCTAAAGCAACTACACAAAAGAAAAAAGCAACAAAGAAAAAATAATGAAAACAATTGTTGTTATTGTCGCAATGGATAAAGAACTTTTAACTTTTAAAAGTTATTTAGAAAATTGTAGTGAAGAAAAAATAGGAAGTAGAACAATTTATATTGGTAATATTTCTTCAAAAAGAATAATTCTTACAAAAACAGGGATTGGTAAAGTTTCAGCAGCAACAATTTTAACAATGTTAATTGAAAGATATAATCCAGACCTTGTTATTAATATGGGTATTGCTGGAGGATATAAAAAAAGCCTAAATACTTTAGATACAATACTTGTAACAAAAGCTGTTTACTCTGATGCGGACATGACAACTGATGAATTTTCAAATTTAAGTTATGGTCAATTAGAGGAAATGCCTCCATATTTTGAAATTGCAAAAGAACTAGAAGATAGTCTAGATAATGTAATCCCTAATGATGTTATAAAAGGAATGATAGCCTCAGGCGATCAATTCGTGGTATCTCATGAAAAATGTGAAAACTTAGTTAATACTCATTTTCCAAATTATGATATCTTAGGATTTGATATGGAATCTACAGCAGTATATCATGTTTGTTATTTATACAATAAGCCATGCCTTGTACTTAGAACAATTTCTGATATTATAGGCTCAACTACTCCACTTGATTATAACAAGTTTTCACAACTTTCAAGTGATAAGGTTGGTACTATTTGTAAGAACATAATTGAAAAAATGCAATAGTTCTACGACACTGATTTAATAATGATAATTACTAAGCCTTTTAGGCTTAGTTTTTAAAAAACATTTATATATTTAAATTGTGCAGACAGTGTCTGCATAAATTCCAATAGTTACAAATGAAGTATAGTAATAAACAAAACATTACTTATAATAATTGTATAATTTAATGCGTGAAGTCATATTATTTGGTATGACTTTTTTAATACTTAAAAAAATAATTAATTTTTTCGGACAAAATCAGTTAGTTATTCGTATATATATTATAGAAGAAGAAAAATGGACAAATTTTACAAGTATGAAAAGGGGATTTTCATTATTTTCTTCTATATTATACAAGGAGGATTATTAATGAGTGGTTTTGTTTAATCTATTTATTTTAGTGGTCTATTTAGCACTTAAATAAATATCATATCAAAAATAAAAAAATTAAAAAGAAGGAGAAAGAAATATTTAGCATTCATGGTTACAGTAAATCATAATTTAATTGAGAAATTAAAAGAACATGATGAAGAAGCATTTTTATTACTTTTTCAAATATATAGAAGTAGAATCTTTTATATAGCTTATAATTTAACTAAAAATAAAGATGACTCTGAAGATTGCGTACAAGATATATTTATTAAAGTAATAGATAATATCAATAGTTATAATTCTAAAGAACATTCATTTAATTCTTGGATTATCACTCTAGCAAGAAATCATGTTTTAGATTATCTTAAATTAAAAAAGATCCACGAAGAAAAGTGCTTTACAGATACAGAATTAGTTTATATGAAAAGTATAAAGAGTGGAAATGAAAATTCTGTATTATTGTCGGAAGTGGAAAAACTTGTAGGTGAGATAGAATATCAAATATTGTTATTTAAATTAGGATTTGGTATGACATTTATTGAAATAGCAAAAATACTAGATATATCACCTAGTAAGACTAAAAGATTATACTACGTAGCTTATGATGTTGCGAAAGCATATGTTCGACAAAGAGGTAATGATGAAGAATAAATTAAAAGACTATTTACTTGAAGATTTTGAGTGTAGTTATCACTGCACTGTTACTCCTGAAAAAATAATGGAAAAAACTAATTTTTTTAAGGAGAAAAATAATATTATTATAGTTACCCCATATTATAAAAGAGAATTTATTTCATCACTAATTACAATAGCATTACTTGTTGTTATTAGTATAACTCTAACATGCGGTAATTATAAATTAAATACTATAATTAATAATACTGATGATTATAAAAAATTATATTTAGAAAGTATAAATTATAAATTAACCGATGAAGATCGTGTATTTATTAATAGCTATGCTGATAAAACTTTAGACAACTTTGTGTTTTCGATATCACTTGATTCGTATTTAGATTTAGTTATATATAAAGGATATAATTCATTAGTTCATTCTAATTCAGAAAATTTCTATTTCTATAAAATTGTTCAAAAAAAAGAAATTAATGAATCTAATGACTATACTATCGATTTAAAAATCATATGTGATGATATAGAACATCAAATAAGTGATAATAATAGACTAGGATTGTTATCAACAATACTATCACAAGATAGTGGTAATCTTGTTGATAATATTATTATCAAAGTTATTAATCATAATGTTACTAGTAATTATGAAATAAATTTATTAAGAGATTTATAGGGAATGCTACGAATAATATATAAATGAAAAAAATATTAAGTGTTTTAATTTTTATACTAATGACGTTTAGCATAAAATTGCTTAATGAATATAACATTAATGCAACTAAAATTGGATACGAATCATTAAATGGTGATTCTCCTTTATCAGTTTCTGATGAAATAGAAGCATCCACTATTCTTGATAAAGTATCTATTATAGCTAAACTATCTTATGATGAATTTACCTATCCAGAGTTTAATCGAAATAATAGTAATTATAAAGATGCAACAATGGAAGAAGTAAATGCATACAGGGACGCGAAAAGAAGAGCAGGCAGGGCATATCATTATATTAAAAATTTTTTAATTTTTTCTTCCCTCAATATCAATAATTATGAATATGCTTATGTGTGCTCTTTGCTTCCTTTTGTTCAAATTACTTTTGATAATGAAGAATATGTTAAAACCAAAGAAGAGATATTAGGTAAACTTACATCTCATCGTGATATAGCTAAAGTAATAATAAGAGAAGGACAAACTGATCAAGAAGGTTTTTTTCAGCTTGCTATTGGTGAAGCATGGGCTGGTGATGTCTATGATAGACGTGAATATACTGGCGATGGTGTTACAGTAGGAATTTTAGAAACTGGTATTGTTGATTCAACTAATGCTATTTTATCTAATCAAAACATTACATATTATGATCAACCAAACTTTAATGAAACAGTAACTGAACATGCTACAATGTGTGCATCATTAATAGGAGGAAAACAAGGTATGGCTCCTGATGTTAACTTATTATCTGCTGCTGTAAATGGTAATATCTATCAAGAAATTGAATGGATGGTTAATAATGGAGCAGATATTATAAATATGTCATATGGTGAAACTGTACCTACAGGAATTTATAGTTCTGATTCAGCTTTTATAGATAATATGGTTAAAACATATAATGTTGTAGCTGTAGCTGCTGTTGGTAATTGTGGTGATGGATCTGGCTATGTTGGTAATCCTGCGCTTGGTTATAACGTAATTGGAGTTGGAGCAGCTGATATGCATGGAGATGTTTGCGATTTTTCTTCATATAAAGTTGAAAGAGGTCCTAATAAACCAACGGTTGTAACATCTGGATATTGCCTAACAATACCTGGATTTAGTTCAGGTAACAATGGAACTAGTTTTTCCGCCGCATTTTTATCAGGGATGCTTGCAACATTACTGGATGCTTATCCTGATTTAAAGACTCGAACTGAAATGGTTATTGCTATGACTTGTGCTAGTGCTTATCATCAACCAGGATATAGTACGTCTCAAGCTAATGGATTCAATACACATAATGGAGCAGGTCGATTTAATTTACAAGATACAATGGATAATTACTATAAAATATGGACCTTTAATAATGCAGGTGGAAGTAATGGCTTAAAAGTATATGAGTTTTCCGCATATGTTAGTGAAGGCTATGATTTACAAGCTTCTTTTGCATGGCTTGCTACTGCAAATGTATCGAGTGCAACCGCATCATATAATAGTTATGAAGCAAGATTAATTAATCAAAATGGTGAATTAATGGCAATTGCTACATCTGATAGAAGTAATGTTTTATTTATGTATCACCGTGTAACAACAGAAGGAAGATATACAATGCAAATATATCAAAGATGTAATACTTTTACAGGAACAGATAAACTTGCATTTGCTTATTCAATCGAAAATAATCAATAAAATAAAAAAGTGATAAGGTCTCTTTATTTTAAGAGATTTTATCACTTTTTATTATTAACGTTTTATCGATTAAATTATTAATTACTTCACTTGCAATAAGAATTCCCCCAAGACTTGGAACAAAACTAACAGAACCAATTACCTTATTTGGTGAATCATTGTTTACTTTAAGTGGGATTTCAGTAGATGATAGTACTTTTAAATGCTTAATGTTTCTTTTTCTTAATTCATATCTCATTACTTTCGCAAGTGGACAGTACTCAGTTTTTGATATATCTGTAATTTTTAGTTTTGATGGGTCTAATTTATTACCGGTTCCCATCGAAGATATAATTGGTATATTGAGCTTTTCTGCTTTTTCAATTAATAATAGCTTCGCTGTTACATTGTCAATGGCATCAACGATATAATCTATTTTTTCAGTAAATAATTCATCAATGTTATCTTTTCCAATAAATAGATTTAATGGTTTTATTATACAATTTGGATTAATGTCTAATCCACGCTTTAAAGCTACTTCAACTTTTAACTGTCCGATTGTTGAGTGAGTCGCAAGTAATTGTCTATTTAAATTGGTGATATTAATAGTATCATTATCAACAATAATAAAATTACCGATTCCCATTCTTACTAGTGCTTCAAAAACATAAGAACCAACACCACCAAGACCACATAATAAAATTGTTTTTTTCGATAGTAATTCGGTATTCTTGCTTGATATTAATAAGTTACTTCTAAGAAATTGTTCCATTGATATCACCTCTACCATATATTATACTAAAAATTAATAAAAAAAAGTATAATTTAGTCTTTTAAAAATAGATATAATTTGGTTAATGCTCTTTTTTCGATTCTAGATACATAGCTTCTGCTAATACCTAAGCTTTTAGCGATTTCTTTTTGGGTTTCTACCATATGGTTATTTAGACCAAATCTTCTTGAAATAATATCAAGTTCTCGTTCATTTAATGAATTCAAGGCCTCATGGATTGCTTTTGCATGTTCATTTTCAATCATATTTGTTAACATGCTTGGTGATGGGTCTTCAATAATATCATATAATTTGATTTCGTTTCCTTCTTTATCTTCACCAATTGGAGCGTAAAGAGAAGCGGTATCTTTGTATTTTTTATTGTTTCTTAAATGCATTAATATTTCATTTTCAATACATCTGGCTGCGTAGGTTGCAAGTTTAGTGTTACTGTCGAAATTATAGGTATCTACGGCTTTAATTAAGCCAAAAGCCCCGATTGATAACAAATCATCTTTATTTTCTTTATAATTTTCAAATTTTTTTACTATATGCGCAACAAGCCTTAAATTATGTTCAATCAATGCGTTTCTTGCATTAATATCTTTATTCTTCCATGCTTGTAGGTATTTTTCTTCATCTTCTTTGGATAAGACTTCAGGAAAACTATTTGAGTTGATAGCACCAACTAAAGGTAGTAAAAATAACATTAATAAGTTAAACAAAAAAATATTCCTCCTTTAAATCAATTAATAGACAAATTACCAAAAATTTGGTATAATAGTATATGAGGTAGAAAGTCATGAGTAAATATACGCCAACATTTGTTTATTTGTCAATTTATGACATTGATTTTAGTAAATTATATGCATTAGGTAAGAAAATTATAATATCTGATTTAGATAATACTTTAATGCCTTATTATGAGAATAAAGCTTCTAATTCCTTAATTTCATGGCAAAAGAAATTAAAAGAAATTGGATTTAGTCTTTATATTATTACTAATAATAATGAACAAAGAATTTTAAAGGTGAAAGAGACTCTTGAGATAGATGGGTATTTAACAAAAGCAAATAAACCATCTGGAAAAAGACTTAATGAATATTTAAATAAT
Organism: uncultured Staphylococcaceae bacterium; assembly: GCA_964507405.1. Lineage (GTDB taxonomy): Bacteria > Bacillota_I > Bacilli_A > ML615J-28 > CAG-313 > UMGS75. The sequence goes on from CAZDPJ010000021.1 coordinate 17,069, forward strand.
TTAAAGATAAATAAAGAGGAAGTTATCTTTTTAGGTGATCAACTTGTTACGGATATTGCATGTGCGAATAATATTTCAGTTGATAGTATATTAGTTAAAACCATTGATACTAAACATCAAAAGTGGTATACTAAAATAAATAGATTAAGAGAAAATAGAATATTGAAGAAAATGATTAAAGAAAACCCTGATATAGCTTCAAAAATTTTAGCCTATAAGGAGATTAAATAATGAAATGTGTAGGATGTGGAGTTAAACTTCAAACGGATGATCCTAATAAAGAAGGATACATTAGTGAAATCCATATTATTGAAAATGGTGAACAAGTATATTGTAAAAGATGCTTCGATATTATTCATTATAATAGACGTTATGTTCCGATGATAGATAATGGTGCTTATTTTAAAAAAATGCAAAAAATAGCACTAAATAACCCTCAGGATGTAGTTATTTTATTAGTTGATGTTTTAGATATTTATAGTGGATTTTCTAGTGATATAGCTAAGATTATTGGTAATCTGAAGGTTATTGTATTAATTAATAAAATTGATTTAATGCCGAAAAAAATAAAATTATCACATATAGAAGATGTAGTAAGAAAAATGTGTAAGGAATATAATCTTAATCTTTTAAGTGTTTATTTTATATCTTCTAAATCTAAAAAGAATATTGAACTTGTTTTAAGAAAAATTGATAAATTAAGAATAAATAAATATAGTGATAAACCTCGTTTTAATAATTGTTATGTAGTTGGTAATGCTAGTGTTGGTAAATCTACTTTTATCAATAGTGTAAAAGAAATATGTTATGGTGAAAACCAATTTCCAATTACAACAAGTGACCAATTTCAAACAACTATGGATATGTTAAAAATAGAACTTGGAAATAAATTCTATCTATATGATACTCCAGGTATAATAAATAAGAATTCTTTTAATGCTTATTTAGATTATGAGTCTGTTAAAATATTAACTCCTAAGAGCTATTTAAAGGTTAGAACTTACCAGTTAAACTCTATGCAAACTATTTTTATGGGGGGGCTTGTAAGACTTGATTTTATAGAAGGAGAAAACATTAGTGCTAGTTTCTTTGTATCTAATGATTTATATCTTCATCGTACTAAATTAAGTAACGCATCACTTCTATTTGATACACAACAATTTAAATTATTAGTACCACCTTTAAAAGAAGAAGAACAAAAAAGACTTAATAAATTAAAAACTACAACAATTATGTTTGAAAATAATGAATTTTATGATATAATAATACCTGGAATTGGTTTTATCCATTTAAAAGGAAATGCTTTAAAACTAAATATAACATTACCTGAACAAATTAGTTTTAAGAAAGTACAAAGTATGCTATGATTGATTTTAGTATTTTAGAAAATCATCCTCGTTATAAACATAGTGTAGGAGTAATGGAGATGGCCCTTAAGCTTAATGATTATTATCATTATGGAGTAGACATTAATAAAATTAAAGTTGCTTCTTTGTTACATGATTACACAAAAAATTATGATGATGATTTAAATTTGGAATTAATTAAAAAGTACTTACCAAATCTTATTAATGAAGAATTCTTAAGTGCTAGCCAAATATGGCATTCGTTTTCTGGAAGTATAATTGCGAGAGTTAAGTTTAATATAAATGATGATGATATTTTAAAGGCAATATATTATCATACAATAGGTAGACCTAATATGAGTACGCTTGAAAAACTAATTTTTATAAGTGATTATATTGAAGAAAATCGAAAAGGAGCACATTTTGAAACTGTTAGAAAACTAGCATTTCAAAATATTGATTACTCAATTTGTGTTATGCTTGAAGAACAATTTAAATATTTAAAAGAAAAAGGTATGAGTATTTATAGTGAAAGCTTAAAAACTTATGAATATTATAAAGAAGGATTAAAGAATGATAGATAAAATATTAGAAATATTAGATAAAGCTGTTGTTACAGATGTAAGAGTATATGATACAACATCATATACACCATATTATGATACAGTAATAATCTGTTCAGCAAATAGTAATAGACAAGGCAACGCGGCGGCTGATTACCTAAAAAAAGAAGCACCACGTTATGGATATGAACTAAGAAGCTTTAATGCTGGGAACGATACGACATGGTTTTTAGTCGATTTAAACTCAGTTATTGTTCATATTTTTGTTCAAGATGAACGTAAACGCTATAATTTAGATGGCATTTATGAACATCTTATTAAATAGTTAAAAAATAAAACATATAAATTAATTATTAGGAGGGTTAAAAATAATGAAGTATGTTCCAAATCTAGAACCTAGTTTTATGCCTATGGCTCTTAAATTAAGAGAATTTAAAGAAAAAGGTACTGTTCCTTTCGCAATCTGTGTTGAAAGAAACAAAGGTTACCGTTATCGTTACGATTTAAAGGTAATGCCTGGTGATTCAAGTGAAAACTGCGAAATGATTGAAAGAGTAATCAAGAGTATCCTTTGGGTAGTTGGTGGTTACAAAATTTATTTAGGTGGAAATGATGCGCTTGTTGAAAAAATGCAAGAAGTATTTTCTTTAAATGGAAGTAGATGTTTTGATGTTAACTTTATGGCTAAAGTTTATGATAAACCATTTGAAGTAATTGCATGTAAATATGAAGACGTACCCGCAAGTGTTGACGCAAGTTTACCTGCTGGTGGTAACTTAGACGGATGCCGTATTGGTTTCGATGCTGGTGGCTCTGACCGTAAAGTTAGTGCGGTTGTTGATGGTGAAGTAATTTATAGTGAAGAAGTTGTATGGTTCCCTAAGATTAATAGTGATCCTGAATATCATTATGCGGGGATTCTTGATAGCTTTAAACGTGCAGCCTCAAAAATGCCTAGAGTTGATGCTATTGGTGTAAGTAGTGCTGGTATTTATATTGATAACGAAGTTAGAGTTGCTTCATTATTCATTAAAGTTAATGATGAAAACTTTGATAAAGTTGTTCGTAAGATGTATATCAATTGTGCTAAAGAAATTGGTGATGTTCCACTTGAAGTTGCAAATGATGGTGACGTTACAGCATTAGCTGGTGCGATGGATTTAAATGATGGTTGTGTACTTGGTATTGCAATGGGTACAAGTGAAGCAGCTGGTTATATTAATAAAGATGGTAACCTAAATGGTTGGTTAAGTGAACTTGCATTCGTTCCTGTTGACTATAATAAAGGCGCAATGGTTGATGAATGGAGTGGCGACTATGGTTGTGGTGTTAAATACTTCAGCCAAGATGGTGTAATTAAACTTGCAGGATTTGCTGGAATCGAACTTGATGAATCACTTTCTCCTGCTGAAAAATTAAAAGTCGTTCAAGGCTTAATGGCTAAGAAAGATCCAAGAGCAATTCAAATTTATGAAAATATTGGTATTTATTTAGGTTATACACTTGCATATTATAGTGAATTCTATGATATTAAATATCTATTATTATTAGGCCGTGTAACAAGCGGTGATGGTGGACTAATTGTTGTTGAAAAAGCGAATGAAGTATTAAAGAATGAATTCCCAGAATACGCAAAAATCAACATTATGATGCCTGATGAAAATTCACGTCGTGTTGGTCAATCAATTGCTGCAGCAAGCTTACCTAAAATTAAATAATGAAATTTAATGTAGAAACATTTTGTGATAATCCTAATAATGCAAATACTTATCTAATCTTTAATGAAGATGAATGCATTATAGTAGATCCTGCTAATGATGAAAAAGTCTTATTTAAATATATAGATAATAGAAAAATCCAAGGTATTCTTTTAACACATGGTCATTTTGATCATTTTAGAAAATTAGAAAAAATTCTAAAATTAACAAACGTTCCTGTTTATATGCATAAACTTGCATATGATAAAATCAATAATCTTGATATGAGTTATGCGAAAATGTTTGGCTCTAATTTAATACCAAATATTGATAGAAATCTAATTAATTTTGTTAAAGATAATGATGTTATTAATCTAGGAAAGTTTAAAGTAAAGTGTTTATATACTCCTGGCCATACTGATTGTGAGTTAAGTTATATAATTGATGATGTAATGTTTTCTGGTGACTTTTTATTTAAAGATACAATTGGCAGAACTGATCTAATATCAGGAAGCCCAATTAGAATGCAAAATTCTTTAAGAGAAATTTCAAAAAGAAAAACAAATTATAAGATTTATCCAGGCCATGGTGATGTAACATATTTAGAAGATGAGTTAAAGAATAACTATTATTTTAAAAAATTGGTATAAAATAATTAAAAATTAAATATAATAATAAAGGTTAGTTCATAACAAAATGAATTAATCTTTTTATTTTTTTAAAAAAATTAGCACTTTTCTCTTGACAGTGCTAAAAGAATGTGATATAATATTAGCAGAAAGTTTAGAATAGTGCTAAAGGAGGCGACAAAATGATTACCGAAAGACAGAAATTAGTTCTTATTGGTATTGTTGAAGAATACGTAAAAACGAATGAGCCAGTCGGGTCATTAGTATTATCTAAGCGACCAGAACTTCAGTTCTCAACCGCAACATTGCGAAATGATATGGCAGAACTTGAGGAATTAGGTTATTTGGAAAAAACCCATACATCAAGTGGTAGAATTCCATCAGAAAAGGGATACCGTTTATATGTTGAAGAAATCATGAGAAGAAATGACACAAGTAATGATGACTTCCCAATGCTTGATGAAATATTTGAAAAGCCTAATATTTCATTAGAACAAGCATTATATGAATCAATGGATATGGTATCAGAATTAACTAATTATGCATCAGTAGTTCTTGGTAAAACGGCTTATACATCAAGAATTAAAAAGTTAGAGTTTATTTCTTTAAAAGGAAATCAAGCTGTAATATTAATGGTTACTGATTATGGACATGTTGAAAGTAAAAAGATTTTAGTACCGGAAGTTATTAGCCCAAGAGAACTAGAACAAATAGTTAATGTATTAGATGAAATTCTTCATAATGTATTAGTTAGTGATATTAAGAATGTAATTAATAATCCAAACATTAATGATGAAATTAGAGAATATCTAAATTATCATAGTGAACTTGTTAATACGTTTCTTGATGCTTTTATGAATATGGCATCTGATAAATATCATTTAAGTGGTCAATATAATATGTTATCACAACCTGAATTCCAAGACATTGAAAAAGTAAAGTCATTATTTAATGCAATGGAAAAGAGAAACATTTTAAGAGTTATTAACGCTGACGCATCTGGCTTAAGTATTAAAATAGGAGCTGAAAATGAAGTTAAGGTTATGAAAGATTGTTCAGTAGTTACAGTTCCATATGAAACAAAAGATGGAAGTATTGGAACAATTAGTATTTTAGGACCGACAAGAATGGAATATGTAAAAGTAATTCCCTTACTAGAACATATTGCTAAAAACATTAAGAAAATTATTTAAGGGAGGACATAATGGAAAACAATCGTTACCGTGAAGAAGAAAAAGAAACTGAAACTGAAGTAGTAACTGAAGATGTTGAAGAAACAAATATCGTAGATAATACTGAAGAAGTTATAGCAGATGAAGTAGAAGAAAAACATGAAAAGAAACATAAAAAGAATCATTTGTATGAACAAAATCAAAAGTTAAAAGAAGAAAATGAATCTTTAAAAGACCAATTATTAAGAAATCAAGCTGAACTAGAAAACTTTAAGAAAAGAACAGCAGAAGAAAGAATTAGAGACCGAAAATATGCACTTAGTGATTTCTTAATGCAACTAATTGATGTAGTAGATATTTTTGATAAAGCTGTTAATGTAAAAACAGATGATGAAAAATTAAAACAATTTCTTAATGGATTTGTAATGATCGATAATTCATTTAAACAAATTCTTGAAAGAAATGGTGTTAAACAAATTGAGGCTTTAGGTAAACCTTTTGACCCAGCATTTCATTCAGCAATGGAAACTGTAGAAGTAGAAGGAACAGAACCAAATATAATTGTTGAAGAAATAATGACTGGCTATATTTATAAAGACCGAGTTTTAAGACCTAGTATGGTCAAAGTAAGTAAATAAAAAATTTAGGAGGATATTTAATTATGAGTAAAATTATTGGTATTGATTTAGGAACAACAAATTCATGTGTTAGTGTTATGGAAGGTGGAGAACCAAAGGTTATTGTTAACGCTGAAGGTATGAGAACTACTCCATCTGTAGTATCATTCAGAAATGGTGAAATTACAGTTGGTGAAAATGCTCGTCGTCAAGCAGCAACAAATCTTGATACAATCTTCTCTATTAAAAGAGAAATGGGTACAGATTATGAAGTACAAGTTAAATCTACTGGCAAATCTTATAAACCTCAAGAAATTTCAGCAATGATTCTTCAAAACTTAAAAGCTACAGCTGAAGCATATTTAGGTGAAAAAGTTACAGAAGCAGTTATCACTGTTCCTGCATACTTCAATGATGCGCAAAGACAAGCAACAAAAGATGCTGGTAAAATCGCTGGTTTAGAAGTAAAACGTATTATTAATGAACCAACTGCTGCTGCTCTTGCTTATGGTATTGATAAACAAGATAGTAAAGAACAAACTGTATTAGTATATGACCTTGGTGGTGGTACATTCGACGTATCTATCCTACAACTTGCTGATGGAACATATGAAGTATTATCAACAGCTGGTAACAACCGTCTTGGTGGTGATGACTTTGATAATCGTATTGTTAAATATTTAGTTCAAGAATTTAAAAAGACAAATGGTATTGATTTATCAACAAATAAATCTGCAATGTTTAGATTAAAGATGGAAGCTGAAAAAGCTAAGAAAGAATTAAGTGGTATGACTCAAACTAATATTAATATACCATTTATTACAATTGATGCAAACGGTACTCCTGTACACTTTGATATGACTTTAACAAGAGCAAAATTTGAAGAATTAATTCGTGACTTAATTGATTCAACAACTAATGCGGTACGTCAAGCATTACGTGATGCTAAACTAAAAGCTAGTGATCTTGACCAAGTATTACTTGTTGGTGGTTCTACAAGAGTTCCTGCTGTTCAAGAATTAGTTCGTCGTGAACTTGGTAAAGAACCTAAACGTAGTATTAACCCACATTAAGTAGTAGCTATGGGTGCTGCTATCCAAGGTGGTGTATTATCAGGTGATGTTAAAGATGTATTATTATTAGACGTAACTCCACTATCACTTGGTATTGAAACTTTAGGTGGTGTATCTACTGTTTTAATCCCACGTAATACAACTATTCCTACAACTAAATCTCAAGTATTCTCAACTGC
>CAZDPJ010000022.1:0-12853 GCA_964507405.1 uncultured Staphylococcaceae bacterium
TATCATTTTATTAAAAATTTTTATAAATTTTCGCATTTACTCTTGACATTTAGAACTTGGTTGTAACAATGCTTATCAATTTGATGGTGGTGGTTCCGTTACTTTTATCAAAAGAAATAATGAAGGTAATTTAGAAATGTTAAATACACCTGGAGATGGGGTCATTCGTTCTATTATGTCGGGTTTATTTATTGTTACGAAAGCTCCAGGTTTTACTCAAAATATTGGTAAAAGTACATCTACTTCAATTTATTTTGAAAAAGATAATTCTGATTTTGGAAGTTCAATCACTGATGCTATAATATCATATAATGGTAAAACCTTTAAAGAAGAAGATGGTGTTATAAAAGTAAGTGGACTAAAACCCAATACTGATTATGTTTTGGAAGTATCTTATTTAGAAAATAATATAAGATATAACGCCGAAATTAAAGGTTCAACCAGACTTTATAATCCAGGGATTTATTTTACTTCTCTATCTAATGGATTTGAAGTAAGCATTAATGAAAATGATGATGTACTTAAATTAAAAGAAGTTATTATTACGATTAATGATGAAAATTATAAAGTAACAGATTTAAAAGAATTAGTTATTAATGATTTAACCAAAGATTTTGAATATGAAGTATCTTATAAATATACATATGAAAATACTGATACTTTAGAAGTTACTACCGAAGAAAAAACAATAGTTTTATCAACCCTTAAATATGCAACACCACTAATTACTAAATTTGAAATTACAAAAACGAAAGATGACGGAGTATATGTTTCATATCAATATGATGATTCTGATAATTTAGTTACAAGTGCTTATATTAAGGTAAATGATAAGAAATTAGATTTAACAAATAAATATGGGATGATTCTTATTTCAGATTTAAATTTACTAACAACTACTTATGATATAAATTTAATCCTGGAATATAAATATGAAAATACATTATATTCTTTAGATAAAACCATATCTACATTAATTAAGTCTCATGAACATAACTGGATAGAAGCAACCACTACATCTCCTAAAACATGTTCAATATGTGGAGCTACTATCGGTGATGCTTTAGAAAATGTAGTACAAGATGAAACTACTAAAGAAAGTGGTTGTAAATCTTGTAACGCTAGAAGCATAATAATAACTTTATCTTTAGTTATTAGTCTAACTTATATTTTAAAAAGAAAACATTAAAGAGCTAGTAGAAATACTAACTCTTTTAGTAATTTTTCTTGTAAAATTAAGGAAAATAGAGTATAATAATAGTATAGGAGAAAATTATGGAAAAAAATAAAAATAATAAACGAGATAATAAAACAAAAAGATTTCATTCAGCCTTTATTAAACAAATAATATTTATTATTGTTTCTTTAATATTACTAGCAATTCAAGTTGGCTTTTTCTATCTAGTTTTCTTTAAAGCATCTAGCATCTCATGGGTATATGCAATAGTTAGAGTGATTGGCGTAATATGTGTTATTGCTTTATTTGATAAAAAGATGAATGGAAGTTATAAACTGTTATGGACAATCTTAATTTTAAGTGCTCCTTTCATTGGTACTGTTTTATTCTTATTATATGGGGATGAACGTAGTTTTCCCAAACATAAAAGTCGTAAAATTCATAAAGTCATTGATGAATTTATTCCTCAAAACGAATATGCAAATATAATTAAGAAAATAGACCCAATTGCTTATAAACATACAGCTATTGTTAATAAAGGATGTAAATTACCTGTATATTCTAATACCGATATTAAGTATTACAGTGATATATTAGAAAAGCATAAACAAATGATTGAAGATATTAAAAGTGCTAAAAGATATATCTTTATTGAATTCTTTATCATTTCAAGTGGTAAAATGTTAGATGAGCTTATCGATGTATTAGAAGAAAAAGGAAACAATAATGTTGAAATTAAAATATGTTATGATGCCTTTGGTAGTAGAATGGGATTAAGAAAAAAAGATATTAAACGTCTTCAAATGATTCCTAATTTACAAATTGTGAAGTTCGCTCCGTTTGGTCTTACAATTAATATTACGGTAAATTACCGAGACCATCGTAAACTTGTGCTAATCGATGGTGATATTGCCTATATGGGTGGTGATAATTTAGCTGATGAATATGCGAATTTAAAAACAAGATTTGGCTATTGGCGTGATAACGCAGTTCGACTTGAAGGAGAAGCTGTTGAAAACTGTGTCTGTATGTTCGCAGAAACTTGGTATTTATCAACAAGAGAAATATTAAATATAGAAAAGTATAAAGGACGTATAAAGGCACTTAACACGATGAATGTGGTTATGCCATTTGGTGATGGTCCTACCGATAGCTTTAATCCAGCATGTGATTTATATAATTCAATTACTGATAATGCGAAAAAGTATTTATATATTTCTACTCCATATTTTATAATAGATCAAGAATTCATTAATCATATTATTTCGGCGGCGTTATCAGGTGTTGATGTAAAAATATTAATACCGGGGATTCCTGATAAGAAAATGGTATATGCTCTTACACAAAGTCACTTTAAAGAAATGTTAAAAGCTGGTGTTAAGATATATCGTTATACTCCAGGATTTAATCATGCTAAAAATTATATTTCTGACGACAACTACGCGGTAATTGGTTCTATTAATGTGGATTATCGAAGTCTTTATTTACATTTTGAAAATGGTGTATATATTTCAAATGATAGTTGCATTAGTCAAATGAAACAAGATTTTTTAAATGATATTGAAAAAAGTGAAATTATTAAATTAGAAGATTATAAAAAAAGAAATTTAATTGTTAGAGCGATAGCTTTTATTATGAAAATATTTTCACCACTTATGTAGAAAAGAGATAATTATGAAATATACAAAGATTAATTCAAAAATAATTGATAGATGGGTCGAAGAAGGCTGGAAATGGGGAATCCCAATTTCGCATGAAGAATTTATAAATGCTAAATTAGGAAATTGGAAGGTGTATTTAACGCCAACGAAGCCAGTTCCACATAACTGGTTTCCAAGTGATTTAAAGAATTTAAAAGTTCTAGGTCTTGCTTCTGGTGGTGGTCAACAAATGCCAATCTTTGCTTCTTTAGGTTCTTTAGTTAGTGTACTTGATTTATCAACAAAACAACTTGAAACAGAACTAGAAATAGCAAAAAGAGAAAATTATAATATAAATATTTATCAAAATGATATGACGGAACCGCTTCCTTTTCAAGATGAAACTTTTGATATTATTTTCCATCCGGTATCTAATTGCTATATTGAAGATGTAAAACCTTTATTTAAAGAATGTTTTAGAGTATTAAAAAATAATGGAATTTTATTATGTGGGTTAGATAATGGAATTAATTATATTACTTTTGATGAAGTTACGATTGAAAATAAATTACCATTTAATCCTTTAAAGGATAAAACCTTATATGATAGAATGATGCTTGATGATAATGGAATTCAGTTTTCACATACATTAGAAGAACAAATTGGTGGTCAACTAGAAGCTGGTTTTACTCTATGCAGTATTTATGAAGATACGAATGGCGAAGGACGTTTACATGAACTTAATATTCCTTCTTTCATTGCGACCAAAGCAATAAAAATTACTAAATGAGGCATTAATATGGAAAAAGAAATTATTGATTTTGTAAAAAATGAATTAAAAGATGATCATAGTGGACATGACTTTGAACATATTAAAAGAACAGTTAATAATGCTTTAAAACTAATGGAAAAAGAAGGAGGAGATGAAAGAATCATTATTCCTGCTTGTTATTTACATGATTGTGCTGATGTTAAATTATTTGATGATATTGAATCACAAATTAATAAAATAAAGAATTTACTTTGTAAGTATTATAATGATTCTGAAATTAGTGAAATAATAGATATTATTACCTCAATTTCTTTTAATAACAATAATTATAAAAATCTTTCGACTCTAAATGCGATGATTGTACGTGACGCTGATAGATTAGATGCAATTGGTTCGATTGGAATAATTAGAACAATTGAGTATGGAAATAGTTTACGTAGAAAGTTTTATGAAGATGATAACTTAAAAGAATGTGATGGTAAAATTGTTTTTAATAAATCAACCAAAACAACATTATCTCATTTCTATGATAAATTATTAAAACTAGGAGATTTAATGCATACGTTAACAGGAAAGAAAATGGCTGAAGATAGATTAGAAGTAATGAAACATTTTTTAGATAGTTTTTATAAGGAGTTAGGTAGTAGGGATTAATTATGAATCAAAAAAGAATATTTGAAATAGATGTATTAAAATCAATCGCTATTATAGCAATGATCTTTGACCACTTTACTTATTTATTTTCAGTAATTGGGGGAAGAACAGGTGTTGCAAGCATTATATTTAGTAACTATAATACGGTTTCTAGTGATTTAATAAAATCAGTATATCATTTTTGTAGTATGTTTCAAGATAGTATGTTAAGGACTGTTGGTCATTATATCTTTGCGGCATTATTTTTAGTGTTATCTGGTATTTGTTCAAGTTTTAGTAGATCAAATGTTAAACATGGTTTAAAGGTATTATGTGGTGGCTTTATTGTTACAGCCGCAAGTATAATTATGTCAATTGTAAGTCAAGAAGATATGTATATTATATTTGGAATATTAACGACAATTGGTATATCAATATTATTAATTGCTTTTATTGAAAAAATATATGATAATAAATGGCTTTATTTAATTATTGGTTGTATTTTAGTATTATGGGGCTTTTTAATTAAATGGTGGGAAGCACCTCGTGTATATTATATTAATGAACTAGGACTTAGTGGTTTTATTGAAGCATTTATGGGTTATAAAGTATATGGACTTGACCATTTTGGGATAATTCCTTGTACTGGTGCAGTATTAATTGGTGCTTTTATTGGTAAATCGTTATATCGTAACAGAAAAACGAAACTTGAATTTTTAGATGGAAAATGGACCCAACCATTTACCTTTATCAGTAAACATGCTTTATTAGTATATTTACTTCATCAAGTAGTTGCGGTTATAATTATATTTTTATGTTTTATTCTTGCGGGATATAGAATAGGGGGATGAAGATGAATTTAGATAAATCTTTATATCAAATATTAGAATCAACAGTAAACTTATATCCTACATATCCTGCTTTATATTTTGAAAATAAACAAATCAAATATAAAAAAGTATTAGAAGAAGTAGATAAACTTGCTTCCTTTTTACAAAGTATTAATGTAAAAAGTGGTGATATAGTTACAGTATGTATGCCAAATATGCCACAAGCAGTCTATGCCATATATGCTATCAATAAAATTGGAGCTGTTTGTTATGAAATTCATCCAAAGACAGAACTTAATGCGTTGAAAGATTATTTATTAAAAGTAAAAAGTAAAGTATTACTTGTTATTGATATATTTTGTGATAAATTTCTATCGCTAGTTGATACCTTGGATTTAACGATTGTTACTTTTAATCCCTTTGTCAATAATAATTTTATAATGAAAACATTATGTGATTTTAAGTCTAGAAAAGCTAATTCAAAAGTAATAAAGTATGAAGATGTTAAAATTAAAGATATTAATGTTTTAACGTATAATTGGGATAATAAAAAAACATCTGTCCTTCTTAATACAGGAGGGACAAGTGGAACTTCAAAAATTGTAGAAATATCGAATTTAGCCATTAATAAATTAGCTAGTAATGGAACAAAAATATTGGGAATAACTAATCCATATGGTGTTTATATGTTAGGAGTATTACCGTTATTTCATGGGTTTGGGTTATGTATGGGAATCCATTCGCCAATGATGTATGGTGCTTGTGTTAGTTTAATGATGAAATTTAATGTAAAAAAGACAATTAAATTACTTAAATCTGATCATTTAACTATTATTATTGGCGTACCTACACTTTATAAATTATTGTTAAAGAATCCTAAATTTAAAAGTAATAAATTAAAAAATCTAACCTCATGTTATGTTGGTGGTGATTTTGTTAGTGAAAGACTTGTAAATGAGTTTAATGAAGTAATGGAAAAATATAATTCTAGTGCTAGACTTTATGAAGGATATGGCCTCACAGAAACGGTTACGGTATGTGCGGTAAATACTAGAAAAGATAATTTGTTAGGAAGTGTTGGTAAAGCTGTAGATAATTGTACCATCAAAATAGTAGATAAAGAAACAAAAAAAGAAGTTGAACCACTAGTTTTAGGTGAAATTGTGGTTAGTGGTGATATTCTAATGAATGGATATTTTAATGATGTAGAAAACACCTTAAAATCTTTTATTATAATTAATAATAAAAAATATTTATTAACAGGTGATTATGGATATATTGATAAAGATGGATTTGTATTTTTTAAGCAGAGATTAAAAAGAATTATTAAAGTATCAGGGGTTGTTTGTTGTCCATCTGAAATTGAAAATGAAGTTTTAAAATTAAATGAAGTAGGAGATGCATACGCTACATCAATTAGTGATGAAGAAAAAGGGGAAATGGTTAAATTATTTATTGTGAAGAAAAATCCTAATATAAGTAATGAAGAATTAACGAAAAAAATAAAGGAAGTAATTACTAATAATTTATCTATTTTTGCTTGCCCTAAACAAGTAATTTATGTTGACTTTTTTCCAAAAACGGAAATTGGAAAAACGGATGGAAAAGCACTTGAAGAGTTATATAAATAAAAAACCGCTTTATTGCGGCTTTTATAAAAGTAAGGTTTGATTACAAGGAGGGAAAATAATTTCCCTCGTTTTTTTAACCAATGACTGGATAACAAGTAGTTTCACAATTAATTGGTTCAAAACATTGAATACCACAAATACATTCAATTCTAACTACTACAGTATAAGTAGTACAAGTAATAGTTCCATTTACATTTTGTAATAAACGTAATACCACCGTTTCATTACCACGTACGGCCTCTACTCTAAATAAATTAGCATTTTCATCAGATGTAGCACCTAGGGGACATGTTAATCTACCACAACTACTATATAATGCAATTGGTTTAGTATTGTACATTGAAGTTAACATACAACTTTCACAAGTATCCGTTTCATTTCTAATAAATGCTTCCTTTTGCATCTTATCAATTCTTTTTAATAAATCAACAATACCATTTCCGTTAGTTGATGTTGTATTGGTGTTATTACCACATTTTGTTTCATAACAGTTCATTACTGAAAGCACCTCACTTTCAATAATAATATATGATACTAATTATATTTTGTATAAATTATTGCCTATATTTAAAAAAATAAAATAACTAAATTCGTGCATCCACAAATAATACAATATAACATAAAAATAAATAATAGTTTTTTATTTAATTTATTATAAAAAATATTAATTGATATAGTAGTACCTAAAAAAGCACTAATAAAGGAAATTAAGGTATAAGTTAAATTAAAATCAAATTTATCTAATTTGATAATTTGTAAAAATAATGCTCCAATACTTGCAATTAAATATAAAAAGAAAGAAAAATGTAATGTTTCCTTTATAGTAATATTCTTAGATAAACCAGCAGTTAAAGTTAATCCACTTCTACTTAAACCTGGGATTAAGGCAATAGATTGAAATAAACCAATAAATAAAGCATTTGAATAAGTAATGTTACTTTTTTTAGCATTCTTAATAAATATACAACATAATAAAAGAAAAATACCAGTTATTAATAAACAAATGGAAGAAGAAAAAATATTCATAAAATATTTATCTATTATATCATGAAAGATTAATCCTGCAATAAGAGCTGGAATACTTGCGATTAGTAGTTTTATTAGGTATTTATTATTATAATACCCATTAGATTTAGCAATTGAATTTTTTAATAATAATTTTATATCTTTAAAAAAGAAAATAAAAATAGCAAGAGTAGAAGCAAAATTAATAATTATTTCAAAAGATAAACTTAAATCATCAATTTTAAAATAATGATTAATAAAAATCATATGAGCACTGCTAGAAATAGGAAGAGGTTCGGTTATACCTTGAATTAAACCAATAATGATGTACTTTAAAATTTTCATAAAATAATCTCCTTATAAATTAATATATGCAATTTACTATTAAAAAATGTTAATTTGGAGTATAATAAATAAATGGAGGGTGTAATAATATGTATAATTTTATAAATATTTTAGGTAAAATGGACCCCGCAATTTTACCATTAATTATTTCACTTGTGTTAATGTTAATACCTATTGGCATTTTAGTAGTTATTGCGGCGGTGAAATTTATTATTAAAAATTTTAAACGCAATCACACTAAAGTTGAAACAAAAGAGGATGTTAAAAATAAATATTTAGCACTTTTTGGTGAAGGAAATATCGTTTCAATATCTAGTAATATGAACAGAGTTACCGTAGAAGTAAGTGATATTAATATTGTCAATTTTGATGGTTTACGTAATCTCGGTGTTGGTGTATTAATATCTGGTAATACTATTAAATGTTCATCTGGAAAGTTTGCGAGCATTTTCGCAAGCAATGAATAATTGTCACCATAATGATGGTGATTTTATTTTTAGGAGGAAACAATGAATTTTGAAAAACAAATAAATTTAAATAAAGAAAAAATAATAAAAACACTTCAAGAATTATTACAAATTAGAAGTGTATTAGATGAATCTACTATTACTACTGATATGCCTTTTGGAAAAGGAATTAATGATGCTTTAGACTTTATGATGAATTTAGCAGAAAATGATGGCTTTAAGACATTAAGAGATGGCGGTTATGCTGGTGAAATTAGTTATGGTGAAGGTGAAAAAACAGTTGGTATTTTATGCCATTTAGATGTTGTGCCTGAAGGTAAAGGATGGACTTATCCTCCATATGAAGCCCGTATTGTTGATAATAAAATATATGCTCGTGGTTCAACTGATGATAAAGGGCCAACAATTGCTAGTTATTATGCTTTAAAATTTATAAAGGACGCAAATATAAAACTAAAGAATAAAATAAAGATTATTCTTGGTACTGATGAAGAAACTGGATGGCGCGGTATTAATCATTATTTAAGTAAATATGAAATGCCTGATACAGGATTTGCTCCTGACTGTTCATTTCCACTTGTCTATGGAGAAAAAGGTCGTATTGCCATTGACTTAACAATTAACAATGTGAATTCTTGTTCAATGTCTACTGATGCATTAATTAGCCTTCAAGGTGGAGAACGATACAATGTTGTTATTGATGAAGCAACGGCTCTTGCAAGAATTAATCTTACAAAAGAATTTGAATCATATCTTGAACATAATAATTTAACTGGTGATGTTTTACAAGAAAATAATTATTATCGATATTTTATTAAAGGTCTTGCATCTCATGCAATGGAACCTGAAAAAGGAATTAATGCTGGAACACATATGTGTAATTTCTTTAAAGATTATACTAATAATGAACTTGTAAAATATGTTGCTAAGTATCATTTCTTAGATCATAATTTAAATAATTTAGGCTTAAGTTATGATGATTATGAAATGGGTAAAGTAACATGTAATATCGGTATCATTGACATTAGTAGTGATTCGCAAAGAGTATGTTTAGATATTAGATATCCTGAAAGATTCGATGAAACTAATTTTTCTCAAAAATATGAAGAAATTATTTCTAATTTTAATTTAAAGATCACTAATTATTCACATAAAAAACCACATTACGTAA
Source organism: uncultured Staphylococcaceae bacterium (assembly GCA_964507405.1). GTDB lineage: Bacteria > Bacillota_I > Bacilli_A > ML615J-28 > CAG-313 > UMGS75. The sequence continues at coordinate 9,672 of CAZDPJ010000022.1, forward strand.
ATCCAAATGATGAATTAGTAACAAAACTTTATGATGCATACGTAAAACATACTAACGATACAATAAACAAACCATTTACCGTAGGTGGTGGTACCTATGCTAGTATTTTAAATAAAGCTGTAGCATATGGTATGGGCTTCCCTAACGAAGTTGAACTTGCTCATCAAAAAGATGAATATTTAAATATCGATAGTTTATTTAAAGGTATCCTTATTTATATAGACGCCATACTTGCATTAGGTGAAATTGATGCGTAGAAGAAATGTAAAAAATGCTCATGAAAGAGTTCTTTCAAGTGAAGGAATTATTGTGTTGGATGAAACTAAATATAAAGGTAAATGGCAGGAATTATTTAATAATAATAACCCCATTCATTTAGAAATAGGAATGGGTAAAGGTGACTTTATTAAAGAACTTGCTATTAATAATCCTAATATTAATTACATTGGTTTTGAAAAGTATGAAAGTGTTATTATACAAGCTGTTGAAAAAGTAAAGGAATTAAATTTAAGCAATTTAAAACTAATTTGTGCTGATGCTACTAATATTTTAGATATTTTTGACAAAGATGAAATTAATAAAATATACCTAAATTTCTCTGATCCATGGCCAAAATCAAGACATGAGAAACGGCGTCTAACATCACCTAATTTTTTATCAAAATATGTTGAAATATGTCAAAAACCATGTGAAATCGAGTTTAAAACCGATAATCAAGGACTATTTGAATATAGTATTATGTCTTTAAATAATCAAAAATGGCAATTTTTAGAATTATCATTTGACCTTCATAATGTAAAAGAAAATATTGTGATGACAGAATATGAAAAGAAATTTCATGCTTTAGGTCATCCAATATATTATGTTAAAACAATTTATGAGGAATAATTATGAAAGCATATATTGGAACTAAAAATATTGTAAAAATTAATGCTTCAAAAAAAGTACTTGAAAATTATAATTATGAAGTTATTGGCTTAGATGTTAATAGTAATGTATCTAATCAACCTAAAACGGATTTAGAAACAATTAAAGGTGCCAAAAATAGAGCCCTTGCTTTACCTAAAGATGGATTAAGAATTGGTTTAGAAGCAGGTGTCGAATATACAGATAATGTTTTATATTTAACTAATTGGGGCGTACTTATTACTCCATTTGATGAAGTAATTACTGCAGGGGGGACGAGAATTCCTTTACCAAAAGAAATAACTAAACTTATTATGGAAGATGGATATGAATTAAGTGATGCGATGGAATTATATTTTAAAACCATTGATATTAAACATCAAAATGGAACAATTGGTTACTTCACATGTGATATGGTTGTTAGAGAAGATATATTTGTTCATATTGTAAAATTATTGTATGGTCAGTATTTATATAAGATGAAGGAGAAAAAATAATGAAAGGTATAATATTATTAGCTAATCATTTTGAAGATGTAGAAGCTTTAATTACAATTGATATGTTAAGAAGAGCTAATATTCATATCGATTTAGTTAGTATGAATGAAGAACTTGAAGTAGTATCACAATCTAATATAATTATTAAAGCTGATTTATTATATAAAGAAATTGATTTAAATAATTACTCATTCTTAATTATTCCAGGTGGTAAAGCGACCTTTGAAACGCACCATCATAGTTTATTTACTAAAAATGCGATAACGAAATTTAATTCATGTAATCAACTAATCGCAACAATTTGTGCTGCTCCTAGTATTTTAGGTTTAATGGGACTTCTTGATAATAAAGAATATACGTGCTTTCCTAGTTGTGAAGAATATATGCCAAAAGGGCTTCACCAAGATAAAGATGTAGTTGTATATGAAAATTATATTACATCAAAAGCAGCTGGAACTACTTTTCAATTTGCATATGAAATAATTAAATATTTAGTTAATAAAGAAACTGCAGAAAAGGTATTAAAATCAGTTCATTATAATTTATAAAATAATTCCTGTAAATTACAGGAATAATGTCCGTGTACCTCAGTAGGATAGAGGAATCGCCTCCTAAGCGATCTGCCGTTGGTTCGACTCCAATCACGGACGCCATATAAGAATACAAATCTTGGTATGAGTAATATCAAGATTTTTTATTATAAAAATTTAATAACTACTAATAATAGTAAATAAAAATTATAATAAATTTTTTTCTTTCCTATCCTTTTTTAATTTTAGGTTGGTGACAAAAAAATAAAAATAAGTATAATTTTTCATGAAAGCATTATATAATGGCATACTTATAATTAAATTTATAAGAAAGGAGGATAATTATTTATTAAATATTAAATAATTAAAGTTGCTTGTATTGCTTAGTAATTTATGATGTAGCAAAAAAACAGATAGTATTAAACTATCAACCCAAAATAATTCAATTTAAATGGTTATGACTTGAATTATTTAAATTAATCTAAAAATAAAGGAGAAAGAAAATGAAAGCTATTAAAACTTGGATAACCGGACATAAATTAATATCTATTATAATTGGATGCTTAGTAGTGGCAGGCGCTACTTGTGCTATTGTATTACCAATGGCATTAAATAAAGAACATGAACATGAATATTCTAGCGAATGGAAATATAATGAAAATGAACATTACCATATTTGCTTAGATGAAAATTGTAATGATATAAAAGATAAAGCAGAACACTCATGGAATGATGGTGTTGTAACTAAACAAGCAACAGAGGACGTAGAAGGTGAAAAAGAATATACTTGTACAGTATGTAATGCTATTAAAAAGGAATCGATTGATAAACTTCATCATACTCATAAATTTGAAGAAGCATGGTCAAAAGATGAAACTCATCACTGGCATAAAGCAACCTGCACGCATACTTCAGAAGTAAGCGGAAAAGCAGCACATACTTGGAATGAAGGAACTATTAAAACTCCTGCAACAGAATACGCTGAAGGTGAAAAAGAATATACTTGTACAGAATGTGGTGCTATAAAAAAAGAACCAATTGAAAAACTTCCTCATACTCATAAATTTGAAGAAGCATGGTCAAAAGATGAATCATATCACTGGCATAAAGCAACATGTGAGCATACTTCAGAAGTAAGCGGAAAAGCAGCGCATACTTGGAATGAAGGAACTATTAAAACTCCTGCAACAGAAGACGCTGAAGGTGAAAAAGAATATACTTGTACAGAATGTGGTGCTATAAAAAAAGA
>CAZDPJ010000022.1:12953-24085 GCA_964507405.1 uncultured Staphylococcaceae bacterium
CATGGTCAAAAGATGAATCATATCACTGGCATAAAGCAACATGTGAGCATACTTCCGAGGTAAGTGGAAAAGCAGAACATACAGCTGATAAATGGACAGAAGTTACGGCAGCCGATTATGGGGTAAATCAAGTTGTAACGGGAATTTGTAAAGTATGTTCTAAATCAGTGTTTAAAGAAGTTTTTGGAAGTGCTTTAGATACGGGCACATTTACATTTATGATTGAATCAGTAGAAACTAATACTGCTGGTAATGTATTAGTCTATGGTAGAGTTAGAAGTGGACAAGTTGAAGTAAATGATATATTAGAACTTATTGGTTATGCTAAAACAAGTAAGGTACTAGCAATAACAAAAGAAAAAACATCAACTGATTCCCTATCTTCAGCAAACTGTGCTGATAAAGTATGGTTAACTCTTGAAAAAGATATTACAGAAGCTGATGCGAAAGTTGGTAGAACATTTGCTAAATATGGATATGAAAATGCATGCTCAAAATATACTGCAGATGTAACTGTGTTAGAATCATCTAATCGTACAATTTATAATAATGATGTTCTTGAAGTTTGTTTCTTTAATTCATCAAGTAAAATTGTTGCGCAATTCTTATTAAGTAAATCAATTGTATTTGGCACAACTGGCACTGCTGAAATCGTAAATAAGAGTGAAATTGTACTTCATGAAGGATTTAAATTTAATATTTATGCTGGTGGTGTTATTGTTGGTAATGGTGTTATAACAAAAACTAATGACCATGAAATTAATAGATATGGTACATGTACTACTTGTAATTATGAATTAACTGGACATAATCATTCATATAATGAAATTGGATCTTGTGGCTGTGGTAAGAGTATAGCTACTAAGAGATATTTAAATGACGAAAGATTTAGTGCTGATTTTAATTTAGAAAAAGATGAAGTTAAAATTATTGAACTAGAATTAAGTGAATCTGTATCAATTGATTCTTATAGATTAGATTCAAGTATTGATGATTCAACTAAAGTAGAAGTTTCCATTTTATCTTCTACAGGTGAAGAATTGGATCTAAATGATATTCAAAAAGGTCAAACTGTCTTTATTAGAATAGTTGCGAAAGAAGCTGTTACCGTTACTGTTTCTTTAGTAGATACTAATGATATGTAATTAAATAATAAAATACCTTAAGTTATTGCTAATTTAAGGTATTTTTTAAGTTAATGTTATATACTTTAGATAATAGAGGTGTGATATGAATAAAAAGAATAAATTTTTTAATATTTTAGTTATAATTATATTAATGTGTACATTAGTTGGATGTACAATTAATACTCCAAGTGATTCCAATAATAAACAACAAATAGTTGTTAATAATACGGCACAACTTGTTAAAATTAAAGAATCAGAATTAAGTTATATTCCATCATCAGTTGAAGAAGCTGTAAGTATGGTATATGATTCAGTTGTAGTGATTAATGCTAGTTCTATTAATTCCTCAAGTAGTGGTAGTGGCGTTATGATTGGTGAAAGTGAGGAGTATACTTATATTATTACTTGTCATCATGTAATCGAAGACCAAAGTAGTTTTGAAGTAATATTAAATGATGGCACTAGTTATGCTGCAATATTAATTGGTGGGGATAAAGAATCAGATATTGCTATTATTGCGATTGAACAAACAAACCTTACTACCGCAACATTTATTGAAGATTCTCATAATGTTGGTCTTGCCTCTACGGTAATTGCAATTGGTAATCCTCTTGGAACTTTAGGTGGTAGTGTTACTGTTGGAGTAGTAAGTAGTACTAATAGATTAATTGATATGAGTGATGGCACAAGAAAAGACCTAATCCAAACAGACGCGGCAATAAATTCTGGAAATAGTGGTGGTGGATTATTTAATACTAGAGGTGAATTAATTGGAATTGTTAATGCTAAATACTCAGCAACTGGAGTTGAAGGATTAGGATTTGCTATTCCTGCTAATACCGCAAAGTCAATTGCTATCGGATTAATTGAAAAAGGCTATGTTGAAGGTAGATATAATTTAGGTGTAACTTTTTCTGATGGTTATTACAGAACTAATGGATTTTTTGGTAGTACATATAAAGTTGTATATGTAAGTAGTATTGATAGTAATGGAAGTTGTAGTGGTTTATTAAAATATGAAGATATTTTAGTTGGTGTTGAAATTAAATATCAAGATAGTTCAAAAGAAAATGTTTTCCTCGATAACTTTAGTGAAGCACAAGATGTAATTAATTTTTTTAACCGAATAGAACTATCAATTAAAGATAAAATTATTTATAAAGTAAAACGCGGTAATATTGATAGTACTACTTTAGAAGTTGAAGTAGAAGTCCTTCAATATATTTATCAAAATTAAAAAACTTGTAAATAATTGTTTAATATGATAAAATAGTGAAAGTTGAGGTGGTAACATGAAAATTCTTCTTGTTGAAGACGAAAAAGATTTATCAAAAGTTATCAAAAAAATTCTAGAACTTAATAACTATGTAGTTGACGTTGCCTATGATGGGGAAGAAGGATTATACTACGCACAGAACAGCTATTATGATGGAATTATTATGGATATAATGATGCCAAAACTTGATGGAATTTCTGTAATTAAGAAAATACGTGAAAATGGGAATGGTGTACCAATCTTAATTTTAACTGCGAAATCAGAAATTGATGACCGTGTCCTTGGACTTGACTCTGGTGCCGATGACTATTTAAGCAAACCTTTCGCAACTAAGGAATTACTTGCAAGAATAAGAGCATTAACAAGAAGAAAAGGCGAAAATAATGTCATATATCAATTTGGTAATGTTGTACTCAATCAAACTAAATATGAAATGACTGCTGAATCTAAAGTACGCCTAACGAATAAAGAATATCGATTAATGGAGTATTTTATCAAAAACCATGATATTTTATTATCAACAGAAAGAATTTTATCGAGTGTATGGGAATTTGATAGTGATGTTGAATTAAATGTAGTTTGGGTTTTTATTTCAGCTCTTAGAAAAAAACTCCAACAAATAAATGCCAATATTGAAATTGTTGCGGCGAGGGGTGTTGGTTACCGTTTAGAAGAAAAAATAACTAAATAAAATTTGAAAGGAATTAATAATGAGTATTTCAGTATTTAAAAGATATGAATTAAAATATATACTTTCACGTAAGCAATATAACAATATCATTCAGGAAATACAACAAAGATTAATTCCTGATAAATATGGAAAAACAACAATCCAAAGTCTTTATTTTGATCGAGATGATAATTTATTAATTAGACGCTCAATTGAAAAACCAGTTTATAAAGAAAAACTAAGACTTAGAAGTTATGGCCTTGTATCTAAAAATGATTCGGTCTTTTTTGAATTAAAAAAGAAAAGTGAAGGTGTTGTTTTTAAAAGGAGAATTAAAGTAACATCAGAAGATGTATTTAATAATAATTTTGGTGATAGTCAAATTGCAAAAGAAATTAAATATTTTATGTCATATTATGGTAATTTAAATCCAAAGATGTTACTTTTATATGATCGGTCTGCTTATTTTGGTGAAGATGAATTAAGAGTTACATTTGATGAAAATATTAGATACCGAACAACGAGACTAAATTTGACAGCAGGACTTGATGGCATATTACTTAATCAAAATGATTTAATTTTAATGGAAATAAAAATGAATAAGGCAATGCCATTATGGCTTTCTAAACTACTTAGTCAAGAAAAAATATATAAAACATCTTTCTCTAAATATGGAGAAGCTTACAAAAAAGAATTATTTAATACATTTATAAAGGAGGATGAAAAAATTGGATGAAATATTTGAAAGTATATTTAATACAAATTCAACAAACATTGGAACTAGTATCCTGGTAATTTTTATAGCATTAATTATGGGGGTTATATTCTCATTTATGTGTTTTATTAGATCTAAATCATCTAAAAGTTTTTATATAACTACTTCATTATTACCATCAACTGTTGCTTTAGTTATTATGCTTGTTAATGGAAATATTGGTGCTGGAATTGCTGTTGCGGGGGCATTTTCACTTGTAAGATTTCGTTCTGCTCAAGGTACAGCCAAAGAAATATGCATAATATTTATCGCTATGGCATCAGGTCTTGCCTTTGGTATGGGTTACATTGCATATGCTTGTTTATTTATGTTAATTGCAGGGGCGTGTTTAATTATTTTTTCTTCCGTTAAAATATGGGAAAGGAGCCCTAACTTAAACGATAAAAGACTTCAAATTACGATACCTGAAAGCTTAGATTACACAACTATATTTGATGATGTTCTAAATAAATATACTACTAGATTTGAACTTGTTAAAGTTAAATCAGTTAATATGGGAAGTATGTTTAGAGTTACCTATTTAATTACTTTAAATGATTTGTTACTTGAAAAAGCTTTTATTGATGAATTAAGATGTCGTAATGGAAATTTAGAAATATCTTTAGAACGAGTAGAAATTGGTTCTAATGATTTATAAAATATAAGAAAAATTCGTTTAGTAAAAAAAGCAAATCATATATTTAAAATGAAATGGTCTCGATTAAATGAGGTCATTTTCTTTTTAAAATAATAATTAAAAGCATATTTGAATTGCTATTTTTATCAAAATATGATATAATGAAAGCGTATATAAAAAAAGAGAGGTGTAAAAATATATGGGATATATTAATTTTTCTCGTGAATTATTAGACAAATTTTGTATGGAAGCTTTCCAAAAATTTGGATTTACAAAAGATGAAAGTAGAATTATTTCTGATGTTCTTTTAATGTCAGATGATTTCGGTATTGAATCACATGGTATGCAACGTTTGGTTCGTTATCATAAAGGAATTGAAAGTGGCTTAATTGATGTTCATGCAAAACCTGAGGTTGTATTTGATACGCCAGTTTCAGCTGTTATTGATGGACATTCTGGTATGGGTCAATTATTAGGACATTATGCGATGAGTCTTGCAATTGAAAAAGCTAAAAAATCTGGTGTTGGTATTGTTACATTACGTAACTCTAATCACTATGGTATTGCTGGATACTATGCAAGAATGGCAATGGACCAAGGATTAATTGGTTTTTCTTGTACTAACTCAGAAGCAATTATGGTTCCTACATTTGGTAAAAAAGCAATGCTTGGTTCTAATCCAATTGCTTGTAGTGCTCCTGCTGATCCTTATCCATTCTTCTTTGATGCATCTACTACTGTTGTTACACGTGGTAAATTAGAAATGTATAATAAAATGGATAAACCAATCCCTACAGGATGGGCAGTAAATAAAGCTGGTGAATCTTCAAATAGTGCTAGTGAAGTATTAGGAAATATTAAATCACATGAAGGTGGCGGTATTGTTCCACTTGGTGGTGATACTGAATTACTAGGCGGTCATAAAGGTTATGGTTATGGTATGCTTTGTGAATTATTCTCATCAATTTTATCACAAGGTGTAACATCTGCTCATACAATGCAAAATGGATTCTCTGGTATTTGTCATGGATTTATGGCAATTAATCCTGCTTTCTTTGGTGATCCTGAAAAGATTAAAGAACATTTTAGCGCTTATTTAACAGAACTTCGTGAAAGTCCTAAAGCTAATGGTGCAGAACGCATCTATACACATGGTGAAAAAGAAATGGAAGCTATTAAACGTGTTCAAAAAGATGGTATTCCAGTAAATGAAAATACTGTAAAAGAAATGGTTGATATGGCTGAATACTTAGGTATGGATGTTAAAGCTTACTTTGGTGATTTTGAAGCTAAAGATAGCAATTTTAAGAGTAGTTATTAATAAAAGGGGTATAAGAAAATGGCTGAAAAAACAGTATATGAAAGAAGTCTAGAATTACATGAAGAACATCACGGTAAAGTAGAAGTAATCTCAAAAGTTAAAGTTGAAAATCGTGAACAATTATCACTTGCTTACACTCCAGGTGTTGCTGAACCTTGTCGTAAGATTCATGCTAATCCTGATGATGTATATAAATATACAGCAAAAGGTAATTTAGTTGCGGTTGTATCAGATGGTACAGCAGTACTTGGACTTGGTGATATTGGTCCACTTGCTGGTATGCCGGTTATGGAAGGTAAATCAATATTATTTAAAGAATTTGCAAATGTTGATGCTTTCCCAATATGCTTAGATACAAAAGATGTTGATGAAATCGTTGAAACAGTAAAACGTATCGCTCCTTGTTTTGGTGGTATCAATCTTGAAGATATTTCTGCTCCTAGATGTTTCGAAATTGAAGCAAGACTTAAAAAAGAACTTGATATTCCAGTATTCCATGATGACCAACATGGTACAGCAATTGTTGTTTGTGCAGGTTTAATTAATGCCTTAAAAGTTGTTGGTAAAGAAATGAAAGATGCTAAAGTTGTTATTAATGGTGCAGGTAGTGCTGGTATTTCTATTTGTAAATTAATTTTACAATTTGGTGTAGGCGATGTTGTACTTGTAGATAGAGCTGGTGCTTTATGTCCTGGTGAAGAATGGATGAATCCTGCTCAAAAGGAAATGGCTGAAATAACTAATAAAGAACGTCAAAGAGGACCATTAAAAGAAATTATTAAAGGTAAAGATATTTTCATTGGTGTATCTGCTCCTAATTTAGTTGATGCTGAAATGGTTAGTACAATGGCAAAAGATCCAATTGTTTTTGCAATGGCTAATCCTACTCCAGAAATTATGCCTGATGTTGCTAAAGCAGGTGGTGCTAGAGTAGTTGCGACTGGTCGTTCTGATTTCCCTAACCAAATTAATAATGTATTAGTATTCCCTGGTATCTTTAGAGGTGCCTTAGATGTACGTGCAACTGATATTACCGAAGAAATGAAGATGGCTGCTTCTCGTGCAATAGCTTCTTTAATTACTCCTGAAGAATTAAATGAAGAATATATTATTCCTTCTCCATTTGATAAACGTGTATGTGCAGTTGTTGCTGCTGAAGTTGGTAAAGTAGCAAAAGAACAAGGAATTGCAAGAGTAAAATAATAAAACAAAGTGCAATCAATGATTGCACTTTATTAAAAGAAAGGAAACGAAAATGGCAGAATTTAAATTACCATATTATAAAGGTCATATAAATCTAAATTTACCTGATGAACTTGTTGCTGGAGTATTAGTATCAAAGACTGAAAGTTATATTCCAAATCTTTCTGAGACAGACCTTGTGAAAGAAGCACTAGAAAATCCAATTGGTTCTTTACCACTTTCAACCCTTGCGAAAGGCAAAAAACATGTTGTTGTAATTTCTAGTGACCATACTAGACCTGTTCCAAGTCATATTACAATGCCACTAATATTAGAAGAAATAAGAAAATATAATAAAGATGTTAAAATCTCAATTCTAATTGCAACTGGTATGCACAGACCTACAACTCATGAAGAACTAGTTAATAAGTATGGTGAAAAAATAGTAAATGAAGAAGAAATAATAATTCATAATGCTTATAATGATGATGAAATGACATTTAAAGGAATACTACCTTCTGGTGGTGAACTATGGATTAATAAATTAGTTGATACTACTGATTTATTAATTAGTGAAGGATTTATTGAACCTCATTTCTTTGCGGGATTCTCTGGTGGAAGAAAATCAGTTCTTCCAGGAATTGCTTCTAAAAAAACAGTTTTATGGAATCATAATGCAAAATTTATTGCAAATAAAAATTCAAGAGCTGGTAATTTAGAAAATAATCCAATTCATAATGATATGCTTTTCGCGGCTAAACAAGCTCATCTTGAATTTATTTTAAATGTTGTAATTAATGGTGAAAAGAAAATTATTAAAGCTTTTGCTGGAAACTTAGAAGAAGCACATGCTCATGGTTGCGCTCTTGTTAAAGAAATTGCTGAAGTTGAACCAATTAAATCAGATATTGTTATTACAACAAATGGAGGCTATCCATTAGACCAAAATATTTATCAAACAGTAAAAGGAATGACAGCCGGTGAAGCTTGTGTTAATGAAGGTGGAGTTATTATTATCTGTTCTTCATGCGCTGATGGTACTGGTGGAGAGTTCTTCTATAAATTATTAGCTGATTGCGCATCTTGTGAAGAAGCCTATCAAAAATTAAATGATGTAGAACCAAAGGATACTGAATTTGATCAATGGGAAGCTCAAATTTTAGCACGAATTTTATGTAAGGCGAATGTTATAATTGTATCAGATAAATGTGATCCAAATATTATTACTTCAATGCATATTATGCATGCTTATAATATTGAAGAAGCCTTAGCTAAAGCAAGAGCAATTGTTGGAAATAAAAAGATTACGGTTATTCCTGATGGTATTAGTGTAATTTTTAAATAAAAAAGAAAAATAAATGCAAGTTATAAAAGACTTGCATTTTACCTTTATATAATATTAAAATTTAAAAACTCTTATGCTGGAAAAAAAACTAAAAAAATGGTATAATAAGAAAAGAGTAATAGTAAGGGGGAACGTATGATTGAAGTAATAAAATTAACAAAAGTATATGACGTTAAGAAAAAACGTAAAGTTCCAGCTTTAAATAATGTATCATTTACAGTTGGTAATAATGGGTTTGTTTTTATAATTGGTAAATCAGGAAGTGGCAAATCAACTTTATTATCATTAATAGGTGGCTTAGAAGACTTTACATATGGCGATATTGTTATTAATGGTAATAGTTTAAGTGAATATAGTAATCGTGATTATGTTAATTATCGAAATTCGGTAATTGGCTATATTTTTCAAGATTTCCATTTGCTTGATGAACTTACAATTAAAGAAAATATTCAACTATCTTTAAAACTACAAAATATAGATGATGATGAAAAAATTAGTGAAGTATTAAAAGATGTTGATTTAGAAGGATATGAAAATAGATATCCTAAAGAATTATCTGGTGGTGAAAAACAAAGAGTTGCCATAGCAAGAGCTTTAATTAAAAATCCGACTATTATTTTAGCGGATGAACCAACTGGCAATCTTGATACAAAAACAACTAATCAAATATTATCCATTCTTAAAAGACTATCTAAAACCCGTTTAGTAATGATTGTATCACATAATTTATATGATGCTAGAAAATATGCGGACCGTATTATTGAATTATCACAAGGTGAGTTAATTAGTGATACCGTTAGAAATCCTAATTATAGTGATGAAATTAGAATTAAAAACAAACAATTAATTTTACCTGCTAATACAATGTTTACTAAAAAAGATACTAAGTTTATTAATGATTCTTTAGCACTTGGTGATATAAAGAAAATTAAACAAGTTGATGATTTATTTATTAAAAATGAAACAAGTAATAAATATGAATATGATGATTTTGAAGTACAAAAGAAACATATATCTTTTAAAGCGGCTAAGATTTTATCACATAAGTTATTTAAAAATGATAAGCTTAAATTATTACTATATTCTATTATTACTGCGTGCTTAATTATTGTGCTTGGATTATGTGAGCTAATTGTTACATTTGACCAATCTAAAGTAATGGAAAGTGAAATGAGTAAATTAGATCAAACTAATTTATCAATTTATAAATCATCATTTATTGATTCCGATATCGAAATAGAAAAAAACAGACTAATAAATATAACTGATTCACAGATTAGACAGTTTATTGATACTGGTTATGAAGGTAATGTTTATCAACTTGTTAATTTAACACTTAATTACACTAATAGTGGCAGTGACCTTGCTAAATGGCATATGACATCTAGTTTTGTTCCTTCGGTATTATATTATAATGGAACCAGAGGAACATTAGTTACTAATGAAGAATATGTTAAAAGTATTTTTGGTTCATTAGAATTTTCATCAAAAGCAGAAGTTGAAGAGCCAGGTGGTATTTATATTACTGATTATACTGCCGATAGTTTAATGTATTATAGTCCTACTAAATATCCTAATTTAGATTCAGTTCTTGGTAAATATGTAACAAGTGATGGTAATACATGGGCATATATTAATGGTGTAATCAAAACAAATTATAAAACTAAACATAAGAAATATCTAGAAATATTTAGAAAGCCAAATTTAACAAAAGAAGAAATCGTTGAAATTACCGCATCTGAAGGATATCAAGTATATTATAATGATGTTGTTCAAAACTTATCAATTAGTTATAGCTTTAATCCGAATTTTGTTGATGATGTGATTAGTTCTAATATTGTGACGTGGTGCCCAGTTGGTAAATCTAAAATCTTAAAAGGTGGAGAACAATTTTCAATGGATTCGACCATTTGTCAAAGTGCCTCATTAAGATTAAATCTTAAGTTAGGCGAAAATGAAATAGTTATGGGATATGGTGCTTATAACCAAATATTCGGAACAAAATATACAAGTGCTAATTTAGATACTTTTAAACCACATGATATAACATTTAAATATTCATATTTTTATGACAAAGAATCAGTAAATGTGGTTGAAACATTTAATGCGAAAATCGTTTCTTTAACGTCAAGTGGTAATACTTATTTTTCTGATGACTTATTTAGTAAAATGTTAAGGGTTAATTTATTTACATCAAATATCTATTTTGATGATTTATCTAATGCTGCGGATATATTAAAGTGTGCTAACGATAATGGATTCTCATCTAATTCCATTGTTGCGGCATCATTAAACACTATGGTTAAAGCGGTATCAGTATTTAGTGATTTCTTTACTTTAATTTTTGTTGCTTTATGTGTTTGTTCGTTAGTTATTGTCGCAAACTATGGTATTAAGCTTGTTAAAGAAAAGAAATATGAAATTGGTATTTTGAAGGCTTTAGGTATTAGAAATATAGATTTAACAATTATTTTAGGAAGACAGTTATTTTTCCTTCTTATCTTTACGGTATTTTTCTATATTGTTGGATCGTTCTTATTTATCGATTTAGCCAATGAAGTATTAATTAATTCATTAATGGAACTTGCGCCTAATCATGTCTTAATTAATATGCAATTCTTAAAAATAAATGGATATCATTTCTTAGTCAATAGTGTAATAGCTTTATTTATTGTATTAATTTCTTTATTAATACCAATGTTTAAACTTCGTAGGTTAAAGCCTTCAGCAATCATAAGAGCTAAAGAATAAAGGTGTTACTTCTCAGCTAAATTGTAATTAGAAGTGCAACAAAAATTATAAGGTTAAATATCTAGTAAT
>CAZDPJ010000023.1:0-18662 GCA_964507405.1 uncultured Staphylococcaceae bacterium
CATATAAAAGAAAAAATGCGAACTTTTCTTTTCGCATTTAATTATACAATATACATGTTACAACCAAGTCCTTTAAACATTTGACCTACTTCATATTGGGTTGGTCCACCTTTCTTAGTATTAGTTGTTAATAATACTATTTTACCATCATCAGTAAAACCAATTCCTGCACGTTGTTTTGATGTTGATTTATAATAATCACAATCATAAATTACTTGATCATTATGGTCATTAATATCAACAAAACTTGAATGAATAACAACACCATCTTCAACTAATTTATACATATATCCAACCATTGATTCTACATCACTAAATTCATCTAAATACTTAAATTCACACTTTAACAGGGTGTTATTTGATAATTCCTTAATTACATCTTGGTTATTAGTAACAACATAAAACTTTCCTTTATCTATGGTTTTAATTAAAGCCTCATTAGTTAATCCAATAACACTTCCTTTTAAAAAGATACCAAGGTTATCACCACTTAATGTTCCTCCTGGAAATTTTTCTGATTTACGGTACAAAGTATAATTACATTCAATCGTATTATATTTTGAAACATCAAGTTCATTTTTTAGATCAGGTGTTAGAATGGCTATTTCATTATTATCTGGTAACTTATCAATCTTTGTTATTTCAAATTCTTTGCTATTTACTTTTAGATACGGATTATCAGATGATACTGGAATTTGTTTAATTACATGAGTACCATCTTTTTTAAATCCAATTAATTCCTTAAATACCTCTGCACTTACATCTTTTCTTATAACATCACCATCTTGAATGAAGGCATTAGTTAATTCATTTTCATAATATCCTTCAGCGTTTACACCACCAAGTACAATCCATCCGGGATGGTTTTCCTCATAGTTTTTAGCAATATCAATTAAAGACTTTAAACTATAATCATCTCTACTTGCATATGTCCAGCTAGCAAGATGAGTTGAAGCACTACTATTTAAAGTATATGTATAAACATTTCTAGTATCTTTTATACCATCTTCTTTAAATGAAGTTTCCATCGAATATTCGCTAAATTTAACATCTGAATTCAATTGTTCCGTATTAATGACTTTTACATTTTGAATATATGAGGTATTAAAACTTGCAAAGAAACAAAGGATTAATCCAGCTAATATTTTTTCATTAAATCACCTACTTAATACTTAAAACTTTAAAGCCAATACTACTTATTTTTTTACTAACTTCATCAAGCAAAAGTTCATTATCCGTAACAATATCTGCTTTTTTCTTTTTTAAATTAACTTTTACTTTTTTTACTCCACTGATTTCTAATAAAGCATTCGTAACTCTTTGTGCACAATGTTCACAGTGCATTCCATCAATTTCTACTATTTTTTTCATTTGATTTCTCCTTAAATAATTTTAATCTTAATGCATTCATTACAACACAAAATGAACTTAGACTCATAGCAAGAGCACCAATATCTGGGTTTAGTTTTATGTGCCATAAAGGATATAAGAATCCTGTCGCAATAATAATTCCAATTGAATTATAAAAGAAAGCCCAGAATAAATTCATTTTTATATTATTTATGGTTTTTCTACTTAATTTAATAATCGTATTGACACTTCTTAAATCATTTTTTGGTAATATGATATCCGCCGATGAAATAGCAACATCACTACCAGTACCAATAGCAATACCAACATCACTAGTGGTAAGGGCTATCGCATCATTGATACCATCACCAACAAAGGCAACTACTTTTCCTTCTTTTTTTAATTTTTCAATTACCTCCGCTTTTTCATGAGGTTTCATCTTCGCATAAACTTTAAATTCATCATTTGTAAAGCCAATTTCTTTAGCAATTGACATTGAGGTTAAGGCATTATCACCAGTAACCATAACAGGTGTAACATTATTATTAACAAATTCTTTAATTGCTTCTTTTGACGTTGGTCTAATTTCATCTTTTAATGAAATATATCCTAAATATTCAAGCAAATTATTTTTTTCTTTTACAAAATAAATAACAGTTTCCCCATTACTTGATAATTCATTAGTTGTATTTAATAATTCAGTTGATGCTTCATCACTTAACACCTTTAATTCAGTTAATAACTCAAAGTTCCCCGCATAATATATTTCATCTAAATAAATAGTTTTAAGACCTCTTCCAGGAATGATATTTACTTCATTTGCCTTAATTTCTTTAACCTTTTTTTCTTTACAATAATTTAAGATGGCAACTGATAAAGGATGCGTAGATAGGCTTTCGGTAATATAGGCTTGCGTTAAGAAATCTTCTTCTTTTAATAATGTTGAAACCTTATGTACTTCCATTTGGCCTTTGGTTATAGTTCCTGTTTTATCTAATAATACATAATCAATTTTATGACATAGTTCTAGGCATTCAGCTGAACGAACTAAGATGCCATTTTCCGCGGCTTTTCCCGTCGCAACCATAATCGCAACCGGAGTCGCAAGACCTAGTGCACATGGACAAGAAATTACTAAAACGGATACAAAGGTATTTAATGCCATGAATTTATCACCACATATTAGCCAAATTAAAGCTGAAATTATTGCAACTATAAAAACAACAGGAATAAAGACGGCACTAATTTTATCAGCAAGTCTCGATATTGGAGCTTTTGATGATGCGGCTTCTTCAACCATATCAAGAATTTGGTCTACTGTTGTATCACCACTTATGCTTTCAGCTTTCATTCTAAAGTAGCCACTTAAGTTTGTGCTTCCAGCAATAACTTTATCGCCAATTGTTTTATCAATAGGAATACTTTCTCCTGTAATAATTGATTCATTTAGGGTCCCATTTCCGTAAATTACTTCACCATCAACAGGAATTAACATCCCAGGTTTAATGACAACAATATCATTTTGCATGATACTTTCTTGAGCTACTTCCACTTCTTCACCATCTTTTATTATAATGGCACTTTTTGGTGTTAGAGCCATAATTTTTTCAAGACTTTCAGTTGTTTTCTTTTTACTATTTCTTTCTAAATATTTACCAATTGTAATTAATGTTAAAATAGTTCCAGCTGATTCAAAATATAAATTATGACGATATTCAAGTACTAAATCATAATTTTTATTAATTGTATTAATTATTATCATTATTGTTGAATATATACCATATAATATTGATGTAGTAGCTCCAACAGCGATAAGTGAATCCATATTTGGTTTTAATGTAAATAATTTTTTAAAACCAATAATAAAATAAGATCTATTTAAAATAACGATTGGAATTAAAATAATAATTTGAACTAAAACATAAATCAATGAATTTTCAGTACTATTTAAATTAAAAGGTAATGGTAAATTCATCATATGAGACATCGCAACATACATTAATAATAACATTAAAATAAAGGAACTAATAATTCCAAACTTCATTTTCCATAAATCAGCACTACTATCTACTTTAATTTTACGTTTAAAGATTTGACACCCATATCCTTCTTTTTTAACCGCCTCAATAATTTTTTCATCATTTGTTATATTTTCATCAAAGATAACATTCATTGATTCTGTTAATAAATTTACTTCAACAAGTTCTACTCCCACTACTTCTTCAGCTGCTTTTTTAACATGGGCAACACAACTTGCGCACATCATATTTGTGACTTCATATTTTCTTTTCATAATAATTTACTCTTCCTTTTCTAATCCCTTAAATCCAGCGAGTAAACAGCCTCCTAAAGCAAGACATCCACCTAAAATTGGTCCAACATTTGGTTTAAAACCTAAACTTGCAAGTTTTACAATTTCAACATCATATTCACTTAAATAGTTTATTTCTAGTTTTAAATTAGTAACACTAGTTATTAAAAATAATAAAATAGCGGATACTAAAAAACAAATGGAAACAAAAGTAAGTAAATTTTTCTTATATTTTTCAAATACACATAAAACTATAAGAACGATACAAGGAAGGGTAAAACCAACCATAGCAAATACTGATAAATTGACTGAGGTTTTTACTGATTCATCAGTAGTTATATTACCAGAAGCATCACTAATATTACTTTTTCCAAAAACAAGTTCATATCCTCTAAAAGAAAATGACTCATTATCAATAGTTCTTGATGCGGCGGGCAAAAAAATTGTTGTTGTAATTAAGATACTAATTATTAATAGTATTAAATATAGTCTTTTCATGTTCACCTACTTCAGTTAGCTATCGCTAACTATTATTATACTTATATTTTTATTTTTGTCAATTATTTTATCTAATTATGTTTATTATACAACTTTTATATAATTCTATCAAGAAAAAGATTAAAATTATTTTTTTATAAGCCATTCTCTTGCAATTAACGCATAATTATGTTATTATATACCTAATCAGATTAGATATATAAAAGAGGAGGAATAATATGAAAGAATTTATTATCTCAACTGATTCAGGTTGTGATTTAACCTTAGAAACATGTAAAAAATATGATATAGTTCCTTATTTAATGAGTTATTCCAATGAAGAAACTGTATACCAAGATACAATGGATGATAGTGATAAACTTAATTTTTACAAACAAATGGAAGATGGCAAAGTATTTAAAACTGCAGCTGTTAATATTGATCAAGCTTATCGTTTTTTAGAGTCTTTAGTAAAAGAAGGTCTTCCAATTATTCATATATGCCTTGGAAGTGGCATTTCAAGTACTTACAACAATTTTATTAATGCGAAAGAATTAATCCTTACTAAATATGAGGATGCGGTTATTCATATCATTGATTCAACTCTAGCTTCTGTTGGTTACGGAATCCTTGCAATTGAAGCAAGTACTTTAAGGAGTCTCGGCAAAAATGCAAATGAAGTTGTTAAGTATTTAGAAGAAAATAAAAGAAAAATTAATACATATTACACTACTTCTACTCTTAAATACCTTGCAAGAGGTGGCAGAGTAAGTAAAATAGCAAGTGTATTTGGAACAATATTAAGTATTAAACCAATTTTAAGACTAGATAATGAAGGACATTTACTTGTGGAATCAACTGGTCATGGTAAGAAAAATACTTTTGAAAAGTTAAAGAAATATATCAAAGAAACAGTTATTAATCCTGAAGCCCAAATTCTTTATATATCTCACACTATGAATAGTGAAGATGTTAAAGTATTAGGTGAGGAAGTAAAAAAGGAATTTGGTTTTAAAGAAGTCATTTATACGGTAATTGGTAGTATAATTGGTTCTCATGCCGGTCCTGGACTTGTTTCCTTCTTCTATCATGGAACTCCAAGAACAGAAAGCAATGAAAAGAATAGCTAAAATAATTCGTATCATTACAATTCCAACTACACTTTTCTTTGTAGTTTTACTACTTACATATTTTTTAGATAAAGATGCCTTTAATGTACCTTTATCATTCATAACACCATTTATTTTTATTGGCTGTTTCGTATTACTATCGTATGTAGTATCATTTATTATTTATAAAATCAAAAGAAAAAATAACATTGAAGTTGATTTAAGAGCAACGCAAAGAACTTTAGCTTTTATCTTTAGTTTTATTGGGTATTTAGTAGCTTTCACTCTTAATTTAGCTTTAAATTTTAATGAAAAACCAAAAATACTTATTAGTACATACTTTTTTAGTGTCTGCTTCTTAAGTTTACTAAATATCTTTAAAATAAAAGCAAGCGGTCACGCAGCTGGTATTACAGGACCCTTAATATTTGGATGTACCCTAATTAATATTCATTATATAATTCCCTGTATGATTATTTATGGTTTATCGCTTTTTGCTTCTCTTTATTTAAAAAGGCATACCATAATCCAATTTATTTTAGGTTCACTTTGTTCGATACTTGGATTTCTTGTATCTATCATCATATTTTAAAAAAATAACTAGGTTACCCTAGTTATTATTTTTTTCTTGATCTTGATATTGTAAGCGGTAAAGGTTATAATAATAACCTTTTTTCTTTAACAATTCTTGATGATTTCCTTCTTCTATTATTTGTCCTTTTTGTAGACAAATAATATTATGAGCATGTTGAATAGTTGATAAACGGTGAGCAACAATTAACATTGTTCCAATATTCATCATTTTAAGTAGTGATTGTTGAATTAATTGTTCTGTTTCGGTATCAATATTCGCCGTTGCTTCATCTAATATTAAGATCTGTGGTTTATGGACAACTGTTCTTGCGAAAGAAAGCAATTGTCTTTCACCACTAGAAAAGTTGCTTCCCCCTTCTAGCACTTGTTCATCAAGTCCTTTAGGTAATTTATTAATAAAATAGTTAGCATTTACATATTCACATGCATCATGGATTTCTTCAGTTGTAATTGATTCATCATATAAACTAATATTAGAACGAATACTACCAGAAAATAAGAAAACATCTTGTAACATTTGTCCAATTTTACCTCTTAAAGAATCAATCTTAATAGTTCTAATATCTCTACCATCAATTAGAATTTGACCTTTTTGAGGATCATAGTTTCTAACTATTAATTGTAATATTGTTGTTTTACCAGCCCCGGTTGCACCTACAAACGCAACTACTTGTTTAGGTAATATATGGAAGGAAACATCTTTTAAAATCCATTCTCCTTCTTTATATGCAAACCATACATTTTTAAATTCAATTTCACCTTCAAAATGTTCAATATCAACTGATTCTATAGTATCCTTAAAATCAGGTTTTGTTTCTAATAAATTATATAATCTTTCACAAGAAGTAAATGCTTTTTGTAAAGCATTTAATTGGTCAGCTAAGTTTTGAATTGGATTAAAGAACTTACTAACTAATGAATAAAATACTTGAATAACACCGATAATGCTAAGTTCCATAATTCCACTTAATAATTTATTAGTCGCAATTCCATCTTTAATACAAAAATATGAACCAAGTCCAAAAACACAAGCAAGAGCAACATAATAGATTAACGTAATAAAGGGTCGATAAGTTGCGAAAATCATAATATCTTTTTTACGAGATTTTACAATATCATTATTTAGTTGATTAAATTCTTCTTCTTTTTGTTTTTCTTGATTAAAAATTTGGGTAATTTTCATTCCTGAAATATTTTCATTTAAGAATGCGTTCATTACTGAAAAACTATGACGAACTTTACGATAGTTTGTTCTCGACATTTTTCTAAATAAAAGTGAACTAATAGCAATAATAGGAAGAAAAGCCATTAAGATACTTGCAATACGCCAGTCAATTAAATACATTACAGCAACTACACCAATAAGCATTAAAATATTTTTAATCATATTAACAATTGTATTAGTAAATAAATCACTTAAAGCATTAGTATCCGAAGTTACCCTTGTTACTAATGAACCAACGGGAATCTCATTTATTTGAGCAATTGACATATTTTCAATATGTTCAAAAACAATCATACGTAAATCATAAATTATGCTTTGTCCTATTTTTTGTAAAGACATCGTTACAATATAGATAAATAAAGTATTAACAATATTTACAGTAATAGCAATTATGCATATCATAAATACGCCATGCATATCAGTTAATGCTATATTACCATCTTTAAATTTTTCAACAATTAAACCAATTGAACTTGTAACATAACCTGGTAGAACGTTCGCAGCAAGATCAAAGACAATCATCAAAATCATCATTACCAAAACTAATGCAATTTTGCCAGCGTAAGGTTTTATATAAGGCCATGTCTTTTTTATAATCTCCATGTCCTTCATATGTCGGTCATTTTTTTCGTATACTAGTTTTGCCATCTTACTCACTCTCCATTTCTTTTTCTAAAGTTTGTAATTCAACCATTCTAGCATAAATTTTAGAATTATTCAAGCACTCTTCATGAGTACCAAATGCTTCAATTTGACCTTCATTTAATACTAAAATTTTATCTAAAGACATGACGGTTGATACTCTTGAAGCAATAAGTATCGTTGTCTTTCCTTTTCTCATATTCTTAATATTAGAAATAATTGTTTCTTCCGTTTTTACATCAACAGCACTAACAGAATCATCAAGGACTAATATCTTAGGGTCTTTGACAATAGCACGAGAAATTGAAATTCTTTGTTTTTGCCCACCTGATAAAGAAACTCCTTTTTCACCAATTAATGTTTCATATTGGTCAGCAAATCCTTCGATATTTGATTTAACATCAGCAAATTCAGCAGCTTTAATTACTTCTTCAAGTGGCATATCATGATTAGAAAAAGCAATATTATTTCTTATTGAATCAGAGAACAGAAAATTATCCTGAGGACAATAACCAATCGTATCTCTTACCATTTTAATTGGTAAATGCATTATATCAAAGCCATCAATAAATAAAGTTCCTTCATTAACATTATATAATCTAAATAACATATTTACAAGTGTTGATTTACCACAACCAATTTTACCAACAACACCAATTGTTTCACCTGCTTTTATATGTAGATTTATATTTTTTAGTACATTGTTATCAGGGTCATCAGGAAAAGCAAAACTAAAGTTCTTAAATTCAATTTCACCTTTTAAAGATTCTGGACAAACAACTTCGTCATCAACAATTTCAACTTTTTCATCTAATAAATTAGCAATACGCTTATATGAAGTTCTTGCCCTAGCGACTAAGTTAATTGTTCCCGCAAGTGCAAAGACCGGCCATATTAACGTATCAGCATAACCGATAAAAGTAACTAAATCACCAACCTTAATTCCTTGTTCACCTAATGATTTAATATTTAAGTAAACTAAGTAACTACCACCAAACATAATAATTCCAAATACAATATAAATTAATAAATCAAATACAATTTCTAATAAACAATTTGATTTTGCGAAATCAATATTAGTATCTTTATTATTCTTTGCTTCTTCAGCAAATCTTCTTAATTCCTTTTTTTGTTTAACAAAGGCTTTTATTACTCGAATACCTGTAAAATTTTCTTGAGCGAAATCACTCATATTCTCATATGCTTCTTGTCGCTTTTTGTATTTTCTTTCTAATACTTTATCAACAAAAAAAGCAGCTATACCAAGAAACACAAGTGGTATTAATAATATCAATGTTAATTTAGGTTCAAGTCTTAACATTTTAATTAAGGAAATAATTAATAAAAAGATACCGTCAATTAACTGAACAATACCAAAGCCAAATGCTTCTTCTAGTGTTTCTAAATCATTACTAAAATATGCAAGGATAGCGCCTGTTTTATTTTCTTTAAAATACCTTTGTGATAGTATTTCTGTCTTTTTAAACATATCAGTTCTTAAATCAGCTTGAATTCTAATGGCTTCACCAAAAATACAAATACGCCATAGAAATCTACCAACAAACATACCAGCTCCAATCATACCAATATAAAGGACTTCTTTTAATAATAATTCCATATTAGATTCAGTAATCTTGCCATCTATTATTTCATTTACAATTCGACCGGTAATTTCTGGTATAAAGGTTTGAATATAATCAACAAAAATAAGTGTTAATATACCAAAGAAAAAATACCAAAAATACTTTTTGTAGAATTTATTAATATATTTACCAAATACCATACTTTTCACCTCAACTTTATTATTTTATCATATTTTCACTAAAATTACATTAATAATACAATAAAAGATATTTTAAGAAAAAAGATGTAAATTTATTCAACTTACATCTTTTATAATATTATTTTTTTTGTTCGAAGAAATCATCAATTCGTTTATTCGTTTCATCAATAAATTCTTGTTTAGATTCATAACCAAGGGAAGAAAGATAACCTATTTTTTCAAATACATCACCAATTTCAGTAATTGCTTCTTTCATTAGATTAATATTTTCCGTTGTTCCAATAGATAATAGTAATGATTTTACCTTTGGTTCACAATAATAATAATCAGAATATTCAAGAATTGCAACTACTTCATTTAGATTATAATCATCAATCTTTTTAAAAACATTACTAATAAGTTTAAATACAACATCAATAAGTTTATCTAAAGATTTATCTTCAAGTACCGTAAACATTTCAATAATACTTATAACATTTTCGGGAATAAGACCTTCTTGGAATTTTACACTAGGTAAAACTTTTAATACACTATTAATAAATGTTTTACAGTTATCTTTATATAAATCTAAATCTTTCACAAGAATTTTAATTAATGGTACTAATTGATCCACATTAGTATATGTAACTGTTTCTTTTGTTAAATAGCAACGAAGGAATTTTTTAGTTCCTGTATTATCATAAAGTTCTTCAGTTTTTACTTGTAAATAATAAACTGTTGCTTCATGTTCAGATACTACAATTTTGTCTACATCTTTATATGTAACAAAAGAATCAAATTCAGAAATATTATACATTTCTAATACACGTTTATAATCCTCACCAAGATTATTGTAATCTTCAGAAGAATGAATATCAACATATCTTCCATAATCGCCTGTTGATGAACCATTATATGATAATGATTTAACTATCGCATCAATTATTCCTTCTTCATTAAATAGATTATACCATGTTTCATAATTATTTAAATAAAGTTTACCAATACCATCTAAAAATTCAATAAGTTGTTCATCTGTTAATCCTAATAAAGAATTTAATGAAGTAATACCATGTAATTGTTCTGTTTTTTCTAATATAGTATTAACAACTGAAAGAATTAACTCACTAGGTAATTGAAGGTCTTCACTTGGTTCAACAAGATTCTTTTTCATCATTTCAACTACAAGATGAATTATTTTTTCTTGAAGTGTTTCTTCAGCTAAAACCTCTGAAATGAATTCTTCACTAATGCTATCAATCATATCAATAGCACTCATATAAAGTTTATCTAATACCTCAGCAATATCATCACCACTAATCTTATCTAGATAAGGAGATAATTCTTTATATACTCCTAATATAATTGCAGGATTTAGTGCTAAATCATCATTTTTAGTTAATTCTTCAACTAATGCATCTATACTTGGTTTCATGCTTCCAATTAGATTAAGTATATAAGCAACATCCTCTTTATTAATTGCATTAGATTTTAAAATTTTAACAACATTAGATTTAAATGAAACAACGGTTTTAGCATCTAATGTACCTTGTTCAAATTTAGATACGATATCAGCAATTTGACCAACTAACGGAGTAACACCAGATACTAAGTTTTTACATTTTTCAATAATATTATATAAATGATTTACAAGTTCAACATCTGCTTCTTGTAATGCTTCTATCGCATCACTAATTACATTTTCAACCTCAGGATTTGTTGAAATCATACTTTCACTTACGTTAAGTAATAAAGCAACAAGACTAATTTCAGTAAAATATAAACTACTTATTATTTCATCTTTAGAATAGATATTAAGAACTGTTAATGATGTATTAACAATTGAACTAAAGTCAGAACTACTATTACCAAGTAATTCAAAAATTTCTTCAACTTTTTCTTCATCATATCCTAGTTTAACTGCTTTTCTTGAAGCAGATTTTAAATACTTAACAGCATCATCATATCGTTTTTCTTCTTCAGGAGTTAGATTTGGTTTTTTAGTACCAAGATATGTACTAATTAAATCATCAGCAAGTTCATCAGCAGCTACTTGAATAGATCCTACAAATACAGCTTTTTCACTAGAAGAAGAGTCTTCATATTTACTAGCTTTCGCAATAACAGTAACATCCCAACTTGAACTAGTATCCTCTAATTGATATTCGTTTTCCGTTACTGTTTTATTTCCAGATGTATCTTCATTTGTATATACAACAAAATATTCTTCAGCATTTTCTACAGCATCCCATGTTACAAGTCCACTTGATGATACTTTTACATTTTCAGGAGTACTTAAAGTCTTTTTATTATTAAGACATGAAGTAATTAAGAAAAGTGCCATTATTAACGTTAAAACAGATAAAATTTTCTTTTTCATAAAAATATTCCTTTCTCATATTATTAAATTATTATTTCCCTTTTCCTTCTTTGGTTTATAATCATTTAATTTAATAAAATTATATCATACAAAAATTAAAAAAGCAACAATAATTATTAAATTTTTGTTTATATTATCCTACTAACTTATGAATTATAAAAAGTTACACTTTTTAACATGTACCTTTATTTTTTTAGATTTCATCAGAGTAATCATATGATACACTACTAGTTTTTACCGTAAAGTAATTAATCGTAACTATATCGGTATCATTTACTTTTAGACTTTCCATTAAATGATAAATACTTGGAATAGAAACTAAATATTCACCATTTTGTAAAATAGCTCCATTTTTAACTAACTTTTCAGTAGAAGTAGCATCATTTAACGAATAGTTAACATATAAATCATATTTAACTTCAAAATTATTATGATATCTATCTAAGATAATTTCGGAGAATTGATTTACAAAAAATTCATAATTACCTTCTTCGTATTCAATTGATATCGAATATGAATCTTCTTCATAATATGAATATCCAACAAATTCTAAATCCATTTTAGCATATTCTGCTTTTTGTCTATCACCCGTATAGAATAAAACTTTGCCATCAACTTCACTTGGTGAAACAAATAAATTCATCCATCCAGTAAATACTTCATCTTCTAATAAAGTAATTTCAGGAGCATCAATATAGACTTCATATGAATCATAGAATTCACGATAACCGATTATTTTATTATTATATTTAAATGTGGCAATATGAAGTTCTAGTTTTCTGTATTCCGCATAGAATGCTTTATTTTTACCATCCATATCACTATATCTAATACCTAGATAATCATGCGCAACAATCTCTCCACTTTCATCTTTAAATCCTATGAATTCGTATCCTTCAAACATAGGATATTCAAAATATGTGATTTGGTCATCATTATAAATCTTATATGTTTGATATAAAACTTGCTCTGTTCCATTTGGTAATACTATATAAGTTGAAGCACTTAGATATGTTGTATCACCTTCATATTTTGATTGATGTTTTAAATTAATAATAACATCTTGATTTGGCATAATGAAGTAAGACTCTCCAACCTCATCAGTAAGAATTTCAACTTCGGCACTAAACCAACCATTAACAAGTGTATATTCATCACTTAGAGGAAGTGATGCTAAATATACTTTTTCAAGTGGACGATAGTAAAGAGGTTCTGGAAGACTATATTCTGTAGTATTATAGCTTACCTTATATTTCTTCGCGTCATAAACTACATATGCATTTATCTCATCAGTAGAAGTTACTTCTATATTATTTGAGATAACATCATTAATTTTATAACCCGAAATAACTTCATTTTCAAGCATCATTGAAATATCAATTACATCATTAGGCTTTGCGTATAATACCATATCAGGAGTAGAAACTGCTTCATCAAAATAAATATTTACTTTAACACTACCTTTTGATGTATATCCATAAACATATGTTGTGTTGTCACCAACAACAAATGTTTGTTTTCCATTTAGTGATTCCTTACCTAAATACCATCCACTAAATTCCATATCCGCATATTCAAATTCAAGTGGAGCAACTCTAACAAAAACTTCTTCATTTGGAATGGCTGTATAATAATCATATAATTCATTATTTAAATAATATATTACATAGTATTTCTTATCTGAAGATATTGTTCTAATTTCAACGTTTCTTGATGGCATCGTAAAGCCGAAATCACCAAGAGTAACATCGGTACTACTCCATGCGAAGAATTTTCCCGTTTCTTGTGGTAGTTCTTTTAAACTTACATATTCACCATAATTTACGTTTAATACATCACCATATACTGTATTATTATGATAATAAGTAACCGTATAGCTATTTACAGTTGAAGTTGCATTAAAGATTACATCTTTTTCTGGCATTACAAACTTAGAGTTACTTACAGTTACATCTGCACTTTCCCAGTTAGATACCGTATATCCTTCTTTAACGTATTGCTCTTTAACTGTTTCTTCGTAACCAACTCTACCTTCATCTTTATAAATTTCATTACCATCTACTTTATAAATAATATAAACACTACTTGTATATCCTTTTAATGTTAAGTTTTGAGCAGGCATTTTTTGAAGTTGTTCTGTTAACATAACATCATTTGCATCATACCATGTCCAACCACTAAATACTTTACCATCTGCTTGAAGAGGTTTTGTAAATTCAGTTATGGCATCATCTTTATGATAAACTAAAGTATTAATTAAAACATCATCTAAAATAAATGAAATTTGATAATCTATATAAGTTACAATTTCCCAATTAATAGTTAAAGTATCATTTCCTTTAATAACATATGTATCATCTAATTTATAAGTATTACCACTTAAATCAGTCCAATTTTTCATTTTCCAAGTACCATAGTCATCAACACGAGTGATTGAAATGGTTGATAAGTCAATTGTAGATTTTACTGGGACATTATCATACATCGTAATACCATTATTAATGCCACCATTAGGATTAATGATAATTCTACATCGATCATATGTTGGGGTAAATTTATAAGTTAAAGTATATGTATTATTTTCTTCACGAACATTTTGATAAGGTTTATAAGTACATTTTTCTTCATCATCATGATAACTTTCTGGGAACCATTCAGCATATTCAGCTTTAATCTTTTGATATTCAGCAAAAGTAAGATTATTTTTTACAATAGAAGTAGACTTACCATCCTTTAAGGTGCCATGTTCTGTACTAATATTAACCGCATAATCATTTCTTTCAACCTTTTTATAAATAGCTATAAAGACAGTTGGTACACTACATTCAACAATAAAAGTATTAGAACCGGTATTATTAAATAATATTTCTTCATCAGTTAAAGTATTTTTCCATCCAATGAATTCATATTTATATTCAGGATCAGTTGAATTATTAACACAGAATAAATTAAGTTCTAATTTATAATTTAATTTACTTTCGGTAAATAATTTTTCCTTCTTTACGAAATTACCATCATTATCCTTATAAGTAAACATTCCTTCCCCTGCATCAAAAGTTACATCAACTTTTCTTTCCCAAACAGGATAAATATCGATATCTCTTGTAATCATTGTGGTATCTCGTAAATAGATTATATCATTATTTTTATATTCAACAAATCTTA
The DNA here is from genome assembly GCA_964507405.1 of uncultured Staphylococcaceae bacterium. Lineage (GTDB taxonomy): Bacteria > Bacillota_I > Bacilli_A > ML615J-28 > CAG-313 > UMGS75. Next base: position 15,016 of record CAZDPJ010000023.1, read on the forward strand.
AGAACTTAGTTTCAACGCCCTCTTCTTCTGCTGTTTTAATATCAGTTATACATTCAAGTTCTTCCGTTAATTCGCCTAATTTCTTTCCACCTAAAACATCAATTGACTTTAAGAATTTATAATCATGAATTGAAGCATCATAATAATATAGATTAGCTTTATGGGTAATATTTTTATATTTAGCATATAAGACAATGTCATTTGTAATATTACCTACTTCAAATGCCGTTTTATAAACAACTTCACCATCTTTTTCTAAAGCAAATCCTAAGAATTCCATACTAAATGGTGAATATGTTTTATAAACATTTGGTGCCGTATTAAAGTCAACGTAGGATTCATCAATAATTTCTTTTCCATCAACATCATAATTATGAATAGTTACCTTACACTTAGAAGTTTCATAATTTGCAATATAAATACTTGAAACCGCATAATACCAAGCAATACCTTCTTCTGTAGTATGAGTTGAATCTATTAATTGATCAGTATAATTAGCGATAAAATAACCACTTGATGAATATGAAGCTAATGCTTTATTTACATTTTTATTACAAGTTGTGCTAACAAAGAATCCTCTTTCATTTAAGTCTTTCTCACTAATTGCCTCACCAATTCTATCGCTTGGTGTATTTTTCGCATTGTTATTTAAACCATTTCGTCCACGCCAGCCAGTAAATGTAATTTTATCATTACCAACAACCTCAGGTGCAACCGGCATTTCACCTAAATTACAAGCTCTAACTTCCGTAATCCATGCATCTTTTACAGCATCATAGTAAATAAAGGCGATATAAGTTTGTCTTAAATCAGCTGAACAAACAAATTCTGTATCTTCAGTTACTACCTCATCCCAAGGGGTTTTATCCCAAGTAATATTCATATATTTACATTCATCAAGAAGAATATCATCAGAACTATATATGTAAGAACCAGCTAGTACTTTACGTTCTTCTAATAATTCTTTTTTACCATTAACAAGTGAATAGAACTTAATACTTACTTCTTTACCAGCATCTTCTAATCCCATTTTAGATGCATCATAATAAACAATTTTAGTAGAAGCAAATGGACATAAATCTTTATACTGGGTTGTGGACATATTGAATTGTAAGATTGGACCATTAAAGTAATATGTTGCAATACAAATTTCACTTGCTGGTCTTAAAGTTGAATAATTTCCATAATCAATTGTTTGATTAGCAGGATTATATTGAAAATTCTTTAATGAAGTTTTTAATGTTACTTTTTCCCAAGGAACTTCTTTTGTATATGTTGCGCCTGTTGTAATATCAATATAAGTACCATTTAATTTCGGCAAACTATCGAGCTTTATCGAAGCCTCATTTTCTCCGTTATTTGCAATATATACGGTTTCTTCCAGGGCTTTCTTTTCTACCGAGACGAGGACTTCTTTATTACCAAATTTAACTAGTGGCCATTTCTCATCAACAAGCTTTGTTCCAACTGATGTTTTAAATAATTTAGATCTTGCTTCTAATTTTACTTCAACAAAAACACCAATTTCAATGTAATATCCACCAACTAAAGATTGTGTAACCATACTATTTTGTTTTACTAATGTTGCTTGAGCGAATCCATAAATATCAATATACGCACCAGCATAAACCCAAATACCTACTCGACCTAAAGATGATAAACCACAGAAACTTACAGAGATTCCACCTTCAAATCCTGCTTTAAATCCTAAATATCCACAAGCAGAAAGTTGAAGAGCATATTGGTTTCCACCAGGTAAATTATCATGTTTATATGATTTAATTGATTTAGTTTTTGTACTTCCCGTAACACCAACTTGAATTGCTTCTAATACCGAAACATGAGCATTAAACCCAGCCGCAAATCTCATTGTTACTAAGAAATCAAGTTCAACATTTACTTGCATAACAGGAATTCCTGGAATAATATCAATTGGAATATTTAAGATAGGTGCTCTAAATAATTCAATTTCCGTATCTTTAGCACTTAACATTTCATTAAGTTCAGCAACTAAATTATCGGGGTCATCCCCTTCTTCACTCTTTAACTTTTCAGCAATCTTTTCAGCTATATCTTTAAAGCCTTCTTTTTTATCATCACCATTGTTATTGTTATTATTATTATCATTACCGTTATCGGTACCATTTTGTTTTACTGTTCTTACAAGAATCTTAAAATCAATATCAGTTTGAGAATATAGATTTACTGCGAAATCAAATTCAGCCCATTTTAGTGTAAATACACCCATATCATAGTTTAGATATCCTTGAGCAGAAGCTGCTAGGTACTGTGTAAAAGTAATTGAAGCTTGAATTTCTAATTTGTTTTTAATTGTTGCTTCATAACTAAAAGTAATACGTAATGCGACAAATTCATCAGTATAGGCTGAGTCAAAGTTAGGATTGTGACCTTTACCTGCTGTAATTTTAACTTCAGCGTCTTCTAACATTTTAAATTTTAGAAGTGTTTCTTCATTTCTAATTTCTGTATTATAACAAAAATCAGGTAAGCCTGTTCCTGGGTTAGTTCCTTCTAATTTTTGTACGTCTTGACTAGTAAAACCATATGCTTCTTGAACTTCATCACTTACAAGAAGAAGTTTACTCATTAAATCAGTAACTTGTTCTAGGCTACCATTAGTTTTAATTTCTTCTTTCATTGCTTCTAAATCAAGATTTTCTAAAATATCATCACTACTAATTACATTATTATAATTAACATCAATTTTACTAAATACATCTTCGATATCAGCATCAACGGCAAGTACTAAGTATTCAAGTTTGCCATCACCTGGTTTTTCGATTACTTCTACTACTTTTACAAATAAAGAATTAACATTTAAGGCTTTGCCATCACCAATACATAAAATATTATCACTTGAAAAATCGTATTCATTAAATAAATTTTCACTAAAATATAAAGTGTAAAAGCCATTTGTATCAGTAGTTAATTTATCTTCATTATCAGTTATTTCATTAAGATTTAGAATATCTGCTTTTTTAACAAATCTTAAATTTTTGGCATCTTTATATTGGACATTATTAACATCAGCACTCTTATTTTCATCAACAATTCTAAATGAATATTCCGTAACACTTCTTGAAAGGTTTTCAAAATACATTCTGCTTGGAATTGTTACTTGATAAAGTTGACCAGGTGTATATGCATATACAATTCTACCATTAAACGAAAGTCCCTTAGGTTTTAAGGTATATTTAAAGCCATCTTGAATAACATCATACCAATCATATATTTCTTTAGGTAATTCATCAGCAAGTTCATCTGGTTCATTCCAAGGTAAGAAACCAGTAACTGCTTCTATGCAAAGTGCATCAATAAACTCTTTTTTACTATATGCTTTATCAACGATAATTGTAATTGCATAATTTTCTGAAGCTTTTTCAACATAATGACTATTAGTTTCGGTTAAATTTACATCAACATTTGTTTTTGTAAACCCCGCATATAGCGTCATATCATTATTAATTACTGTATCTATACTAAATTCATTTTTAAGTGTAGCATCAGTATACCAATAATCAAAGGCACTACCAGGTAAATATGATTGAGGTAGACTAGATAGTTTTGAACCTTTTTCAACAATTATAGGATCTACTTTACTACCACCATTAGTATCAAAGGTAATC
>CAZDPJ010000023.1:18672-23835 GCA_964507405.1 uncultured Staphylococcaceae bacterium
TCGTTGCTTTATCACTAGGGCTCTCTTGTTCATGAGTATTACAGCTGTTACAACTACAGTTACAACTTTTACAAGCTGTAAAATAAACTGCCGAAACCGCCACAAAAAATAAAGTTAAAGTTACTACGACAATGTGTCTAAATCTTTTATTTTTCATTTTTTCTCCTTTTCCCCATTTGGTTATATTCTGGGTTATAACCTATTTTATCATATATAAAAACCTATGTCAAGAAATAAATTAACTATTATATATTGTGTAAATAATTTATCAAAAAAATAATTGTTTTTTTAATGATTAACAGTTTTTTTATTCAATAATTACAAACATTAAATTATACTTTTTTATTTATTTTTTAAATTAATACTAATCAAATTTTTCCTATTAATTAAAAAAGGTATGACTTCTTAGATAGAGTCATACCTTATATTTTTTTTACATTATAGAATCATTATTTACGTGTTTTGCTTTAATATTAACGTAATTAATAGTTGCACCTTCACCAAATAATTCTGCTATTTTTTCTAATGTTGGAATAGTTATAACATATTCATCACCTTGTTTTTCGATTGCATCAATAATAAATGCTTCTTGTTGTTCCCCAGTACCAACACTATAATTTACAAGTAATTCATATTCTATTTCACCACCATTATGTGTAGATGTTAATCTAACAACACTACCAGGATTTACATTAATTTCATATGATGATTCATATGTTGCTTCGGGATAAGAAATATGTGCAAAAAATGAATTTTCTGTATTATAAATATATCCATTAAAGACAAAGTCCATACCTGTATATTCATGAGTTTCTCTTTCACCAGTATAGAAAAGTAAAGTATTTTTCATTGTCATTGGTTTTAAATATAAATTCTTCCAACCGCTAAATGCTTCGCCTTCATTTAATGTAACTACAGGTGCATCAATTACAACTTCATATGAATCATAGAATTCACGATAACCAACTACTTGATTATTAATTCTGAATTCAGCAACATGACGTTCTAATTTTCGATATTTAGCATAGAATACTCGGTTTTCACCTTTCATATCATCAAGTGTTAATCCAGAATGTTCATTACAAGATTTAATTCCTTCAGTATCACAAATAAAGCCAATTAATTCATAACCAACAATTTTTGGAACATCAAAGTATACAGGAGCATCATTATTATCTACAATATAGTCTTTGTAAAAAATTGGTTCTGAATGATGTGGAGATTCAATATATACAGATGCTGTTAAATAGCCTTCCATTGGTTCACCACTAGATGTTAGATGAGAGATAAGATTAATTACTACATCACGATCTGGCATAATGAAATATAATTTTCCATTTTCATCTGTAAGTATTTCGACATCCGCATTAAACCATTTATCAGCAGTCCAACTTTCATCGCTAGTAGGTAAATCCTCAACAAATACCTTTTCACCCTTAGCATAAGATTTAGTCTCAGGAACTACAAATGAATATGCAACGTATGATACACTATATTTCTTACTTTCATATTGAACATAAACATTCATTTCGGTATTACCTGTAACAGTAATTTTACTTGTTGCATCATCACCTACTTTATATCCTGCAATTTGTTCTTCAAGAAGCATCATAGAAATATCAAGAACGTCATTTTCATTACCATATAAAACAATATCAGGACTAGTATTTGCTTCATCAAAATAGATATTAACTTTAACACTACCTTTAGTGAAATAGCCATAAACATAAGTTATATTTTCTCCAACAGTAATAGTTGATTTATTTGCTAATGAAGCTTTTTCACTATACCAACCACTAAATTCATAATCACCATATTTATCATTTTCTGGTACGTTTAATAATTCTAATTCTTGACCAGGAATACCAATTTGATATCCAACCATTTCATCATTAACATAATACATTATATATTGTTTAATTAAAGATGAAATTGAATAGATTTCAACATTCTTTGCGGGCATTGTAAAGCCAATTTCACTTATGATTACATCACTACTACTCCATGCGAAATATTTACCATCTTCTACTGGAAGGGTAGGATGTTGAACATGGGCACCAAAGTTAACAGTTTTTACATCACCATAAACTTCACCATTATGATAATAAGTTATAGTATAACTATTAACACTTGAAGTTGCATTAAAGATTACATCTTTTTCAGGCATTACAAATTTAGAATCAGTAACTAGAGCGTCAGTAGTTTCCCAGTTAGATACAGTATAACCTTCTTTAACGAATTGGTCATCAACTGTTTCTTCATAACCTACTCTACCTTCGTAATTACTAATTTCTGTACCATCTAAGAAATATCTAATGTATGCACTTGATGTATAACCAACTAATCTTAAGTTTTCAGAAGGCATTTGCGTTAACGCTTCAATTTCTTCATTTTTAGAATTATACCAAGTCCATCCTGTAAATATCTTTCCATCAGCAACACTTGGTTTACCAAACATTTCAAGCACATCATCTTTATGGAATTTCTTAATTTCATAATCTTTATAATCTACTCTAAATGTAATTGTATATTCATTATATTCTACAATTTCCCAGTTTAGTGTTAATGTATCATCACCACTAACAATATATTTACTATTTAATTCATATGTATTACCTTTACTATCAGTCCAGTTTACCATTTTCCAAGTACCATAGTCATCAACACGAGTAAGTACATAATCAGCTAAATCAATTTCACCATTCCATTCAATATTTTCATATACATTAATAATTACATCATCACTTTTTCCGCCATTTACATCAACATATACTTTATGTCTATCAATTGTTTTTTCAAACATATAAATAATAGAATCGATATAACCATCTTGACAAACGAATGTTGACTTACCTTTTGAAACATAAGTACAATGATTTGTATCATCACGATACTTTTCAGGATACCAATCACAATATTCATTATAAATTTTATTATACTCTTCATAGCTAATATTATTCTTTTCTATTTTCTTAGAACCATCTTTTAGAGTACTATATGGAGTTTCAATAGAAATATTATAATCTGTTCTTTCTACTTCTTTATAAATTGCGACAAAAGTAGTAGGAACATCACATGTTGTTTTTAAAGTATATTCAGAAGGATCATCAAATAAGATTTCTTCACCTGTTACTGAATTTTTCCATCCAACAAATTCATAACGATATTTAGGATCACTTAATGGTTTTGCGCAGAATAACTTCATTGTCAACTCATAATCAAGTAGTGAACTTGTAAAGTATTCTACTTTAGTAGGATAATTTCCATCTTCATCTTTATTAGTAAAGATACCTTCACCAGAATCAAATACGATATCTACAGTACGTTTTAAAAGTGGATAAACACTAATAGGTCTTGCGCAAATTGAATTTACTGGAAGTAATGTAATTACACCATTTCTTTCATCAATGAATTGACTACATTCACTTTTTACGCCTTCTTCTTTTGTTAAACTTAGATTCTTTATATATTCTAATTCATCTTCAATTTCTGTGAATGATGATCCACCAGCAAGTTTTACTGTTTTATATAATTTATATTCATGACTAACTATATCATAGTAATACAAGTTAATATCATGGTAAAGTTTTTCATAAATAGCATATAAAACCATATCATCATGAACATGTTCTATTTCAAATAATGTTTCATAAACAACCTCACCACCTTCTTCTAAGGCAAATCCCTTATGTTCAAGTGTTAAAGGAGAATATGTATAATATGTCGTAGGTTGTCTATTAAATGGAATATCAAATTTATCAACATGAAGCACACCTTTATCATCTGTACTATTAATAGTAATTACACAATCATCAAAATTATAAGTTGCTATATAATAACTTGCGACCGCATTATACCAAACAGTTCCTTGTTCTGATGTATGAGTTTCATCAATAATATCCATAGTTAAATTAGGAGATTGATAACCTTGATAAGAATATGTAGTTATAGCTCTATCAACAGGTTTACCAGTTGTACTTTCTATAAAGTAACCACGTAGCCACATATCATCAACTGTAATAGTTTGACCAATTCCACCTGATGGGGTGTTATTGGCTCTATTATTAATACCATTTTTTCCTTCCCAACCAGCATGATGGATTTTTTTACCATCTGGTACGACCGGTGCAATTGGAGTTTCTCCTATATTACAAGCTCTAATTTCAGTAATCCATGCATCTTTTACAGGATCATAATAAATAAACGCAATATATACTTGTCTTAATTCTGCTGTACAAATAAATTCAGTATCACCAGTTACAACTGTTTCCCATGGTACCATATTCCAAGTTCTATTTTCATATTTATATGGGTCAAGTGTAGGAGCATCTTTTATAGGTGTACCAGCAAGTACTTTATATTCATCCATTAATTCTTTTTTACCTTCAACAAGTGAATAGAATTTAACACTTACTTCTTTACCAGCTTCTTCTTTTGCCATTTTTGATGCATCATAATAAACTATTTTAGTAGAAGCAAATGGACATAAATCTTTATATCGGGTTGCGGACATATTAAATTGTAGAATTGGTCCATTATAATAATATGTTGCGATACAAGTTTCACTGGCAGGTTTCCAACTATCGTTATTCTTATAATCGATTGTTTGATTAGCATAATTATATTTAAAGTTATATGATGAAGTTCTTAAAGTTACTTTATTCCAAGGAACTTCTTTTGTATAAGTTGCGCCTGTTGTAATATCAATATATACACCATTTAATTTCGGTAAACTATCGAGTTTAATCGAGGCCTCATTTCCACCATTATTAGCTATATATATTTCTTCTTCCAGGGCTTTCTTTTCTACCGAGACGAGGACTTCTTTATTACCAAATTTAACAAGTGGCCATTTCTCATCAACAAGTTTTATTCCAACTGATGTATTAAATAATTTGGATCTTGCTTCTAATTTTACTTCAACAAAAACACCAATTTCAATGTAATAGCCTCCAACTAATGATTGCGTAACAACAGTTTTTTCTTTAGCAAGTGTTGCTTGAGCGAATCCATAGATATCAATATACGCACCAGAATATACCCAAATACCTACTCGGCCTAAGGATGATAAACCGCAGAAACTTACAGAGATTCCACCTTCAAATCCAGCTTTAAATCCTAAATATCCACAAGCAGAAAGTTGAAGAGCATATTGGTTTCCAC
>CAZDPJ010000024.1:0-22283 GCA_964507405.1 uncultured Staphylococcaceae bacterium
TACCACCTTGAGAAGATGGAGTATTTACTAGAATTCTACAAGTTTTCATTCTTTCAGTAAATTCATTTAATTTATCTTGTGCAGTAATTGTATTTAAATAAATTGATGAAGTATGTCCATAACCGCCATCTGCGATTAAATGTTCAGCCTTTTTAAATGCATCTTCAATATCTATTGCTTTATACATTGCAAGTACTGGTGATAATTTTTCATGAGCAAATTCTTCTGTCAATTCAACAGATTCAACTTCACCAATTAGGATTTTAGTTCCTTCTGGTACTTCTACTCTAGCAAGTGAAGCAATAGTTGCTGCAGATTGACCTACAATTTTCGCATTTAATGCTCCATTAATAATAATTGTTTTTCTAACTTTATTTAATTCTTCTTCATTTAAGAAATAGCAGCCACGATTCATAAACTCTGACTTAACCGCATCATAAATGCTATCAAGAACAATTACTGATTGTTCAGATGCACAAATCATACCATTATCAAATGTTTTAGAATGAATAATTGAATTTACAGCAAGAACGATATCAGCACTATCATCAATAATAGCAGGGGTATTACCAGCACCAACTCCAACTGCAGGTTTACCAGATGAATATGCTGCTTTAACCATACCAGGACCACCAGTCGCAAGAATAATATCTGCTTCTTTCATTACTGTATTAGTAAGTTCAAGGCTTGGTACATCAATCCAACCAATGATTCCTTCAGGGGCACCCGCACTTACAGCTGCTTCTAAAACTATTCTTGCTGCAGCGATTGTTGATTTTTTAGCACGAGGGTGAGGACTAATAATAATACCATTTCTTGTTTTTAAAGCAAGTAATGTTTTAAAAATAGCTGTTGATGTAGGATTAGTTGTTGGAATAACCGCTGCAACAACACCAATCGGTTCAGCAACCTTTTTAATTCCATATGCTTTATCTTCTTCAATGACACCACATGTTACTGTATCACGATATTTATTGTAAATATATTCAGAAGCATAATGGTTTTTAATTACTTTATCTTCAACAACTCCCATACCAGTTTCTTCAACTGCCATTTTAGCAAGTTCAATTCTTGCTTTATTCGCAGCAAGAGAAGCTGCTAAGAAAATTTTATCAACTTGTTCTTGAGTATATGTTGAATAAATTTTTTGAGCATTTCTAATTTCATTAAGTTTTTGATTTAAACTTTCTAAACTATCAACTGTTAAACATTCTTTTGTCATCATCTTTCTCCTTTTTAATTATTATTAATTTCTACAGCAAGCATTGTTAATAATGAAGTAATATCAACATTTCGCACAAATGCTTGTTCAAATACATTTAATTTTTGATTAGTAAAATTTAAGATTCCTTTAATATTACAATCGATTAACTTATCACAAACATCTTGTGCATTACTCGATGGAACTGTAATTATACCTATATCAACTTTAGTATGATTACAGAAATCTTTAAGTTTATCAATTGAGGTAATTTCAAGATCATCAATTTTTTGTCCAATTTTAGAAGCATCATTATCAAACACGCCTATAAATTTAAAACCATGCTGATCAAACCCTTTATATCTAACTAATGCTTCGCCAATTTTTCCGCCTCCAATGACTATAACATTAAGAATTTTATCATTGAATATAAGCGTTTCTATGTCATTTAATAATTCATTAGTAAGATGTCCAATTTTAGGTTTACCATTACCAGATATCAAATTTAAATCTTTTCTAACTTGAACTTCTCCAAGGCCTATTTCTTCAGCAATCGTCTTAGAAGAAACAACCACGATACCTTGACTTTTTAGTTTTTCAAGACAAGTCAAATATCGAGGAATTCGTTCAATAACTGACTTAGGTATTTTCTTTTCCATCTCTTTTCTACTTCCTTTCACAAATATTATACTACATATTTTACCAAATGTAAATTATAAAAAAAGTATATCGATATATCAATATCGATATACTAACACTTATTAGCATTAATTTTTCTTTTTTGTTCACAGACTTTAGTAATAAAATCACGGTCTAAATTGCTTAATTTATAATTAGAACGATAGATTAAAACATCTTTATATATCTTAGTATTATCAAAGCATTCCTTTTGAACTAAATGATATTTTTTTAGAATATCTTCTGGTATAGGTGAAACCCACATAAATGTTTCTGAATTTTTTTCTAATAATTCAAATTGACTTGCTCTTTCAAATACAAAAATTCTTCTTGAAATATTAGTACTGAATTCAGTTTTTGATATTTCAGCAATCGGTAATGACGGAACATAAGGGTCACCATGCGCAATTTCAATTAGGTCTTGTAAATCAGAATATTCTATTTTTTCTTTTTCATTTAAAATACTTTCTTCATTAAAGACTAATACATATTTAAATTCATTGACAAGTTCATATTTAAATTCTTTTCTATCAAGTAATTCTTTAAAATATTTGTCATGAGTTATTGAATACCTAATAATACCTAAATTATAGTTTTCATTAATAATGTTATTAATAACACGATATGCATTGGTTTCTTTATAAAAAACTTCAACATTATCTATTTTATTTAATGCATGAGAAAATTCAACAAAGGCTGATGAAATATAACATGCTCTAGGAACTGAGATTGAAAAGATATTTTTCTTTTGATTATTCTTAAATATTTTTTCCATTTCATCAAACTGTTTTAATAATCTTTTACTATATTCAATTAATCTTTCACCATCTGGGGTTGGAATCATTCCTTTGGTGTTTCGTTCAAATATTGTAATTCCAAGGTCACTTTCTAAATCTTTGATTGCACGTGATACATTAGGTTGAGCAACATAAAGTCGGTCTGCAGCTTTACTTATTGAGCCTGTTTCAGCAACTACAATAGCGTATTTTAAATGTTGAATATTCATTATTTACTCCTTATAATTGATATGTTTTAATTATTTCGCCATCTAAGTTTTTAAAATATAATGTATTATTTTCAATTATAACATAGCCATGATAGCCATTTTCTTTAGGAATTGAAACGGAACCGACATTTACATAAGTATAGTCTTCACCTTTTTCATATTTTTGAATATGAGTATGTCCACACATGATAATATCACCTTTATGATGAGGTGGTAATTTAGTCTCATTATAAAGATGACCATGAGTTAGAAAGAAAGTTTTATTATTAATTATTAAGATTATATAATCTGATAATATTGGAAAATTCAAAACCATTTGATCAACTTCGGTATCACAATTACCTCTAACACTAATAATCGGAACTACACATTCATTTAGTAATTTTATTACTTCTTTTGGATTATATTCTTTAGGTAAATCATTTCTAGGACCATGATATAAAATATCTCCAAGTAATACTATTCTATCTACTTTTTCCTTTTCTATTTGAGACATTAATATATTAGTATAAAATAATGAACCATGTAAATCTGATGCTATTAACACTTTCATAAATTTTACCCTTATTTTAATTTATTTCCATCAGAAAATGCATTTCCTACTTTTCCACTAACTTTATAATAGCCATGACCAGCTGGATCATATGTAATTGGAACAAACTTTTCTAAAGATACATTACCTTTTTCATCTAATATACTTTCATCGGCACTTACATTTATAATTTGTGCTAAATATAAGTCTTCTTCTAATATTTTTATAAGTTTACATTCTAAACATAATGGTAATTCATTAATAATTGGTGCGTTAACATGTTCAGCTTTAGTAACTGTAAAATTAGATTTTGCCATTTTATTTGGCTCCGTATTTTGTGAAACAATACCAACATAATCACATTCAGTAACATGATTACTATCACCAATTGAAATTGTAAATTCATTATTTATCGCAATATTTTCCGTTGTTTTATGACTTGACATACAAACAACTACTTTATCAAAGTCTGCCATCCCTCCCCACGCAGCATTCATAGCATTAGGATTACCTTCTTTATCATAAGTTCCTATAATCATTACAAGTTGGGGATATAAATAAGATTTAACACCTAAATTTTTTCTCATATTTTTAATTCTCCTTTACCAATTTTTATTTTCTTTTTTATGGTCATTATTATGTTTTCGTTCTTCTACCATTTTAATAAACCATTCTACCATATTAGGGTCTTGATGAGAAAAAAATGAACTTGTTTTTGTATCAAGTAAAGAAATAGTATTCATTTCTTCTTGTGATAATTCAAAATCAAAAACTTCAATATTTTCTTTCATTCTTTCAATATGTGTAGATTTAGGGATGATACAATTCCACGTTGAATTAACCATCTTAAAATTATTTGTGCAACCGTCTTATTATGTTTATTTCCAATTTTTTTAATAACCGGATTATTAAACATATCATTACGACCCTCACCAAATGGTGCCCATGCTTCTAGTTTACAATTATATTTATCTAACCATTTTTTTGCATCTTTTTGTTGATTTAGAGGATGAGTTTCAATTTGATTAACCATTGGTTTAATCTCAACAAATGCTTGTAAATCTACAAAACGATCTGGATAAAAATTAGATATTCCAATTGCTTTTATTTTTCCTTCTTTATATAAATCTTCTAATGCATGGTACGCACCATAATAATCATTAAAAGGTTGATGAAGTAATACTAAATCAATATAGTCTACCTTAAGTTTTTTCATTGATTCTATTACTGACTTTTTGCATTCATCATAGCCATAATGTTCAATCCAAACTTTAGTAGTAATAAACAAATCTTCTCGCTTTATACCACTTTCCAAAATAGCATCTCCTACTTCTTCTTCATTAAAATAACTTTGAGCTGTATCAATTAAACGATATCCTACTTTAATAGCGTCTAACACACATCTTTTACACTCTTCTTTAGATATTTGATAAACACCATATCCAATAATTGGCATTTTAATTCCATTGTTTAAAGTTATATATTGCAAAAAAATCACCTCTTGTATAGATTATAGCACAAACTTTATTTTTTTGCATTAAATAAATAATGCTAATTTAAAAAATAAAAAACTATATTTATATAAGAAAATCATTTAATATATAAATATAGTTAGTATTATATTTTATCTTAATAATCTTTCAAAAAAGAATGATAATGCTTTTTCAGCATCACTTGTTTTTCTAAATGATTTGATTTGAGAAATATCAAATAATATACAACCACAATGACCTTTAAAAGTAGGAAAACAAATAATATCTAGATATGTATCAATTTCTCTACTATAATCAATTATTTTTATTGTTTCACCAAATAAAGTGGCACGTTCATAAGTTCTAAGCCATTTAGTATCCATATTAGGGAAAATGCTTGCGAATGAACCTCCAATAATTGTTTCAAGTGGTAATTTTTCAAGTTTAGCAAGAGCAGGATTAGCATATCTAAATATCCAGTCAACAGCATTATATTCATTATCAAATACCATCTCAATATCGGTAAAAGCAAAAGGCATATTATCAAATATTTTATAATACTCATGATAATCTTCTTTAGTTTCTAAAGTCATTGCTTCATTAAAACTTTTAATGATATCTTCTTGTTTTGATTGAAATCTAGTGATAATTTCTTTCTTATGTCTCGTCGCATAATCAAGGGTTTCACCATTACATAGGTTAATTTTATCAGTAATATTATGAATAGCAATAATTGAAACTAAGCATCCTCTTTTTACTTTAATAAAATTATCACCTAAGGCTTCTTCAATTTGTTTCATTGTCATTCTTGTTTGATAAACTTCTTGTTCAGATATATGAATAAAGGCATTATTACCATCCATTATTACATATAATATGGTTTTAACGTCAATGATTAATTCTTTTTTATCACTTATAATAGAAATAGTTCTTAATTCTTGCATAAATCCTCGCTTTTTTAATAGTGTATCATATAAATTAGTAATAATACAAGTATATCATATTTATTTAAAAATTCAAAAGAATTCGCTAATTTTTTTATAAATCTTATTAACATATGAATCTTACAAAATAACTATGCTAATTTTTAATAAAATATTTTAAAAATACAAAAGTTACTGACAGAAATTTTTCAATTTCTAAAAAAACTCCTAGAATTAATTTCTAGAAGTTTTGATTTTTTTTAATATTATTCACCAGAATCAATAGTATAACTATAGTTTATAACCACATAACAACTGTTTTTCCAACTGCTATCACTCCAAGCACTAATTACTTCTTCAAAAATTGTATTTACAAAATCAAGGATAATAACTTCAGAAAGACTAGTACAACTATAGAAAGCATTCTTTTTAATACTTTTTGCATGTTTTTTTGTTAAAGATGTACAATTTCAAAAAGAATCTTCTAACAAAACCATCTAGAAGACACGACAATGGTACGTTTTTTTAACAACGATGTTAGCCGTTTCAAAACTTGAAAGTAATATGATTGTTGAACGAACTCAAACAAGTACAGAACTAACACGACTACGATGTAGCTATAAGTAAAACGACTATGAAAGTACAACGATGAAGATTTAGAAAATGCAGTTGTTCTTCTTTCTTATCATTTCTATGGTGAAGTTTTCGCTATAACAGGCATTAGCAAATCAACACTTGTTAGAGAAAAAAACACCTCAAAAACTGCTTGTACCAAAAGTTTACATTAAAAATATCTTATTTCATTAATATAACTATCATTTCATCAAAAATACATTTTGTATATGCTACTTTATAAAAAATGAAAAAAGACATTCAAAAGTACCAAATCATATTTCTATAAAGCTAACTACTTACATGCAAGAATAGAGAAATAACTTCTGTATGTAAATAAAATAGGTCTAATACATAACGTATCAAACCTATCCTTTTTAAATGTTTAAAGTATACGAAATGGCTTTTTTGTAATTTGAAAGATAATTCTGCTTGTTTTCACTATTACATAAAAAAAAGAAAAAGATATAGAAACTCTTTTTGAACTTCTATATCATTCATTTTAATTTTTATTCATTTAATAATTGACTGTCCTTTTTATGAAATTCTAAAGTGCCATTTAGATATAATTCAATATCTTTATCGACTAATACAATCACTCCATTTGGTAATATATAACTTCCATTATCTGTTACATATTGCACTTTTACTGATAAAGCATTGAGTTGTATAAAACCTCTTTCTGCTAATCCACCACAAATTAAACAAGGTGCATATCTTTTTCCTCCAGTAAAAGCATTGCTTGATACAGCATGTCCTTGTGTTGCTTTTGCGCCACAACAACATTCTGCACTATGCATTGTATAACTTACCCATTCATAACTTCTATCATAATCATGCATAGTTGTATACACATTACAGTGGATACAATAATGTTGATCATATACATGGGATAAAGTTGTAGTATGTCCACAATTAACACATGAAGCAATATGCCCTGAACCTGCAGGTGAATATTCATATGTATGCGTATGTGGTTCTCCGGCAATAGAAACATTGATGATACCACTTGCAGTAGAACTAACATAATTAGTTTTTAGATAATATGTTCCAACTGATAAATAGTAACTAAATGTTTTTGTTAAACCTTCATTAGTTGATGTCTGAGAAATAGTTATTTCATTGAAATTAGAATCATATAATTTTACTTCTAGTGCACTAGATGATGAAATTATAAAATCATATGTGTATGCATTTTCAATACTCATTTTTAGAAAATAATTTTTTTCATTGAAGTATGTACTTGTTGAATCAACAGATTTACTTAATAACGTACTATTATATTTCAAAGTTGTGGAAGAGCCATAATTATTTAACACATATTTAAGAGCATTATAAGCATTTAATCTGCCACAAGAAACAGACAAATTATTCAATGGTGTACCTACATCGTTTGTCACAGCACTATTTACTATAGCTATTTTAATACGTTCTGCAATTTCTTGTTGTGTTAAGTTCTGACCTGAATTTTCTAAAATATCCCATAATAAAACTGCAGTACCAGTAACATGAGGTGTAGCCATTGAAGTACCATCCCAACTTCCATAACCAGTAGAATTTATAGATGTTGGTAAAGTACTTAATATACCTCTCCCTGGAGCAAAGATAGTAACTGACTGTTTTCCAAAATTTGAAAAATTACATCTAGCAACATTATTTGTTGTAGTACCAATAACACGTTCATATGCTCCAACAGATATTACTCTTCCACTGAATTCTTGACCACGTGAGTAATCTGATGGATAATATATTTTTTCATCATTATTATCACCTATTCCATCAGACCCTCCATTACCTGCGGCAACAACAAACAATCCATTAAAATTATTCATAGCATTTCTTCTAGCAATATTATTATTAGTTCCACCACCACTATAATTTATAATATCTATGTCATTATACATAGCCCAAGTAATAGCACGTGTTACTGCAGAAATGTCCCACTTCCAGTCAGAATAATACGTATTCCAATAAGAAACTTGGAGTGGAACTAATTCAACATTCAATGCTACTCCTGTAACACCATTCGAATTTGTACCTGTTGCTCCAATAATTCCACTTACATGAGTTCCATGACCATTTGGATCTGTTCTTAAAGGACCAGGAATATTATTCTCATAATCTATCATATTTACGAAATCACCACCATCAGTAGATATATTACCAGATATATCATTATGATTAAACATTCCAGAGTCTATAACACCAACTCTAATATTATCATTTCCAGTAGTGAAAGCCCAAGCTTGTTCTACCTGAATTCCTACGGAATCATGTAACCCCCACAAACTTGTATATCTATGAATTTCTGAAGAAGGAGCACTTGATGTAATAGGTTGTTTCTCAGCTGATTCTATATGATTAGGACCTACCCACAATATTTCATCCATATCTTCTAATTGTTTTATAACATTCAACACATTTTGCTTAGAATGAATTGGTAATTTTATTTGTAAAATTTGTGTAAACTCCTCTAAATTAATATTTGTATTTTCTGTTACACCACCTGGAATAAATGTAAGATCAACAATTGATTCTTTCGGAAAATCTCCAAAAAATTCCATACTATACTCTTTGTTAACTTCACTAATGCTTTTGTTCATAACAACTAATACACTTGCATCATCAAAATATTCATCTAAAGAAACGTTTGTATATATCTTCTCGTTGCTATTATTTAAATTCGATTGAGTATTGGCTCTTAAAACAATACAAGTATAAGAAAATATTAAGCATATAAAAAATAAAAATATTACAATTAAAATCTTATTAATAATTATTTTTATTCTCATAAGTATTCTCCTATTCATCTACCCAAACTAAAAATGAAGGACCACTATATTGAAATATTACATCATTAATTTTTAATTCCTTGACAACAGCTGGATAATCACTAAATATATCATTTAACCTAATGACATATGAATTATTGTAATTACCATAATATCCATAGAGAGATATATCCTCTAACAATGCATCATTATTGGTTTCTTTTAAAACCACTAACCAATCATTTAAAATTTTTAATTCTATTTTTTTGTCTAGTGTTAATTTTTTATCAGAATTTGTATAATAATTATAAATTCCTTTTAAATCATCCTCGCTAATATAATTAATATCATACGCCTCTTTTAATGTATACATTTTGCCTAAGTTCTCAGTTCCATTATAATCACATACCATAAACATAACATCCTCATTCAATTTCTCACTATCATATTTTTTTTCGAAATTCTCACCATATAATACAATCACATCATTCTTATTTGAAACAAAGCTAAGTTCGGAAAGATTAAACTTAGACCCTTTCAAAATCTCCATATTATATATATCATCTTTATATAAAATTTTCACATTGATTTTGTCACTTGTAACATCAGAACATGCAACGACTCCAAAGAGGCTCAAAAAAATCACCCCAAACATAAAAAATAATTTTGCATATTTACTTTTTAGCATTATGATACCCTCCTTATTTCATTCTACGCTTTTATACGCAAAAGACTCCCTTTTTTTACCTAAAGAGAGTTTTGTTATCTTTATTCTAACATCTTAGGTAATTGTTTCAACTATCTAGGATTCTTTTATTTACAAATATATTCTATCATAAAAACATTTTTGTTCACAACCAATATGATAAGCTTTATTATTTTACAGCTTATTAACATATGAATTTTACAAAATAACTATGCTTATAATATAATGATACAAAAAGGCTGTACCGTATGAGAAAGGTTGAATTAACAATGAATGAACAAACAAAATATGAAATGGTAAAACAATTTGTCGACAATGGAGAACGTAATATTAAACGTTTGTCTATTAAATTAAATTGTAGTCTTAAAATAGCTTATAATTATGTTAAAAAATATAAACTTAATGGGAAAGAATCTTTTCCCATGGTAACCATAAAAATAAGCCACCTACTACTATTGATGAATCTATTAGTAAAAAAATTATTGAAGTATACACTAATATTTCAAATGACACTAACGCTAATTTTAGAAAGAGATTTTAATATTAAAGTATCTTATACTTTTCTACATAAACTTTTATCTTATAATCTATTTTACTCTCCAAAATGTAAAAAATCTACTCGTTATAAACTAAATTAATTAAACAAAAACTTACTGAAAATAAAAATATATTAACTTTAATTTATCAATTTCTACAAAAAAACTCCTAGAATTAATTTCTAGAAGTTTTGATTTTTTTATATTATTCACCAGAATCAATAGTATAACTATAGTTTATAACCGCATAACAACTGTTTTTCCAACTGCTATCACTCCAAGCACTAATCACTTCTTCAGATGCAACAAAATTAATTGTTTGGGTTGATCTCCAGTTTAAGAATGCTTGACTACCAATTGATGTAACACTTTCAGGAATAACAATTGAAGTTAATTTAGTACAATTATAAAATGCTTTTTTCTGAATTGATTTCAATGATGAAGGAAGTACAATTGATTCTAGCTTACTACATGAAGAGAATGCTGTCTCACCAATAACAGATAATTTACTATTTACACCAAATATAACACTAGTTAAATTTGTACAATTGATAAATGCATTCCAATTTATAGCTGTTACGCTATCAGGCATTGCGAAAGTTGTTAATGAAGTACATTGTCCAAAACAAGTTGCTGAAATAGATTTTAAATTAATTCCTTCTTCAAAAGTAATACTAGACAATTTAGTACATTTATAGAACGCTATAGAATCAATTGTTGTTACTGATTTAGGAATTGTAATTGAAGTTATCGGACAACCAGAAAAGGCTGAATCACCAATTGTTGTAACTTGACTAGTTTTTTCAAAAACGACACTTGTGAGTTTTGTACAACCCTTGAAGGCTGATCCACCAATTGTTATAACTGTATTTGGAATAATCACTGATGTTAATTCTGTACAATTTTCAAAACAATTTGAACTAATTTTTGTTAAACTTCCATTTTTACTAAATTCAACACTTTCTAAACTTGTACAATCTTTAAATGAAGATACGCCAAGAGATGTTACAGATGCAGGAATAATAATTGACTTTAATGAAGTACATTCTCTAAAAGCATAGGAATCAATATACAGGAGAGTAGAAGGTAAAGTTACCTTTTGAAGATTTGTATTTCCTTTAAATGCATTTGTGCCAATAATATAGTTTTTACCATCTAATTTTTCTGGTAAAACTAAATCAGTTGCTGTTCCTTCATAACTTATTAATAAACTTTCTCCTTCATATGATAAATATGTATAACCATCAGCATCTTTTATTATTTTGCTTCCGCTTCCATCTGTTACAATGATTTTTGCATTTTTAGCAATATAACCATATGTATCCGCACCAATTGTTAAATTTAATTTACTATTATTGATTACTTGGAATAATCTAGAACTTTCTTTAAATGCATTTTTACCAATTGATTGAACACTAGTACCTAATGTTACCGATAAAATAAAAGTACAACTACCAAAAGCTTCTTCAGAAATTGTTTTTACAGAATCAAGGAAAATAACTTCTGAAAGATTAGTACAACTATAGAAAGCTTTATTTTTAACAGTTATTGCAGGTATTATTATTTTTGTTAAAGATGTACAATTTCTAAAAGCATCTTCAGAAATTATTTCTAAATTACTATTTTCTTCAAAAATAACTGACTGTAATGACGTACAATGAGAAAAAGCATGGTCACCTATTATTGTAACAGTAGAAGGAATTACAACAGAAGTTAGACTAGTACATAATTGAAAACTACCTTTGCCAATAGTTTTAACTGTATTAGGAATAACTACAGAAGTTAAATCTTTTCTATAATAGAATGTTCCAAGTAATGAATAATTTTTTCCACCAATTTGTTCAGGTAAAACGAAACTAGATTGTGTCTTAGGAGCATAAATTAAAATATTTTCTGTTTCACCTTCAAAATACATATAGCCATTTTCATCTGTTTTAATTTTACTTGTTCCATCTTTAGAGATTACAATTGCATTTTTAGCAACACCACCATATTCATTTTCAGAGCCAAGAACAAATTCTAATGAACTGTCATTAATTATTTCATATAGTCTTGGACAATTATAGAATGCTCTATATCTTATATTAGTTACTGAACTTGGAATATTAATTGATAATAATTGTTCACAACCATAAAATGCTCGATCATAAATTACTGAAATATCAGTTAAAAGAGTAATTTTTTCAATCATTTCACAATTAAAGAAAGCACCATTTAGAATATTTCCACCAGTTACTGTTACATTTCTTAATGATGAAGGAATATAATAATATTCAGCAGATGTAGAACTTGTTGATGACATTACGTATTCTTGTTGAACAGTCACAGATCCCTCATATTTGGAAGTGCCAAAGATATAACCAAAAGGATATTGATATGTATCACTTGATGTTACACCAGCTTTCGCTCCTACAAATGGAATCGTAAGACTTTCAATATTAATACATCCTCTAAATGAACCGCCTGAAATTTGAATTACTGAATTAGGAATTACAACACTAGTAATATTTGTATTATATCTAAATGCAGTACTTTCAATTAAATATACAGGTAAAAGTCCATTTGTACCATCATCATAAAAATATGGTATTTTTATATCTTTTTCTGTACCAGTATAAGTAGATACTGAATATGCATTTTGAGTACTATTATACTTATAACCAATTCCTATAGTACCAAATGTGTCTTTAACTTTACAAGTAGAACAAACACCATCAACATATGTATGATTAGTTGCATCATTTAAATTATCACAATTTTCGCATTTTTGATAGTGACTACTTTCATTATATAGCCATGTTTCTTCGTTATAAACATGTTTTCCATATTCTCCATATTCATTTTTACATATACTACAAATTGCTTTAGACGTACAAGTGGCAGTTCCACCTGTGCATTTACTTAATTCTTTACTACATGTATCGCATAAATGATTATTATCTTCATCTTCACATTTACTTAATTCTTTACTACATGTATCGCATAAATGATTATTATCTTCATCTTCACATTTACTTAATTCTTTACTACATGTATCGCATAAATGATTATTATCTTCATCTTTACATTTACTTAATTCTTTACTACAAGTATCACATAAATGATTATTATCTTCATCTTTACATTTACTTAATTCTTTACTACATGTATCGCATAAATGATTATTATCCCCATCTTTGTGTTCTGCTTCATCTTTTTTTCCATTACATCCTTCACGAGTACATTCATGCCAATGAGATGTTTCGTTTTTTTCCCATTCTTCACCAAAATCATGATTTAAGGCAGGTATTTCTACTTGCTTTGTATTATAATCACAACGTGAACATTGTTGGTAAGCATCATACCCTGCTTCTAAACAAGTTGCAGATTTTGAACTAACATCCTGCATATCATGTCCTAGTGCTGCTACTTCTACTGTTATTTCTTCGCCACATATTGTACATTTTTGTTTTACTGAACCTTTTTCAGTACAAGTCGCAACACTAATTGTCTGATATTTTTCCCAATTATGTATACAAGGGGTTTCACAACTACATAATAATACAATCCCCATCACTAAAGATAGTACTAGTAAAAATAATTTCTTTTGTTTCACTTTTAATCTCCTTACAAATTTTAATATAATTTTAAATCTATACTAGTTAGATATAAAATTATAAACATTTTATCACAAATCGTTGAATAAATCGAGTATTTTACACATATTTTATAGATTTTTATTAATTATTTTTATTTTATGTGACAAAATGCCAACAAACTATTTTTTATGTTATTTCATCAAAATTAATTAAAGTTTATATGTGACAAAATGCATTAAATCAAATAATATAATCTATTAAAAAAATAGTAAAATTACTAAAAGTATTGTGTAATTGAAATATTTCAAGTAAAATATACTAATATTATAAATAATATAAACTCATAATATTTCTAATAGAAATTTTATATATTTAGATAAAATTAATGTTTGTCAATCTAAAATAATTTATGAATTAAATGCTTTTCAAAATTCTGTAATTATTGATATATCTTCTTACACCAGTTAAAACCTTAATTAAATTAGATTCATAAAATCTTCTAATATTTTCTAGTTATTGACTTCTTTTAATTAGCATAGCTAGTCACCTCACATACAGTATACCATGTAATGTCAGCATATAAATGAATATATCCAAAGGTTGCATAATAATATGTGACTTTTTCACCTTTTTCATCAAGCCAACCATTAAATGTATATCCCCATACAGAGTAATCACCAAAATCATATATTGGAGTATTTGGTTCATAAATTATAACATCAACTTGATCTTCTAATTTATGTAAATATACCTCTAATCCCTTAATCCATTCAATATTAAAGCTATATACTTGAAAGTAATTACTATTTGTTACCTTAACATAGAATTTATTGCTACCTTGTTCAAGATGCAATTGATAATCACTGATTTTAGTTTCACAATTAGAATCAGTAAACACTTCATATTTAGCATTTTTACTTACCTCAAAGTTACCAACATAATATTGATCATTTTCTTGATAAATCTTTTTATAATAAATTCCATTTTTATTTAATTCAAATCCTGCAGCAGCTTCAATTCTATATCCAACTGTTTTCGCATAAAGGAAATAATCACCATTGCCTCCAACACCAGCACTAACTCTATCAACTCTAGTTTCTTCTGAAAAATCAGGACTTGTGTACCAACCTTCAAATATGACATTCTCTGGAGTTCTAGGATTTGGTAAAGGAATTTCATCAGTTTCAATGTTGATATATTTAGGTAAATCATAAGGAGTTGCTTCACCCCAATCAACACTAAGCACATGATTGATAGGAGTTAATTGTTTATTTACTACCATATCACTAGTAATGTTTGTTAGATCCTTATCCCACTTAACAATATAACCTTTAACTGAAGTTGGTTCTGGAAAATCATACTTTAAACCCTCCTTAACATAAACATCTATTGTTTTATCACCATCGATGAAAGTAACAATATACAAATCAGATGGTCTAACAATCTTAAGTTGTAAATGTAGTGGTGATGGTTGTTCGTAATTTTGACCCACTATAAAATTAACTATAACATCATATGTTCCAATTAAACTCTTCCCGTTATTTTCAAAAAACACCTCAACACCTGTTGGTAAATCTGAAACAACTGAAATAGAATGTAATCTATCATCATAAATAAATTCTGTTTCTGAAAAAACTATAGAACTTGTATCAAAAACAGCTTTTTCAATTGTAAGAGTTGCCTCTAAAGTTCTTTGTTCCTCCGGAATATAAACAGATTCAGAGTAAATTGTACATGTTACTGTATACTCACCAGCATCGATATATTTAGATTGATATAGTATAATTAAATCATCAGGTAAATCCCCTTCAGGATCGATAGCGTGTTCATTACCATCATAAGCTACTGTCTTATCCCTCAAATAAATATTTAATCTCTCAGCAGGTAAAATTGTAAGTGTTGCAGTTTTTTCTTCAATTATATTCTGATCAACAATAAATCTAGCAACAATCTCATAAACACCTTCATGTATAGCACAGTTTAGATTGTACTCTACTTCAACACCTTCTGGAATATCTCCAGTAACGTAAATCATATGTTCTTTACCATCATAATGTACTGTTTCATCTTCAAATGCAACTCCACTTAAATCATATTTTTTGTTTGTACATGATGTGAACATAAAAAGAACGACTAAAATCAATAGAAATTTAGAATATTTCATTTTATAATCACCTTTCTAATATATTTTTATTATATTTTATATTATACTCTTCTTTATTAAAAATGCAATATATCTAAACTTTAAAAACCAATTTTGCTATATTAATAAAAATCATCAAAATTAAGAAATTATATGTCAATCAAAGCATCTGTCGATAGAAATTAATATAATTTAAAAGTATTAAAAAAAGAAGTTTAATCCTACTATAACAGTAAAACTTAAACCTCTAAAATTTAAAAATAAATTGAAAGCAATTTAGAATATTTGATTATTTTATATTCATTTTTCAAGTATGATTAGAAAAGCACACATTTCAATCAATTCTATAAATCATTTTTTAATTTCTAAAATTGCACAAATTAAACTAATTATAAATTCAAGTAAAAATAATCCTACAAAAAAATCGGTGCAGTATCATCATATTGTTTTAATGTATTACTCAATACACAAATTGAAATTCCCAAAGTGCTTGAGAATAATAAAGTACAATAAAAAATCATCTTTTCATTTAAATCACTCCTTACCACCAATTAACATATAATTTTCCAGCAAAAGGATCTTGTTCGGTTCCGAACCGAAAAATGAACTGATACCACTTTTCTACTTTCATTCTAAAATTATACTCTAAACCGAATTGTCCTTCTCCAATCAAACTATGATTAGTATTACTCATTTCAAACATATATCCTGTTCTTAAATGAACCGTTTCATCGCCATTTTTTCCATCAGCATATTGAAATGACCATTGATATTCATTATTTAAACACATGAACATTTTTTCTAATATTAATCCATTAAAATCCTCTATAAAGTATTATCATCATTATGTTCAAGCCATACGTATATGGTTATTCACGTAGTTGCATCGTATAATAATTCTTTTTTAAATTATAACATTTTTAACATTTTTTTCAAGACCTTTACTAATTGTTTATAAATTAGCATTAAAATTAATTATCATTTTTAATATTAATATTTCTTTTTAAATTTGTCTTTTCCTAATTGCCATAAATATCTATCCAAATATTTCAAGTCATACTCTTCTATACCATAACATTTTTGAAAGTTTATCAATACTTTTTTTAACTGTGCATAGTTTTTCAAATCATCATTATCAAAATTAAAATTAGAATTTTGTTTCCTGAAATATTTTAATACCTTTTCAACATATGAATCATAAATAGGATATTCTTTAGGATAATGATGACTACAATATTTTGAAGCAAATGAATAAAAATGTTTATCCTTACCTGAAATAGTTACTTTTGCTATATCGTCAACTAATGTTGGATCCCCATTTTGTAATCTTTCATCTATATTCAATGATAAAATATGCTTTGCTACGTCATATATATTAAATATATTTGTACTATAAAAATCATTAAGCGAACTACATTTTATTAAAATATTATCTAGATTACTATTACACTTATAATCACCAAAAAATAATTTATCTAATGCTTTTTCTTGTGCAACATATTTTTCTTGACTATCCCATATACTTAAATATTTTTCTACTTCCTCTTTACAAGGAGTTGGCACTATAATATTTTTCATAAATTTAATCCTCATGATAATTTTGAATGAATTGCATTCATCCTTCTTTGACTTGCTTTTAAATTATTTTCATTTGTTATATTTTTAATTATTCAACAAAGTATATGATAAAATAATGGTATTTATCCTAAAGTTATGGTACTTTGGAGGTTTAAGTCGATTTCTTTTCACACTTCAAATTAATGTAATATAAGTTATACTAAAGACTCACCTTTCTTTATTTTTAGATATCTCTTTCATATTTTGCTAGTATCTTCTTTTATTTAATTGTAATATCATTTTTTGAAAATAAGACTGGTGAAGCCATACCTTTCTTCATATATGTGTCAGGAATTCGTTTATTAACAAATCTATCTTGTATATTTTTTTCAGCAGGTTCACCATTAAATGCATATCTATTTTTATCTTCTACTAAGTACCATTCATTTATTTTATAAACTTCTTTAACAATCCCGTTTGTAACAGAAAACACATATGGAAATTCTTTAATGCTTCTTGGTTTAATTTTCCATGCTTGTCTTGTTGCTTCATATCTATTTGTTAATGGAAATTCATCAGCAAGTTCATTTAACGTACTGTTTTTAACCTTTATGATAATATATTTAAAAGTTATAGGTTCTTCATATTCTTTATGATGGAACATTTTTTCTAACAATTCAGCATTGGTAATACCATTTTCAGCATAATGGCCTTTTTGTATATTAGACAATCCTGTGTATTCATCAATTAATGCAGCTTCAACTGCAAAAGCCTCTTTTTCTGTTAAATTCCATCTTTGAATTATATGAATGACATCTAGCCCTTCATCTATGATTTCTTTTATAATTCTCAATTTATTAGGATCACTATCACTTGTAGTTTCAGCGCCATCATAATAATCTATTGTGCATTTAATATGATCAAAAATTCTATTTCCAGTTCCTTTACCAACATAAAAAATTTTTCCATTTCGCGGATCAATGAGTTTATACACGTAATAATTTAATTTTTCTATGACTTCTTGTGAAAATTTTGTAATCATTTTTATATCTTTTTTCCTCCTGCAATAATACTTGCATTCTTTTCTTGAAACCTACTATCAACAAAGAATACTCGATAATCTGCTTCATATTTACTATTTGCCAACCATAGTACTTTAGTCATCCAGTAATGGGTGACTTTTTTAAACAAAACAAATGAAGGGATATTTTGCTATTGATTTCCCACTACTTGATACAAGAACTGAAAGTGAAAACCTAGTTGGTAAATTCATATCTGATATTGTATTACAAGTGTTAAGTTTTGTTGCACAAAACGAAAGAGAAAACATCAGAAAAAGACAAGCTGAAGGAATTAAAATAGCAAAAGCAAAAGGCATTCATATGGGGTGTCCTAAATACAAGTTACCTAAAAACTTTATAGAAGTTGTACAAAGATATCATAATAAAGAAATCACAAATTTAGAAGCTGCTAATATATTAAATATGAGCAGACGGACTTTCATTAAATAGTCTAAATTATATAAACAAGGTTTTATCACTATATAGTATATCTATGTAGTGATTTTTATATAATTGATTCAAGTCTCGTTGGAAGTAATATCATCTTCATTAGGATGGCTATATGACCAATGGTTAAAATATCTCCATTGTGAAAATATCGCATTCCCTAATGCATTAATATCATTAACATTGTTTATTATTCTTTTTAAACAATCTAAATCTCTAAAAGCATCTGATGAATACTTTTCTCCAAATAACTTTCCACTGTTCATTTCAAATTTTAATCTTCTACATTCATTTGGAAATTCATCTGCATCAAATATGTCATAAAAGTTCATATTATTATCTTGAAATTTCTTAAGCCACTTTTTAAAGTTTGATTTTTCTTTTATTTCTTCAATATTACATATTAAACTTATGATTGTTGAAATTATAATTATTGGGAATAAAACAGAAAGTCTTTTATTTTCGTAATAATGAGTTAACAAATTAACTCTTGTATATTCTAGCTATATTTGACTAAAATACCAAAAAATCAAAAAAATAAGTCCTACACAAAAGACTTATCAATTTACTATAATATGTGTGATGGACAAAATGTTGCATATTAAGTTTTTAGTGAACAAAATGTTTCATGATGCATCTTTTTGTTCATCACTATAATTTTATTAACAATCTATAAGTCTTTTATGTCTATAAATGCAAAAATAGAAACAGCTATATTGCTACTGATTCTATATTTTTTCTATGATATTTAAGTTGCAATTAAATTGGAATTCTATAGTATGTTTATCTATTACCTTAATACAATTTAGCAGTATTGTCATAATTTGAGAATCCAATAGGTCAACTATCTCATCACTTAGGATTCTATTATTTTCCTTTAATTGTTCTTTTCTTATGCATTCATTGGAATTACCAGTTAATCTTAAAGACTTATCGATTTCCTTTTCCTTTTCCAGCATAAAAAGTTTCATCATTACGATGGTCAACTAGTCTATAAACGTATTGTTTTAATTCATCAATAACTTCATTGTTAAAACATTTAATTTTTTCTATACATTACTATCAGGCTTTCTATTCTTTGACCAAACAAAATGGTCAAATTTTCTTTTTCTAAATTCAACGGTGATATTAAGTTCATCTAACTTTCTAGTTAAATAATCATTATATGATTTATAATCACAAGCTTTTTGCCATTTTTGAATTTGACTTGTTGTTATATCATCAAAATAATCTGGCAGATGCTCTTTAAGTAAAGTGTCTAATATTGAATAATCGTCTTTACCATATAGATTTTTATTGTGATAACAACAATATTTAGAAGCAAAAGAGAATAAGTTGATTTCACCATTACTTCTAGCAATTTCATTAACAACCCCTGGATCGCCATTCTTAATTCTTTCATCAATATCTTTAATTCTAACAATGCATTCAGCTAATTTTACTGCACTTATTTTTGACTTATGTTGAGAAATATGGGTAGAGTTAGTAATGTCAATTAAACCTATTTTCATTGCTACAATTGTTACATCAGTGTTTTCAGGAAATCTAACAAAACAATCAGTAATCAAACGATCTTCAGGACCATAATTAATAGTTGACATAACTTCTTGATGAGCTTTTTCAAGCGATTCATTAGTTATTTTTTCTGTTTGATGATTTTTAATTTTCCCCCTAAAAGCTTTAGGCTTTTTTTCTATTTCTACGGCATCTTCCACCTTAATAAATTCAACAGTTTCTGCTTTCATATTTACATATCCGAATTTAAAACCAGCAGATATGCAAGAGCGATATAGATTCCCGTGAATATTATTTGCCCAAGATTGTCTGTATTTTCTATATGATTTTTTCAATTTAAATCCACAAATATTTTCTATTTCATTAAATGTTAAAATGATTACTTCATCATTAATTTTTAGTAAGTAATTAGTAAGTTGTTGAAATTTATTTTGCTTTCCCAAATTTGCACCTCTATTTTTTATGTTAATTATTACATTTTTAATTGATTTATTCCCCTACAACAAATTGAAATATATTGTTTTTCTCTTTTTTATATATTATACACTTAAAATAAAAGTTCATCAAGACAAATAGCTTAAACCAAGTCAAAATTCTTGATGGGCTTTCTTTACTTAATTTGAATAAATTCTTAAGTTTATCCATCATATAAATTAATTATCTATAATTAACAAACGCCAAAAATTAGAATGAAACAATTCCATTGAACCTAGTGACATTGGGAAAAGTGGTGATTTTTTTTATTCTACTAATTAATGGTTTATATTCTTCAATTATTTTAATACCACTTGAATCTTTTTAAATATAATCAGCTTGTTGATTTTTTACATTATTATTTTTATTTTCAATATACTATGATTGCTAAAATCTAATTCCACCTATTTTATAAACTCTATCACCAGAATACTCAACTCTATTACCACCAATTTTATATAATCTACCACCGGAATATTCTATACGTTCCATGCCTACCTTATATATTTTTCCTCCTGAATATTCAACTCTTTTATCACCAATTTTATATAATTTTCCTCCTGTATATTGAGGCTTTCCACCATAATATTCTATTAATACATCTTCTACAGTCATTAAATTTTCTCCTTTATTTACTAATTTTAGAATAAACAAACACCACTTTATATATAGCTAATTATTTAAAAAAGATTCAATCATAACTTATAATGTTATTTCATATAATACAACATTGTCCTTTAAATCAATCTTATTACATTTACACCATTAAAAAATTTTATATTTATCATTAACAACATTATATATACTTTAATTTTCAAATTCACTTTTACTACTTTTGTAGTTGGTAAAGCTACACCTTTATACAACTAATATTTACTTTATTATTTTAACATGTATTGACTAAAAAATCAAATTAAATGAATTTTTTCTCTTTACTTTGACGTCATTTTCAAAAATTAAACCATTTTTACATATAGGTTAAAGGTGTAGCTTTACAAACCATAACAATTTAGTCATCCGAAAGAAGGTGCAAATAAGGGATTTATTTCCCTAAAAAATTAAGGTATAGTC
>CAZDPJ010000025.1:0-19898 GCA_964507405.1 uncultured Staphylococcaceae bacterium
TTATTAGAATCACCAGAAACATCAAAATATAAAGGTCCAAAACTATAAGAACCAGAGCTATGACTTCCTACATCAAATTTGACAGTCGCAAAAGTATTAATGTAAGCTTCTCCTTCTGCATTATTAAAATTATTAGTGTCGGTTGGTGTAAAGGTAAATTTATATAACTTTTTACCAACTTCTAATGTTTGATCAGTATTTAAACTAAAAGTACCTTCTACTTCCGCATCTGTACTTGCTTCATCATGATATGCCGTTTTCCCATTAGTTGTTATTTTTAATTCACTTAATGAAGTTGTGGTTGTAATATTTTTAGTACTATCTGTGTGACTAATTATAATATTATCAGTATTAAATTTAGGAGTAGCTTTATTTACAGTGAACTTAAGTTCTGCTGTTTGTTTTGATTCACCAGTACTAACTTCTTCAAATTTAGATGTAATTAATACTTTGTAATTTCCAGCATTTATAGGTTTAGTAACAGATATTCCGTTTTCATCCTCATATTTAATATCAAAATTACTCCATTCAATATTAAAATTTAATTTAGATCCTTTTTGAACATAATCTGTTGTAATATCTAACTCACTTGCATTATATGTAGCAGAAAGTGAAATATTTTTTTCTAATAAATCTTTAAATTGATAAGTAGGTATAACTTCTTTTCTATCACCAACAAGCCATAAAGAATAACCAATAAAAATTGGTATCATAATCAATAAAAATATAATTGTTATAAGAAATCTTTTATTCTTATTCATTAGTTGTACCTCCTATTGTTGCTATTGTACTAAAACTTACACTATTTTTTAACATCATATCAAAGAAAGTTTTAGAATTATCTTCATTAACTTTAAATTTTATATTAAAAGTATATTCTGTAACAGAATTAGTTAATTCACATGACATTACAAGTTGATAGTTACTATAACTAATTGAATCATTACTAATAGTATTATTATTTACAGTAATACTGTTAATAAATGTACTAGTTAATAAAGAAATTTTACCTTCCTCTTTCTTTTGTTTTTGATATAATGTAATATTTAAAGTAGGATTAGTTAAATTTAATGAATTAAATTTAGTAGAATCTTTAATACTAACTTTAATTGATAATATTCCTTCATTACTTAAACTAACCGTTTCATTAAATTCATCTCTTACAATAAAACCAGTATTAAAATATTCAAAATTAGTAATTGTAGTTGTAATATAATCACTAGCATTTATTATTCCTTCACTTGAAACTAGTCCACTTGATGAAGCATTTTGACTAGGTTCAGGATTAGAGATTGACCATGAAGCAAAGCCTATACTAATAAGCGATAGACTAGCAAATAATAGTAATACATAGTAATTAATACGTTTTTTCATATAGGCTCTCCTTTCATAGAAATTTTTAAATTTTTTTAATGTTTTTTATTTATTATAGTTTTTTCCATTGTGCATAAAGAACTAGTTCTTTTTCACCAACAACAGTTAAATCATTAAATGGAATATAAACATATGGATTAAAGTTTTCCGGTAAATCTTTAATTCGGTACCATCCAATAAATTCATATCCTGCACGTTCAGGAACCGGAATTTCAGGATTATTCTTAGTACCACCTCTAAAATATTCTCCTTTATATACTTCATAACTAATTCCATTTTCACTTAAACTATAATTACCAGTAAATGAATAATATGCAGGGGCATCTTCACTATCATTTAAATTAAAGATAACTTTACATATTTCCATATCTGGTTTTAAAGATACAACTTTAGTCCAAGTAGTTGAATTA
This sequence comes from uncultured Staphylococcaceae bacterium, assembly GCA_964507405.1. GTDB lineage: Bacteria > Bacillota_I > Bacilli_A > ML615J-28 > CAG-313 > UMGS75. The sequence continues at coordinate 1,785 of CAZDPJ010000025.1, forward strand.
CTCTTGTAATAAAGTACTTTATGGTTAAATTCAAAGTAATAGTCGCCTTGAATACCTTTATTAAACTTTTCAGGTTCAGCTGTATCAATATACCATCTTCCCCCAGATCTTATTTCTAAAACCGGTTCAGAAACAGTTTCATCATTATATGTAAATATAAAGGCATTAAAATCACTTACATCAAGAGTTTTTAAAGTATTTTCATCAAGACCACTATATTCTTTTAACCAGTCTGATTCAGTACCAATATAACCAGTAGTTAGTGATTCACGGTATGCAAGTGAGCCATTCATACTTTTAATTGAGACCACTTCTTTACCTTTTTCACCTCTTAAAGATTCAAGCCAATCTTCTACTGTTAATGCATCATCACCAGCATTTTCTTTATATACTTCATATGCTGTTTTACCAACAAGAGATTTTAACCAATCTACTTCACTTAATGCTTCTTCACCAGCATTTTCTTTATAAATATCATATGCAGACTTACCTGTTAGAGATTGAATCCATTCTTGTTCAGATAATGGAGTTTCATCTTCTTTGAGAAGACTACAATATACGTCATAAGCACTTTTACCATCAACTTCTTTTAAATCAAGTAGTTGTTGCCAAACTTCACCATCACCATCATATTGATATTCAATAAATCTAGTTTCTTCATTTATACGTAGATTTACTTCTTTACCATCTTCAGGATAAGGAATCTTAATTGTTTCAGGCTCAATTAATCCATTTTCAAATAGGAAAATTAAGCTTGTATATCCTTCAGCAGCATTTGGTACTTCTTGGATTCCCGCAAGTCCTGTTCCTCGTTTAACAACATGAGTTTCTTCTTCACCATCTTCATTGATAAATGTAATGATTACACTGCCATCAGTACCTTCAGTTACATCAATTGTTGGATCATCAGCCGTAAATCCACTACATCCAACTAGTAAAAATAGTGATAATATCATGAGTAGTAAAGGTCTTATCATTCTTTTCATTTTACTTTTCTCCTTTAGCATTTTTAATTAAATCTGAAACATCAGGTGTTTCATTAAATAAATAACCCGTATTATTTAAACAAACAAATCTAAATTCTTCAAATCCAATTACAACAGTAACTGATTTTAACATCATGTTCTTTAATACTTGAATTGTACCTTCACCACTACCAAGACTTAAGTAATTATCTAATAAGTCAATAGCAATAGGGTCATTTATTACTTCTTTATTATCTAAAGTTTCAATCGAAACTCTTGATAAGTTAAGTCCACCACCATAAAAGGCAACAGGAACATTAATATAGTCTTTTCCTTCATAGTTATATAAACTATTAGTTGAAGTTGCTTGACTAAATAAATACTCTTTTATCGGGAATATTTTATCAATATTAATAATACCAGAATAACTATCTCCACCAATTTGACTTGCAAATTTGGAGATATTTTCTTTAATTAATCCACTTATATCTAGATTATCCTTTGTTTTATAATCATAAAACTTAGTACTTCCACTAATTTTAACATCTACTGGGTAACTAACACCTGATAAATTAGTTGGTTTAAAATCACTAAGTTTCGTTCCATCAGTTGATTCAAGCATTCCAAGAATAGTTGATATTGATGATGGAATATAAGAATATAAGAATGGACCATTAAACATTGATTCAATACCAATACTTGCAATATTACTTCGATATAAGTAAGTATCATTAATTGTTAATGAACCTTTATATAAGCCATCAATTTTACTTTTTTGATTAAATGAATTTTGAAGTGATAATAAGGATGCTTTCATCTTTGATTTATCAGTAAATTCATTTGTTAAATATTTATTCAAGATACTATCTGCGTTATTAGTAGATACTTCACTACCATTTACAAAGAATTCTTTAATTGTTGAATTAATTGTATTACCAGTTTCATCAATAAAAGTAAAGGTTTCATTTTCATCAAGTTCAACATATTCATTACTACCAACAGATACTAAGAAATTATATGCTGTAGAGATTAAACAATTATCAATAACTGTATTCATTGATGAAAAACTACGGATAATAGTTTTACCATTAGATAATCTTGAATTCTTAATCGTAATATTTTCACCATTTGTTTCAAGTGTAGTACCAACTGTTTCTAAATTAGACATAAAGAAACCAACATCACAACTTTTAATATTAACATCATTAATGGTAATATTACTACCATCTACATACATTCCCACATTATCTTGTCCATATGCTTCAACTAAAGCAAGTCCATTATGGTCACCAAGTGTATAGAAAGGTAGTGGTCCACGATATAAATCTTTAGGTGATAAAGTAGGAATAGTATACTCAACACCATCAATTGTACTAGTTATCTTTCCAGATGGAAAAGTTAAATTATGCATATTAATGGTATAACCATTACCATAAAAGTCTTTTTGAACTCTTATCCCCGCATTAACTTTATCAGAAATATAGTTCTTACCACCTTTAGAGGTAATATAGTCATTCCATTGATCAATATAATTTTTATTATAAGTTGTTGTAAACTTATAAATTTCATCTTCAAAATAATAAGTTTTCTTATTTAAATTATAAGAACCAAATAATTCAACATTATTTTTATTTTTTATTGGGTTATTATTACTATCTAGTAATACTTCACCACTACTATCAAGTTTATAAGCATTTTCAAGTGATTCAAGTGACTTTCTAAGAACAACTATTTCACCATTTTTAGAGTAATTTGTACAATATAATAAATCACTATAGCTAAAGACATTAATACCGTCTTTAACAATATTCATTTTATAAGTATATGGTTCAGCTAATCCTTCTTTAGTTAACCCTAAAGTAAATGATGCTTCACCACTTTCTTTAACTGTAACTGTTCCTGTACTTAAATCTAAATTAATATTTTCGGTAATATCAGTTATTTCCATAAACGATTTAAATCCAGCTGGATATACTTCAATATTAAAATTTACTTTGGCTTTTTCTTTGATATTGTCAACAATATCATATTCACCATAATAGATCGTACTATCAATATTAGACTGAGAACTACTAATTACAGGATTAACCACGAATGCGGCATTATCAGCATCCCATATAACAATTCTCATTGACTTCATGATTCCACCATCACCAAAGCAGCTAACTACTACTTCTTTAATGCCAGTAATAACTAGCGGTAAAATATACCATGAGCCATCATCATTTTTATATACTTTCGCATATTCTGTTTTATCATCTTTATCAATATTTTCAATTTTCCAACTAAGTAAATTAGAAAAATCTTCACTTGTATTTTTCTTCATCTTAGGAGAAGCTTTAAGTTTAGTCGCATTACCCGTTAACTCAAAATCCACTACATCGGCATAGTTCCATTCAATATCAACTAGTTCATTGGATAAAACCATCTTCGTAATGTTACTTGATCCGACCGCAAGAAGTCCAATTACAAATGGAATCAGTAATAATATAATTAAATTCTTCTTTTTCATCTAATTCACCACATCCAAATCCATAAATAGATTTCTTATATTTTTCTTTAAATATAAAATATGAGGAAGTCCAAGTCCAATTACTAGAACAATTCCTAAAATATAACTAACGATAAGCGGAGCTTTTAAATAACAAAGCAATACTGATAATCCAAAGTAACAAAGTGGTAAAACATATGAATATAGATTAGACATAAGAGTTGATCTAGGCATATGATTTCTAATTTTTAGTTCTTCAGTTAATGATATAACTGTAAAGAGAAATAATAAAACAATCGCAATTAAAATTGAAAATAAAGCCGGAACAATTGTGATTGATTTAGTTATTAAAAGAACAACTACTGTTAAAATAAGCGAAATAACTGATAAAACAAAAGGAATCATCACTTTTATTAATAACTGAGTAATAGCATCAACTGGTATTATTTTCATAACTTTAATTGTATGCTTTTCCATCGTAATATAATCACTTGCGCCTTGGCTAATAATTAAAGTAAATAATAAAATAATTAAAATATCTAATATAGTAATGAAATTAGGTATTATTAGCATAATACTTGCAAACATTTCACCTCTAAATAATTGATTAATTACTTTAATTACTGAATATGCAAGAAATGGTTGCACAATTAATAAACCAACAAATGATACAGTATAACCTGCATTCTTAGTAAGAAGAGTTAACTCTTTTTTAAATAAAGCATGCTTTACTGATACTTGTTTATATTCTTTTTCTTTCGCACGATTAGTAAATGTTACACTAAAATTACGAACATAGTTGAAAGCAAATATAGCCACACTAACTCCTAAAATAAAGACACCTAAACTAATAAGTAAATATGGTCTAATACTACTAGGACTCTTCATAAAATAGGCATCAACGATATATCGATTAGGGATACTATATTTACGAATCGTAAGTAATGTGTTAATTACTTCATTACTTTTTAAATAATCAATATTTCCACCCGTTAAAATATTCATAAAAGCATCTAATACTTTTGAATATAACACACATCCTAATACTAAAATAACTAAAATAATTATAAATCTAACGAAGAAATGTTTCTTAAGGAATTTTTCTAATAACCATACAGGATATACAAGTAATAAAGCTAAACCAATCTCAAATAGAAAAGTAACAGCTGGATAAAAGATACCCATATAGAAGAAAATACCTCTTGTATAAAAGTGTGTACTATATGATATAAGTAATGGATAAACAAATACAATTGTTACAGCATAATGAGTAAGAAATAAAAATATTAATTTTGAGATTATGATTTGTGAATTACTAACTGGTCTCACAACTAATTGCTCAGTATCTTTTTGATTAAAGAATAATCTTTTAGCACTAAAGATACCAGATATAATCAATATTACCGATATAATCGTTAAAAATAAATTAATATAGGCAATCATTGCGGATTTAGTATTTTCTATTTTAGATAAAATTGTATTAAAGATAACAACTTCAATGATAACAAGAACTATTGTAAATAATAAAGTCATTAACATTGAAAGCCATTTACTGGATGATTTTTTCCCACTTCCAAATAATAGTTTAAAGTCTTTTACTAAAAGATTTAACATTACTCACCAGCATTATATGTATCCATAAAAATACGGGATAATTGTAAACGATAATTACGATTTTTATTTAAATCATAAATTCCATTAACTTTACCATTATTTATGATCGCAACGCGGTCACAAAGATTTGCGACAAGGTCAATATTATGACTCGTAACAAATACCGTATTTCCATGATTAGCATATTCTCTCATCATCTTCTTAAGTTCTTCTACAGCCATAATATCAAGACCAACTGTAGGTTCATCTAAAATCCATATTTTAGGACTATGTAACAAACTAGCAACTAAACATAGTTTTTGTTTCATACCATGTGAATAATCAGATATTTGATTGGATAATTCACTTAGTTTTAGTTGTAATCTATTACATAAATATTTATAATTACGTTTAAAATCACCTTCAGTAATACCATAAATACTTGCAACAAATTCTAAATAATCATAACCTGTCATCTCATCATAACATGTAGGTTCACTAGCAACATAACCAAAAGTCTTTTTACAAGCAATTGGGTCATCAACAATACTATTATTAACTAAAGTAATAGTACCTTCTTGAAATCGTTTCGCACCTATCATACAATCAATTGTTGTAGATTTACCAATACCATTACGACCGATAAATCCAAATAATTCACCTTGGTAAACATCAAGATCAAGTCCTAATAAAACTTGTTTTTTTCCATAAGCTTTATGTAGGTCTTTAATTGATATCATCACTTTAGGTTCTTCTTTTACTTGATTTAAAGCTTGATCTTCCATGCTACCTCCTTGTTAATTTAATTAACCATAATTTATTATCAAATATTGTATATTTAGATTTACAATCTTGACAATAAATTATGCCATCTTCTTCTCTAACATTTTGATTTTTACATCCTGGGCAATGCTTCATATAAACTGAAGTATTAGCATCTACCACTCTAATCTTACTATCAATAAAATAATCTATTAATTTTGTTTCTTTTAAGTTATTCTTAAAGATTGGTTTTTCATCATATAAATTCCAAATTGAAATAGTATTAGTTTGATCACTATCACTAATATTTAAAGGAACAATACTTGTCTTTTTACCAATGTCAAATGTTAAATAATAATTTCCTGAAATATTAGGGGAGTTTAATAAAGAAATAGTTAAATTTAAATAATTATTATTTGTATTTTTTAAATTAAATTTAAATAATTCATTTTTAAAACTTAAACTTTCAAATGTTTGTTCATCATCTTTAATTAACGTATAATTTCTTTGTTTGAACGTTTTAAGAATTAAGTAATAATAATAAGTCTTAAAATCTTCAAACAAACTTTCTTGATTATCATACTTTATAAATTTACGATAAAATTTAAAGCATTTATTGTAAAGCATATCTTTAACCAAAATATTGGTAGGTTGAATATTTCTTAGATTCAAGTTTTCTTTAGATACTTCTTTATAAAAGTAAGTATTTTTAATAAATCTTATCTTTCTTTCAAGTTTATCTAATCTTGTTAATCCTTTTTCAGCATCAACTGTATCCATTAATGAATACTCATTCTCACTATCAATTGAAGGAATTAAACTAGTATAAAAGTTACGATATTTAGTAAGTTCATCACTTAATAAATTAATTAACATTCCAATAAATAGATTTTCATAAATCTTTAATTCATCAGTATATTGATAATGGTGAACATATTCAGGCACCATTTCTAAATCTTTTTCTTTCCAAAGATTTGCTTCTTTTAAAACCTTTTGGAAAGACTCATTAGAAAGGTGACCTGCAAGTTCAGCTCTTAAAATAATATCTTCACCTTTATTACTAATATGAGGATGAGCAATAATTGATGAAATAACGCTAAGGATTAATGAAACTTCATCGAAGAATTCATTATCTTTTTGAAAAGAAAAGTTTTGTAATGATTCAATATTTAGTGAATCGATATTTTGATAAAAATCAAATATATTTAAACTACTTTTCTTATAATTATTTAATTGTAAAATGGTATTATTTAATAATTGTTCTTCGATGATTTTCATAACCTATAACCTTCTCATTAACATTTTGATTGTCTTTTCACTACGTTTTAAAACTGAAGTACCATATGTTTTATTAATTAATTCAAGTAAACCTTTTAAAGCATCCTTAACATAATCTTCAAAACGACCTTCAATTTTACTAATTACTTTACGTGAAAGTAAGAAATCTAACGCATCTTCTTTAGTACCACCACATGCCACAAAGACAGGTACTAAGTTAGTAATTTGATTTAAAATACGGTTACCAAAAGTAATACTAAATTCTTCATTAATGTAATCAGTAATTTCATTGAATTTAGCAAAATCACTTTCATTCATATGATAACTTTGATTACTTAATGCCGTATTAAATAGACTTGATAATTTAGAATGACTTAAACTAATAGGTTGTACATCTTCTGTAACTGTAAAAGGAACATTCTTATCATCAAAATCAATGGTAATAGCACGGTCATAAACTTTGTCCGTGATTGTAAATGTTGAATCATCCTTATTTGCGGTACCAATGAAATATGAATTTTCAGGTATTTGAACGAAACCACCTTCAAGTTTAACCGGAGGGATAAACTCATATGGAAGTTGCATTAATTTTAATTTCCAATCTTCCTTCGGGAATTCTAGAACAGATAAGAAATCAGCAAAATAATACTCAATACGTGAAATGTTCATTTCATCTAGTACGAAAATATTGATTTGATCTTTATTGTAACTTGCTTCATATAAAGCTTGTAAAAACTCAGTTTCTGAATATGTCTTTGAAAAGTCATTAAAGTAACCAAGTAGGTTAGTTTTATCACGCCATGTTGCTTGAACTGGTACGAATAAAACATTAGCTTTAACAAATTTTGCGAAATATCTAGGTAGAGATGATTTACCAGTACCAGACAAACCTTCAAGAATCATAAAATGACTAGTCGCAAGACCACTAATAAAGAATCTAATTGTGTCTAGTTCATAATATAATTTCTCAACTTTAGCAAGATAATTTCTAAATCTTACACAAAGTTCATCAAGGCTAATATCATCACTTTCAACTTTTTCAATTTCAAATCCTTCATATTTAACGTCAATTGAAACAAGTCCGGGAAAAACTTTTTCACTAACATCTAGTTGTTCTGCTTTTCTAACTGTACTTTCACTTCCAATTCCAGCACCACCAGTACTACTTAAACCAACAGCACCAGTTAAGTTTCCAGTTACATCTTCAGGATTTTCATCAAAATTGTTAGTTACATCATTATCTTCTTCATCTTTAAAATCAGGTACTTCATTAAGATCTGCAGATCTAAATGGTTTATCAATTAAGATAAAGTTAACAACAAATAATAATATACCACCACAGAATGCTACAACACCAATATAAATTATTAATCCTAATAATAGACATTGGCCTAAGAATTGTAATACTAATTGTATGTTTTTAGCATCACTAATACCTTGAATTAAAATACCAACACCAAGTGATAAAACAAGACAAGCAAGTAATGATAAAACATAACTAATAATCATTTTTCTACAATATGGATGAATATTATTAATTAATGCATATCTTCTTTCATAAAGAAATAAAGCAACAAATACAATAATGTAAATTGCGACTAACAATAAAACTAAATAGCCAGTTAATCCGCATTCAATCGTCCTGAAATTAAGTAGTTGACCAAGACCATTAATAGGATTTTTTGCCTTAACAAAACCATGACTACCTTCAATACATACTCCAACAAATAATACTATAAATGAGTATAAGAACGCAAGTGATAATGTTATTAAATTTTTTCTTGTAAAATAGGGTTTTTTCATATTTAATCTCCCTGTTCATCATGTTTTTTTTCATACTCTTCAATATTAAGATCAATAACACGATTTTCACCCGAATCGCTATCAATCATAGTATTAGTAGAGTCTTCTTCTAATATTTCTGACTTACTGACAAACCCAGTTTCGTCAAAAACATAAGCATAACCTTTAAACCTAATAGTAGAACGCAAGTTACTACTAAAGTTTTCCGTATTAGTTTCTAAAGAGTAATCTATTACTTCCTCTAATAATTTAGCACGTTTTTCTTGGATTTTATTGATTTTTTCTGATAACTTTTCAATCATTATCATACAGTAAATTATCGAAACAACGGTTATCATACCTGCGTAAGATTGTAAGAAGACAATGAAAACGCCGATATTTGTTATTCTTGTATTACTATAAATTCCAATTACGTCATCTTGAGATGGATGATACGTATCATCAGCGTCATTAGCATCACCTCTGGTGACGTACTTTATAACATTCTCGCCATCTTCATTAGGCTCAAACACTCTTTTTCTGATTCGATGGATAACATTAATGCCTTGGTCATTCCTAAAAGCAATAACATCATCAACCATTAAATCATTAGGATCAACCTTTGATAAAATAATTATGTCATAAGTATTAAACTGATTATTTAAGTTTCTTTCAACTAAATAATCATTAGCCTTATTCTTCTCACTCATTGAGCCAGACATAACAACCATAATCGATTTATTTCCAAGCATCATATTATTGCCGGAAAATTTATTTATCAAAGAAAAAATAAATAGAGGTATAATAATGAATAATGTAAGATAGAAGAGAACCCCTTTTACCGTTTTGATAATGGATTTTCTTCTTCTTACACTATCCTTTCGTTCATAAATTACTTCATCAATTATTTCAATATCTCGTTTTCCCATGTTAATTTCAGAAATCATAGACATAGAATACGCTCTATAAAGAATCGTAAAGATTGCGGAAAAACTAAAAGTACCAAGAATTGTTACTATTAAGGAAATAATTTCTAAAGAATCCATAAGTTAATAAATTAATTAAAAATTATTATTTAGCAATAGCTTCAATGATAATAGTAAATTTTGCATCATCGCCTGATAATTCTACATTATTAGTATTACCAGCCATAGTATCTCTAAATGTTTTCATTGTTGCTGCAATGTCGCCTGCTGTCGCTTGTTGTTCTTTAGTCATACCATTATAATAATCTGATGGATTTTTTTCGTCAAACGCTTCTCCCCATTTAAATTCAATAGTATATTCAATTACAGCAGTATTTTCTCCAGGATTTTCTGTGATTGTATAAACATCAGTAGATTCTGAAGAATCGACTTTATTACCATTATTATAAAGTTTTACGCCAGAGTCAGCTGAACATACTGGTAAAACTAAGTACTCATTAGGAGTTGTTCCAGCTGCTTTTATTCCGGTTGGTAATTGTAATTTTACAGTCAAACTATCAATAGCCTTATAATTTGTTACTGTTGCTTTAAATTTAACAACTAAAACAGGTTCAGGTTGATCATCAGCTCTAAAAACATATACTTTATCATTTTCCATTGTACCTACTTCAGTTTTTGTTTGACTAGGTTCAAAAACAAATTTTTTATCCCCAACAAACGAAATATCACTTATTTTAATATTTTTATCACTAACTACACCAACTTCAATATTTCCAGAAGTTTCTTGTTTTGCATTTGTAGAAATAATCCATGCAGCAAAACCAGTAGAGATTAATGCGATTGAAGCAAAAATCATTACGCCAAAAATTATAACTTTTCTTTTAAATGAATTTCTTGTCATTTTTAAATCCTCCTATTAAACTGCTTTTGCAGGTAATTTTACAGTTACTTTATAATTAACACCTGTTAATAAAGTATGTAACTCGGCAAGTTTATCCGTTGCATCTTTAGCAGTAGCAGCACTATATACTAAACTATTATAATAATTATATGGATTTATAGAATTAAATGCGCTTCCCCACTTAAAAGCAACCTTAAATGATGCTTCATATTTATCAGTATCATCAACTTTAGTAAACTCACTTCCTAAAATCTTTGTAATAGCATCATCTTCATAAGAAGTTGAACTTGTTGAAATAAGTTTAATATTTTGTACATAATATTTTGTTTTTGCTAATTCAAAATTAGAAGCATTTGTATCTGCAGCAGCTGCTAAAGTAATTTCTTCAGTATCGCCAGGTTTTCCAGATAATTCAATTGTAACAGTAACAATAAGATTTTCGTGTTCTGTCGCATTACTTTTTAGCCAAGCATTTTTAGTATCCATTTTAGCTGGGCTTCCAAATACAATTTTACCAGAAACATTTACATTTGTTATTTCTATTATTGAACTAGAATCAACGCTTTCAACTGTGATAGTTCCATTTCCATCTATAGAAGTTTCAGGTCTTGAAATTACCCATGATGCGAAACCAACACTTACGATTGCGATTAAAGCAAAAAAGCTAATAGCAATAGTTAAAGTTTTTCTTTTCATAATTTTTCATTCCTTTCTTTTTTTTGATAATTTTTATACAAATTCCCGTCTATGTATAATAAATTGAGTTTTGTCACGTTTTTAAGATTAAATTAAATTAATCTTCGTTAAAATTTTAACTTAATGAATCTTTGAGAAACGCGACTAACTCATCACGTTCAGATACTCAAAGCATAGTATAATGTGGAGCATTGGGTGAAGATGGGAACACAAAATAATATACTTTTATGAGTAGAGTTAAAACTTTACTTAAATATTTTACCATAAGCCCCCTCTTATTTTATAGTTAAACTTACTACTAATGCTAGTAGTTAATGTAGTTTTTAGCATTTTTTTGTAAAAAAGTGTGTTTTACTTATATAAATTGACTTTTTTTGGGTGTTTATTTTTTTATTAAAAACTACTAGAATTTGTTAATAAAATATAAAAAATGCTTGGAAATAGACCAAACATTTTACTTTTTTATTAATTATATGATATTTCTATTTTAAATTTTACTTCATATTTTTCTGGAATTACTTCTGGAGTAAGTTCAGTAATCATCCAATCAATCATAAAATATTCTATTTTATTTGTTTGAATATTAAATACTAATGGTTTTAAATCAGTATGATTATACCATAGAGCTGACGCATCATTGTCATTTAGTAAACGTAATCTAATATCACCACTAAAATTAATAAGAGGATAAATCTTTACGCTTACATTAACATCATCTTCTGTGATATTCTCTATGCCTAAATAATATCTATAATCCATATTTGTGATAGGCGCATTTAATAAATGGTTTTTCGCGTCATAGGAAATTTTCGTTAATTCAATTTTATTAGTTGAAGCATCAACTTCAACAACTTCTGCGTCTTCATAAACACCATTTAATTTAAGGTTTTCATTAACAGCAGAATAAAAATTATATGGTGATTCATTTAGTGACCAATATAAAAAATTCCTTCCATCAATATCTTTACCAGCTATTTCTTTTACTCTTGTTGAATGATTAACATACTTCTTCTGATATTGTTCACCATCAACTAAGAAAGTAATAGAATGCATTTCAATAGGTGTAATATAGTTGTTATTTTTTTTACAACTAGATACGGTAAGTAAAGTTATAAATGATAGTATTATTATTAAAATACGATATGCTTTAATTCGCATATTTAATCACTTCCTAACTAGAAAATAGAATTATACACCATATTATAACATTTTTTTTAATATTTGTCCATATAAACGAATTTTACCTTATTTTTTTAAGTATTTATGGTTTATAAATAAATAAACATAACTAAATAATAACCAATAACAAGGTATGGACCAAAAGGAATTAAGGTTTTATTATGCTTAGTAATTCTCTTTATTAATTCAGTTATTAATCCTATAATTGAAGCGATGAATATGGCATTAAATGAATAAATACCAAATATTAAAGATAAAGAAATGAATAATTTTAAATCACCATCACCGATTAAATCTTTACTTGTTATTCTTTCATATAATTTTATAATAATCATTGCTAAAATAAATAATATAAAGATTAATAAATTATTAATTAAAAAGTTTAATAAGAAATATATTATACTAAATATTAATAATAATAAATTATATTCATTAATAATTAAGTATTCTTTTAAATCCATATAAAAGATAAATACAAATATAGGAATTAGATAATATAAAAAAGGATTAATAATTTTAATCTTATTGTTTATTAGAAATGAAATCATTATTAATAATAATGATATTACCATTAAAATAATAGAAACTATTCTTTTTATATTAATCCTTAAAGATGCTATTTTTTCTATTAATAAAATTTCAAGTATTAATGAAATATAAAAAACACTCATTGTTCCTCCTTTATAGAATCTTGGTAGGAAATATGAGTGCATGTGATTCTAATATGATTTAATTATTTTTTCAACTTCTTCTATGCCAGTTTTTGTTTCACTGGATACAGGATAACATTTATCTAAGTCATCCATCTTTAAAACTTTTTTGATATTTTTTAAAGAATTGATGGTTTGATTTTTACTTATTTTATCGGCTTTAGTTGCAATAACAACAACATTTAAATTTAAATGTTTCAAATAATTATACATTAGCACATCATCTTCTGATGGGTCATGTCTAATATCAACAATTAAGAAACAAACCTTAAGATTAGAATTATCTAAATATTCTTCTATCATTTCTCCATATCCTAGACGATCACTGATGTTTCTTTTCGCGTAACCATACCCAGGAACATCAACAAATAAATATTTATCATCAATATTATAAAAGTTTAAGGCAATTGTTTTACCTGGTTTACTAGATGTAAATGCTAAGTTTTTTCTTGATGTAAGGGCATTAATAAAACTACTTTTACCTACATTTGATCTACCTAAAAATACAAATGATGGATAGTTTAAGTTAGGATATTGTTTTTTTGAAACTGCACTAATTATATATTCTGCTTTTTTAGGATTCATTTTATCACCATTAATATTATATCATATTTTGTAATTTTATTTACAAAATATACATTTTGATAAAAAAGCCTATTATTGATGATCAATAATAGGTCTAATTTTAATACATTTATAAGCCATATTCTGTCGCAATTTCTTGCTGGTAATCATTTATCTCAGTTAAAAACTGTAACAATAGTGAGTTCATTTCCTCCTATCATCATGCCCCTACCAAAATTTGGGTTGCTAGCTTGAGGGGTTTACCCGTTCCAATTCTTTGTTTCCAAAGTAACTCGTCTCTGTGGCACCTTAGGAACTACACCATGAGATTCAACTTTTAGGTTTCATTCGCCGTCACCATTACTGGTGCCCTAACTTATTTGTTCGTTAGGCACAAACACTACAAACATCTCAGTTTGTGCTAGTATGGACTTTCCTAACGTATATTAAATACGCTCGATTACCCAATGTATTAATTATATTTCTTCTTTAAATTCATCAGTTATAATATAACCAAGACTAAGTACGCCACTACCAATGTGAGCACCAACTGTTGGTGTCACAGTAGCGACTTCTACTCTTAAAACATTATCAAAAGTTTCATTTACTTTTTCAACTAGTTTTTTTGCATCTTCTAAACGATTAGAATGTTGAATAATGTAAATTACTTTTTTAGCATCTTTAGTTTCTTCTTTAACTACTTCAAACATTCTTTCTAATGCTTTACTATGAGTTCTTACTTTTTCAAATATTTCTATTTTACCATTTACATTTTTACCTAATTGTAAAATAGGTTTGATTTTTATAAGACCACCAATAAAACCAGAAACAACATTTAATCTACCATTTTTAACTAAGTATTTTAAATCATCAACTAAGAAATAAGTTTTACTGTTATCGCCCATTTTATCGCATTCAGCAAATATTTCTTCAACATTATAACCTTTATTAGCAAGTATTTCAGCATAATGTGCTGTATAACCTTCCATAATACAAGCTGTATTACAGTTATATACTTTTAAGTCAACGCCTTCTACATAGTCATCACTTACCATTTGTAAGTTTTCACCATAAGCAGAAAGGCCAAATGAAATAGGGAAATGAATAACAGTTGTGCATCCTTCATTACGATATTCCTCTACACATCTAATTATTTCTTTAGGTGTAGGAGCACTAGTTGAGGGAACAATGTCTGTTGCTTCTAATTTTTTATAAAATTCATCAGCAGTAATATCGACACCATCTATTAATTCGTTCTCTCCAAAATGAATAGTAGTTCTAGTTATTTTGATATTATGCTTAAATGGAGCATATTCAAGACCTGAACTACAATCTGCAGTTATTCCAATTTTCATTCTATTCCTCCTTGGTTACTTTTTTACGAGAAGCTTTTTTAGGCTTTTCTTCTACGCTTTCTTCAACATTTGTTTCTTCTTTAACTTCTTTATTTTCTTCTTCTTTTTGTAATAAAGCCTTACGAGATAAAACTAATTTACCTTTATCATCAATCTTCAATAGTTTTACAACTATTTCATCACCTTCATGAACGATGTCTTCAACCTTATTAACACGTTTAGTATCAAGTGCTGAAATATGGCATAAACCCTCGCATCCAGGCCATAGTTCACAGAAAGCACCAAAGTCCATTATTTTAACGACTTTAACAGGATAAATTTTTCCAACTTCAGGTTCACGAGTAATGTTTTCAATAGTTTCAATGGCTTTATCAATCCATTCTTTTTCCGCATGCATTACAAATACACGACCATCTTGTTCAATGTCAATCTTAACATTATTGCATTTGTCAATAATTTCTTGAATTACTTTACCACCACTACCGATAACATCACGAATACGTTCAGGATTAATTCTTATCATTCTAACCTTAGGTGCATATTTACTAAGTTCAGGTCTAACTTCACTAATTGTAGTCATCATATGATCTAGAATTTGCATACGACCTTTCTTAGCTTGAGCTAAAGCTTCTTTTAAGATTTCTTTAGTTATACCTTTACATTTAATATCCATTTGAAGAGCAGTAATACCATTTCTAGTACCAGATACTTTAAAGTCCATATCTCCATAATGGTCTTCTAAGCCTTGGATATCTGTAAGAATTGTATATTTAGAGCATTCATCATCTTCACTTATTAATCCCATCGCAATACCCGCAACAGGTGCTTTAATAGGAACACCAGCAGCCATAAGGGCTAATGTACCAGCACAAATTGAAGCTTGCGATGATGAACCATTAGATTCAAGAATTTCACTAACAACTCTAATTGTATATGGGAATTCATCTTCAGATGGAATTACTTGTGCAAGTGATCTTTCACCTAAAGCACCATGGCCAATTTCTCTACGTCCAGGAGAACCATATTTACCAGTTGAACCAACTGAAAATTGAGGGAAGTTATAATGTAACATGAAACGTTTGCTTTCTTCAACACCAAGACCATCAATAATTTGATATTCAGTTAGTGAACCAAGAGTTACAGTTGATAAACTTTGAGTTTGACCTCTTGTAAATAAAGCTGAACCATGAGTACGTTCAAAAATATCTACACGAGATGAAAGTGGTCTAATTTCATCGATTGCTCTTCCATCAGGTCTAATCTTATCATAAGTAATAAGACGTCTAACTTCGGCTGCTAAAATATGTTCAAGAATCATATTTACATAAATCATATTCTTTTCAACATCTTCTTTAGAATATTCAGGATTTTCCTTGAATTTAAGTTCAAAAGCAGCTCTTGTTTTTTCGTTAACCGCATCGATTGCGGCTTCACGTGCTTTCTTTTCATGAACAGAAATAGCTTCAACTAATTCTTTTTCAGCAAATTCTTTTACTTCTTTTTCTAAATCTTCTGGTATTTTAAATAAATCAACGACTCTCTTTTCTTTACCACAAGCTTTAATAATTTCTTCTTCAAATTGACATAAACGTTTAATTTCCTCATGTCCAAACATTAAAGCATCTAACATGTCTTCTTCACTAACTTGTTTAGAACCAGCTTCAACCATATTAATAGCTTTTGCCGTACCAGCTAACGTTAAGTTAATATCAGATTGTTCTAATTCTTGAACAGTTGGGTTAATCACAAATTCACCATTAACACGACCAACTACAACACCTGCGATTGGGCCTTCAAATGGGATATTAGAAATACATAATGCAATACTAGAACCAAGCATTGCGGCCATGGCTGAAGAATAATCAGGATTAGCACACATTACCATATTAACTACTTGTACTTCATTTCTAAATCCATCTGCGAATAAAGGTCTAATTGGTCTATCAATTAAACGAGAAACTAATGTTTCATGTTCAGTAGGACGACCTTCTCTTTTTAAGAAACCGCCTGGAATTTTTCCACCCGCATATAATCTTTCTTGATATAATACTGTAAGTGGAAAAAAGTCAGTATCCATAGCTTTATCGCTACCTACCGCAGTACTTAGTACTGCCGTATCATTATATCTAACTAAGCAAGCTCCATGAGCTTGTTTTGCAAGTTCACCAATTTCAACAACGAACTTACGTCCACGATGGGAATATTCAAATACTTGTTTTTCCATAATTCATACCTTTCTATCTTTATTTTTATATCTTTGCTATAATTAATATAGATTACTGTCGAATTAGTCATAAAGGGCACTAATGTGCCCTTTAGTACTATTTTCTTAATCCTAATTTGGCAATTAATTCACGGTAACGTTGAATATCACTATTCTTTAAATAGTTTAATAAATTACGACGATGACCGATTTTCTTTAACAAACCACGACGAGAATGGAAATCATGAGTATGAACTTTTAAATGTTCATTTAACTTATTAATTTCAGCAGTTAAAATTGCGATTTGTACTTCTGGAGAACCTGTATCTCCTTCAGCTCTTGCAAAATTAGCAATAATAGTGGCTTTTTCATCTTTTTTAACACAAGCCATGTTTCTTTCCTCCTTAATAATTAAGATACCTAATTCCATGAAATACGCCGGAAAAATCGTAAATCTTAGCACTAGGCCATACTAATTATACTACATTTTACATTTTTTTGCAAATGTAATGGCATAAAAGATTATAATAAAAAAGATTAAGACATGCTTTTTACCTTATCTTAATCAATTTTAACCTTATTTCTAATTTTAATTTTATCTATTTCAATTTGTTTTAAAAAGTCATCTTTACTTTCAAACTTAATTTCTTCTCTAATATAGGAAATAAAATAAACATCAAGCATTTCACCATATATTTCATCATTAAAA
>CAZDPJ010000026.1:0-19597 GCA_964507405.1 uncultured Staphylococcaceae bacterium
TTCTCATAATATGAATTATATGAATAAATTTTCTAATTATTATTTAGGTGTGGTTGCCTACTTAATAAGAGGAGGATTAATGAAAAACGAATTTAAAAAATATTTAGAAAAATCTAATTTATCAGAAAACACAATTGCATCGTATGTTGCGACAATAAAAATATTTGATGAAATGTTTAAAGAGATAAATAAAAGAAATTTATTGGCATTTAAAGGATATTTGATAGAGAACTATAAACCTAAAACGGTCAATTTGAGAATTCAAGCAATTAATAAATATTTGTTTTTTATAGGCAAAAAAAATTTAGTGCTTAAAGCGATTAAGATTCAGCAAAAAACTTTTTTAGAGAATGTAATTAGTATTGCTGATTATAATTTCTTAAAGGCATCCTTGAAGAAGGATAAAGAATATGAATGGTATTTTTTAGTTAGATTTTTAGGCGCTACTGGAGCAAGAGTAAGTGAGATAATTCAATTTAAAGTTGAACACGTTAAAATTGGGTATTTTGATTTATATTCTAAGGGTGGAAAAATGAGAAGAATTTATATTCCTAAAGTATTAATAATCGAAGCAGAATCATGGTTAAAATCTATCAATAAAGATTCTGGATTTTTATTTGTTAATAAAAAAGGTGATAGAATTTCTACAAGAGGAATAGCATTGAAATTAAAAGGATTTGCATCAAAATATGGTATTGATACAAAGGTTGTGTATCCACATTCTTTTAGACACAGATTTGCAAAAAATTTTTTAGAAAAATTTAATGATATATCTTTACTTGCTGATTTGATGGGGCATGATAGTATAGAAACTACAAGGATTTATTTAAGAAGAACATCAACTGAACAAAGAGAAATAGTAGATAGAATAGTTACTTGGTAAATTTTAATGTAATATATTAAGTAGGCAATCTATAATGAATTAATTATAAAATATAATGATTATTTATAATAAAATCTGTTTTTATTCGGAACCTTAAGTGGTTCTTTTTTTATGTTTCATAGAAAGTTAAGCAATTTTATTATTTTTAATTCTAATAGTTATTAACATTTTTTATATAAATATTAATCTAACACCCCGACATTTTGGATTATTAATTGTCCGTTACTGTTGAAGGTGTGTTTTTCTTTAGCTTAAAGAAATTATAAAACATTGCATTTATAGGTGGTAATTTAGCGTTTCAAATGTCCGTTACTATTGAAAGGAGATAAAAAATTAAAGAAATTTCACCAAATAGGTATACAAACGCATATGTAACTTTCCAGTACTATTAGAGGGATATTAATTAATTTAAAAAAATTTATTATTTCACCCTTTCACTTTGATGTTTTAATGTCCGTAACTATTGAAGGCATAATTGTAGAAAAATTAAAAAGTTTTGCTGATGACCCCGACAAACCGCAAGTGAAATCTCCTGTAATAGTAGAGGCAGTTAAACTTATTTTAATTATTTTTAATCAAAGGGCCCTCAAAGATAGCCCAAAATCCCCATTACTATTGAGGGAACATAAAAAAATTAAAAAATTTTTAAGTTAGACCCCGACATTTTGCCTTCCAAATCTCCATTACTATTGAAGGGATTAATTTTATTTTAGTTAAGACCCCCGCATTTGATACTTCAAATGTCCGTTACTATTAGAAGGAGTAATTAAAAATTAGTTAGAAAGGAGTTGATTAAATTCATTTAAATTAGTTACTTTTGGTTACAATTCTTATTTTTTATAGAGCTTATATATAAGCTCTTATTACTAACACATTTATTAATATATATAAATATATAAGTGTGCTTGTATTTATTAAATCTACATTGAAAGGAGAGGATTATTATTAAAGAAAGAAGAAAAGTAGATTTTTCTAGTACACAATTGTACTTTACAATCAAAGATGAAATTGATGCATTAAATGAAGATTATGCAAGTTTAGGTTTAAATAATAAAAGTGATTATTTAAGAGGATTAGCACTATTAGGTTTAAAAACTAAAAAAGAACAAGAAAGAAATGTGCTTGAAAAAGAAGAAAAGACATTACTTAAATTAGATGATATTTCTATTAAACTTAATGAAGTAAAAGAATTGTTAAGTAATATTGATCTTAATGATTCGGTTTATGAATTATTTGAAGAATTAAAAAAATCATTTGATGAAACATTTATTACTGTAATAGGAACAGTAAATAGACTTAATAAAAAGATTGATTCATTAACTGAACATTATGATAAAGTTCTTGGTTCAATTTATCATATGGTTTATCCTAGAAAATTATTTGATAAAATTTCAAAAGATGATTTAGATAAAGGTTTATTTGATGAACTACCAGATAGATTAAAAGGTGGTGATTCAAATAAGTAGAACACCTCAAACAGTTGTAACTAAATTACATTATTATGATTTGAAAAGTGCTGATAGAGATTTTTATTCATCATCAAGTGGCAACGATTATATAGGTTATGTGTCTAAAGGAATAACTGAATCAAGAACTTATGATTATGTTTCATATATGGATGATAATGATAAATCTTCAGGTGTGTTTGATAGTAATGGTTTATTATCTAAACAAGATATTAAAGCATTAAGAAAAATGTTAAGAGAAACTAAAAGTTGTATTTGGGATATGGTAATAAGTTTTGAAGAATTATTTGGTAAAGAACATTTATTTCACTTTGAACAAGCTATTGGACTATTAAATAATATATTACCTAAATTCTTTAAGAGTGCTAACTTAAATCCTAAGAATATTATTTGGTATGCTGGACTTCATGAAAACACTGATAATAGACACATTCATATTTCGTTTTTTGAAAAAGAACCAACATTTTATAATCATAGAAAAAAGGAATACAAATACCATAGAGGTAAGATTCCTATAACTGCAGTTAAAGAATTAAAACTAAATGCTGAAAACTATTTTAATTCACCAATGGAAGAGTTAAAGATTAAGCGTAAAAAGCTTGTAGAATCTTTAAAATTAGAAATGGCAAGTAAATCCTTTGATGAGTTTGAAAGTAGTCTTAAATGGCTTTTAAAAGGCTTATTTGAAGAAATTCCTAAAGAGGGAAGAACTAGTTATGATTCATTAAACATGAGACCTTATAAAGAACGTATTGATAATATTACAACTCTAATATTAGAAAAAAGTGTTTATGCTGAAGATTATAAAGTTATACTAGATTCTATTAAAGAACGAGATGAGAAGTTAAAAAAGAAATGTAGAAAATACAATCTAGATGAAAATGAATATTTATATGGTCCTAAATTTAAGAAGGATCTGTATCGAAGGATGGGTAATGTAATTATTAAAGAAATAATTAGTAAAAGAAATAAAGAGTATGAAGAACTAAAAAATATTAAAAATGAAAAATATCGAAGACATGCTGAACTTAAGAAAACTGGATACTTATTAACTAAAGCTTTTGAAATAGCAGATGAAGTATATAACGAAGCTTATGAAGTATTCTTAGAATTTCAAATTAAGATGAGAAATGCTGAAATTGAAAGGCTAATTGAACAAGGAATTTTAGATAGAGATGAACTAGAAAACGAGATGTAATTATGAGTTATTTTTAGTTAGTTTGTTAGATTTATCAACAGGATAAGAGATGTAGCCAATTTTTGGTTACCTCTCTAAGTTTCGCAAATGGGATACCCATTTCGATTTAGTTATTTTTGATTAAAACGATGTCCAAGTAATTAAAAGAAATTTCTAAATTATTGTTGGCAACTTCCAAGTTATTTTCTCAATTTCCAACTTATTATTACTTATTTACAGTTTATGATATGTAATTTATAAATATTGAAAAAAGCACCCACACGAATGTAGATGCTAATGATTGTTATTTGAATTTGTATTTGCCTTTACCATGACCTGTAACTGGTCCAATTAAATTGTTATCAGTTAAAATCTTAATATAACTTGTAGCTGTATTTTTGTTGACTTCCAATCGCTCTTGAATGTTAATGTTTCCAAAAATTTCATTTGCAAAATAGTTATAAAGTGTTTTTAAGTTATCCTTAACATCTTGTTTAACTTTTAAATCATCAATCAGATTAGGAATTGAAATGTTATTTCCTAAGTTTTCGTCCACATTTCCTAAGATTTTAGTATCATTTCCCAAGTTTTCATCTTGTGAAATAGACTTTTTGATAAAGATTGTAAGTTTAGTTACATCAGGATTGAAATCATCAAATAGTTCAGGAGTAGGATAATTACCATCTTTTGTTGCATTAAGAATTAATGGATATCCACTTCCTGCACGTTCACCAATATTTACAAAAGAGAAGATATTTAGAATTGTTCTATTTCTTGCTTTAGATTCTCCACCTAATAATATTTTATTTAATGGCATAGCAAGGATTCCTGGATTAGAGAAAACTAGTTTATCGTGGTATTGTTTAATGACTAGACCTAATTCACCATGATAATCAGCGTTTGATAGTGTGTTACATAATGCTTCACGAATTGCCTTTTTCATTGGGGAAGAATCATCACGAAACATACCTTTCATTTTAAATGGTACTGCGATATCTTCAGTTAATTTAAAAGTAATTCGATAGTAGAAATCATATAAGTTTCCACTCCAATCACCATTAGTAGAAGTGATTCTAAATGACCATCTCATATCATCGCCTTCTAAATTTCTATGATCTTGATAATCTAGAAAATAGTTAGGATAAACGTTTGTGATATCGTAGAAGTTACCAAACATTAATAATCCAGCTTTTGTAGGACGTACAATACCATTTCTGTCACGTTTAGCGGCTCCAATATGGATTAAGAAATTTTCATTATCATCTTTAACAAATGGATGATCTTCTTTATGGTATTGATTATAGCCAGTTCTATATTTTGCTAAAGTATCTTGGTTAATAACAGATAAATCCATATCTTCAATCATATAACTATCGTTTGATTGTTCATCTTGGTCACGAAGCATCGCTTGTATTTCTAATTTAGTACAGCGATAATCACCTTCATGATTTCTACGATAAGCGAATAATGGATTGTTGTTAATATAAATTGGCTTAAATGATTTGTCAGCTTGAGGTACATTAATTACTACTATATAATCATTATTTATTTGTTGAATTTGAACATCTTTATCCGATAATAAATTAATGCTTATTTTAGTTTGATTATTAATTGTATCCCAAAAAGATTTTAAAAGATTATTAGCTTGGTTTTCAGTTAATCCACAAGTATATAAATTTTTGTTTTTATTTTCACCAACGCCTAATAAAATAGTGCCACCATAAGAATTACAAAAAGCACTATATGTTTCCCATATAGAGTTAGGAATGCCTTGAACAGATTGTTTTACTTCAAGTTGATTGTTTTCTTTAAGTTTATTAAATTGATTTAAATCAAACATGATATCCTCCATTTACTTAATTCTTCTTATAAATGTATCTAAAGTTACTCTAATTTCATCATCGTCGCGATAAGAATCTATTAACTTTTTAAATTCTTTATCATGAGCGTAGTTATATAAAATTTCTGTTTGCCTAGGAGTTAATTTTGAAATAGATTCAAAACCTAATATTTCGTTAATTGGAACATCCATATAATCAGAAATCTTCTTAAATAAATTTAAATCAGGTGCACATTCACCATTTCTCCATCTAGTAACAGAGCAAGCAGTTACACCAATTGCAATCGCAAATTTATTAGTTGATACCTTATGATCTTTTAACCAAGTATCAATGTATTTACAAACATATTCTCTAGTAGTTAATTCGTTATTCATATTCTTTCCGCCTTCTATAATAATTATACTACTTTAGAATGATATAGTCAATTTAAAAGCTAACGTATTTAGATTGACAAAATAAAAATAATCATCTATAATAGAAACACAAAAAGTAATTTATTTACATCTATTATAGAAACAAAAGAAGGCGAATAATTTTATAATAGGAGGTAGATAAATTATTGAATAAAAAATTAGAAATTAAAAATGAAAATGTAGAAATAAAAGCAAAACGTTGCTTCAAATTAATTAATGGAAAACCAATTGGTTTTAATAAAGAAGATATGATTAATCTAAATAAATTTATAGAAGTATGTGCAAAGATTTATAGATTAAATAATGATAAAAAGAAAATGAAGGAGGAATAATCATGGCAAGTATAGGATGTTATATTTACACAAGAGTATCTACTTCAATGCAAGTAGATGGATATTCGTTAGATGCTCAAAAAGACAAATTAAAAAAATATGCTGACTATATGGGAATGAAAGTTCTTAGAGAATACTCTGACGAAGGTAAATCTGGAAAGAATATTGAAGGTCGTCCTAGTTTTCTTCGTATGCTCAATGATATTGAACGTAAATTAGATGATGTTAAATTCATTTTAGTTTTTAAATTATCAAGATTTGGAAGAAACGCTGCAGATGTATTAACTTCATTACAACTAATGCAAGATTATGGTGTTAACTTAATTTGTGTAGAAGATGGTATCGATTCTTCTAAAGATAGTGGAAAACTTATGATATCTGTTTTATCTGCTGTAGCTGAAATAGAAAGAGAAAATATTCTAGTTCAAACAATGGAAGGAAGAAGACAAAAAGCTCGTGAGGGTAAATGGAATGGTGGTATGGCTCCGTATGGATATCAACTTGTTAATGGGTATTTAGAAGTCGTTCCAGAAGAAGCAGAGATTATTAAATTCATTTATGATAAATATGCTTATAGCAATATGGGAGCTGGTCAAATTGCTAAAACATTAAATAATCAAGGCGTAGTAAAACAACCTAGATTAAATACAAAACTGCCTTTTTTCACTTCGGAATTTATTGTAAAAGTCATTGATAATCCAATCTATATGGGGATGATTTCTTATGGAAGAAGAGCGACCGAAAAGATAGATGGAACAAGAAATAAATTTAGAACTGTTAGGAAAAGCGAATTTATGCTAAATGAAGGAGTTCATGAAGGTATTGTTACAAAAGAAGTATGGGAAATAGCTAAAAAGAAAAGAGATAAATCAAGAGGAAAACACGAAAAGAAACATTCTTTAGAACACGAACATGTTTTATCAGGTATTGTCAAATGCCCAATTTGTGGAGCTGGGATGTATGGTAGAGTTAATCGCAAAAAGAAACGTGATGGCACTTATTATCCAGATTACTTTTATTATTGTTGTTCGCATAGAACACCAGTAGACGGTAAACAATGCAATTATTATAAGCAAATTGGAGAAGTTCTTTTAGATACGACTGTTGTTTCTATTGTTAAAGATATAGTAAGAAATCCTATGTTTGCTCATACATTAAAACAAGTTTTAAATAGTGAGATTGATATTAGTAATATTGAAAATGAAAAAGATAATCTTCAAAAAAGAAGAAGGCAAATTGAAGGTGCTAAGAATAAGTTGGCAGAGAAAATGGATCTATTAGATATTGATACTCCAAGTTATCATAATATCTATGACGATATGGAAAAAAGATTATATAAGTTGTATAATGAAATAGATGAAATCGATGTGTTAATCAAAGAAATAGAGGTTAAGATAAACAATGTAAAAGGTGATAGAATTACTTTTGAAAATGTTTATAAGATGTTTGAATACTTTGAGGAGTGTTATGAAACTTGTACTGATGCAGTAAAGAAAGAATTAATGGGAGCATTAATTGAAAGTATAGAGCTATATCCAGAGAAAAGACCTGATGGTAGATTGATAAAGGCGATTAATTTCGCCTTTCCTATCAAGTATGATATAGATTCTGACGCTTTAAATTTTCCCTGCAATTTTGTTACCGACGAAACAGTAGTAATGCTTTCATTAAGAAAAAAATCAAATATATAAAAATAGGAAGTGGATAATCCATTTCTTATTTTTTTGATATATTAATATGTCTAAAACTTTTCAGTTTTGTAAATAATTTATGAAATATAAATATAGTTATTTTGTAAAATTCATATGTTAATCAAAATACATTAATTGATCTAATACTTCATTAATTAATTTATATGTTAATATTTTTGAATATATTATATTTTAAACAGAATGCTAAAACTTTTGTTGTTACCTCGGTTTTGATTACTTCATTAGTTGTATTTTTTTATTTATAATATATTATATTATTATGTCGACATAGTAGAAATTTATATAGTTTCTAGTTGTTAAATATATTTAGGCCTAAAAAAATTAATTAAAACGAATAAAAAAAATAATTAGTCATATTATTATAATATGGCTTTTTTTACATAAAAATTTAACATTTATTACATAATAATATTGCTTTATTATTGATAAAAAGTATGATAAAATAATAAAAAAATTTATTTTTTCTTGAGGAAAATTTCGTTTATTAAATAGAAAAGATGACTAAAAATAGCAATTGTTAACTGACAAAAATTGTCACTTTGATGAAAAAAAAGTATAAATTACTTGCATTTTTAGGAAGAATTTGTTAACATACTACATTATACCTTTAATATTAGGCTTTATACTGGGTTATGTTCACTATTTTTTAGAAAGGAGGAGAACAATGAATAAATTTTTTAAATATTTTAAGAAATATGTTTTTATAATCTTTATTATTGCTATAGTTATACTTGCGGCAAATCTTTCAAAAAAGACGTCTCCTCTTACCCTTACAAGGTATAGAACTTCTACTAGTGGTACTGATTCAGCAAGAGTTGCTAAATGGGAAATTACAGCAGTTTCTAGTAAAGAAGGCGAAAATATTGGTATAGATTCGTCTTTCCGTAATTCAATTACTGAAGGTGATGGAAACTGGGCGTTCCAATTTACCAATAAATCAGAAGTCGATGCCTTTCTTGCAGGATCAACAAAAATTAGAATTCGTTTAGATAATGATAACTTTAATAGTACAAGTAGTGATACAATTGGTTGGAATTTTATTAGTGATAGTACCGGAACAACGGAAAATCCTATTAGTTTTAATCTTTATGTATTTAATAATAGTTTAAATGAAGTAATTCAATATAAAAATATAGATCCTAGTTCATCTGAAATCCTATCATATGATGAATTTAATGAAAAAGCAGCTAGTGAAAAAGCTAATTATAAACAAGTATTAAAAGTTACTCCTTCAACTAATAATACAATATTAAATTTAAAGAGTGATAACGCATTAATATCTTTTAAAAAAGATAATGAAACTATTAATTCTAAAATTATTTATTTCTATTATTATGATGTTCAATTAAGTGAAGTGTTTAATACAATAAATTTTGATGAAAGCTTTAGTCTTAATATGCCAGGATCTACTGGTAATCACTATGTTACTTTTGTTATTGACTGGAATGTTAAATCAAATACTAGTGGAGGTACAACCAGCGGAAATATTGAAAAAACTTATCATGGACATAAGGTATCAACAGATATTCCAAAAGATTTTACTAGTAAAAAAACATTTAATTTTAATGGTGTAACTTATTATTATTGTGAATCAAATGAATTGGACTTTTATGGCTATACTAATTATGTAAATGGTTTAATTGGTAATGAACCTACGTTTGAATTTAAGCTTGCATCCAGTATAGAAACTATGAAAATTAAATATTCACAATTAACAAGTGAACAAAAAGGTGTAATTGATGGTTATAAATCCATAACTATAGAAAACATTACAACATTAAGTGATTTAAAACATTATTGTGAATATCAAGAATATACTGAATATAAAAAATATCTTGAAGATTTAAAAGAACAACAAGCAGCATTAGGTTATTTAACTTATGGATTAAAAGTTAATCTTAAGTTTAATGTCCATATCAGTCAAAAAGAACCTAAATAGGTGATTGATATGAATATTAAGACCGTTCAGAAAGCTTATAATATATTTAAAATTATTTTCTATATAATTATTATTCTTATTATTTTATTATTATCTTATTATCTAATTAAAAGATTAATAGATAAAGATAAACCAAGTAAAATATTAGGAACCTATATAGTAGAAGTTGCACCTGGAAGTGGCAGTATGTATAATACTAGTGAAGAATATAAAGATATAATGTTATCTCCTGGAGACTTACTATTTATTAAACCAATTACCAAAGAAGAATGTGAACTTGGTATGGTCATTACTTTTTATGATAATGATGGAGTAATTACAACCCATCAAATCATTGAGTTAAATGATGAAACTTTAGTTACAAAAGGAATAAATGAGAATAATTCACCAGATGAGGCTATTAAATATTCTCAAATCTTAGGTAAAGTAAACAATGTATGGCGTGGTTTTCGTAATACTGTTGGTTTTGTTACCTCACCAATTGGTATTGTCGTTGTTGTAGGTGGTTTATTGGGAATTAATTTTTTAATGAATTATATAGATAAATTAATAAAAAAGAAAGTTGAAGAAAAAGCTGAAAGTTAAAAATAATGAAAGGAGGTCCATATGAAAGATAAGAAATTAGTCTTATTACTATTGCTTTATGTTTTATTTATTGGTGTAGCAATTTTATCATCTACTACTTTAACAAAGTATTTTACTGATAAAGAAGTAAGTGGTAATTTTGATATAGGTAAAAACCTATATTTCCAATATGAACGTGGTGATTTATATCGTAATAACCAATTAATTGTTGGTGTACAAATAGAAGAACCTGAGTATGATAGTGAAAATAACTTAATTAGTATTTCTAGAAGAATAGAAACAATGAATGTTATTCCTGGTGATAATCTAGTATATCATTTCTATGTTAGTAATTTTAATCAATCAACTAATGAAGCAAATGGTATTGAAGGTATCTTTAAAACATATGGCTCCGCATTATTATCTATGCCTGTTAAAAGTGCTACTTATGAATTAAGTTGTGAAATAATTTATCGTGAAGTAGATAAAAATGGAAATGCTGTAACAGGTGAAGCAGGTGCATTCAGACGATTTACATCTGACTTAGATGAAAAATTACCAGTTTATGATAAAAATGACGATTCAACTTATAAAAGATATGAATTTCAAATATCAGTTACTTTAAATGACCAAGTTGAAGCAACTGATACCGATGATTATTTTGATGCAACGCTATCAATTTATTTATCAATCGTTTCAGCGAATGTTGTAAGGGGTGGTGAATAATGAATAGAAAAGGCAAAATGATTAACTATTTTAAATTATGGATGTTATTATTAATTGTATTAATAGCAATATTAATATCTGGTTATCAGTTAATAACTTTAACTAATACTAGGTATATTAAAACTGAAAATGATGAAATTAGAGGTTACTATACGAGTTTACATATGCAAGGAACTGGTGAAGGTAACTGTATTGTACTAGAAAATCAAATTGGATATACAACTTTCCAATTAATGAATTTTGAAGGAGAAGATGTTACTAAAAGAGATATTGAGTATAACATTCAAACATTAGAAACTTATTATGATATTTCTGGAAATACTATTGCGAAAGAAAATTTAGCATCTGCTAGTGCTTTGTATGTTAAAGATGTTTGGGGTAGACCTCAAATGATTCAAAAAGATACATATAAATATAATGTAAGCGTAAGTAGTAGTAATTCAGAAAAAGGTCATGGTGCTCCTAATGGTGCTACACATATGTTTAGTTATCAAGAAGTTAATGATAAAGGTGTTGGTAAAACTCATACCATTACATTAAAATTAGAAAGAACTGATTCTTCAAAAATGACTCAGGTTGAAAATATATCGGTTGTAATTGAACTTGTTAAACCATATAAAGAAGTATATATTGTTAATATGGTTGTTGTAAATAGATTAATTGCTTTTACTAATACAGAGGCATTGCAATTTGATGTAACATTCCAAAGATTAAACATTCAAACAGCAGATGCATTTAGAATAAATTCCACTAATATTGATGCGAAAGCATTTAAAGTTAAATTAACATGGAATAAAGCAAATCTTATTATTGATAAAAGAGATTTAGATATTTTACATAATATAAAAGATGGTGATGCAAGTAACTTAGATATTACTAAACCTTATATTATAAGTTTAGATACTACTTCAGATATTTGTACATTAGAATTATATATTCCTCAAAGTTCTAGTATTAATATCGATTTCTTCCCGCTTCTTACAACTTATGAATTAACAGCGGAAGTAAGGTACTCTTCAACTGAAAATAATTATGTTCTATATGATAATAATGTTGGTGGTTATAATATTACTAATGAAAACGCGACTATTTTAGTTTTGTGTAATGACAAAACTAATGTAGTTCATTAAGGAGGGATATTATGAAAATACTCTCAAAGAAATTATATCTTATTGGAACAGTTATACTTGCTGCTCTAATATGTTGTACAATTATTTTAATTTATAATGTTACATCTAAAAAATCAAGTTCTATAGCAGCTGATGATAAAGTAACTGTTACAGTAAATAAGATTAATACAGTATCCATTTATGTAAGTGGTGACAATGTAAAGAAATTAGATTCTAATCTATCAAAAGATATTTATGAAGTTGACAAAGGTTCAACAGTTGTACTAAGAAGTGTCAATGAATCAAGATTATTCGTTAATTGGGAAATTTCATCTGATGAAAATAACAATATAGTTAATAATTCTAATACCCCTCGTATTAATCTAACTGTTAATGAAAATATTACTGTTTCAACTAATCGTAAAGACCCTATTATTAGTGACCTTGGAAAATACATGGATAATCCATTTGTTATTTCTGAAGAATCTCATATGATGTATTTACAATATATCTTTGATAAAAAAGAAGGAAAAACAGTTACTGATGAAAGTCTAAAAGATGCGTATCATTATTTCTTTCAAAATGATAATGAATACAAAATGAATGTTATAGATAAAAACTTAAATGCGGCTGATGCTGTTAAATATTTAGTAGAAAGTCCTTATGGATATTTTGATAAAATTCAAAATGGTTATTATAAAGTTCAACAATCATTTACCGTATTAAATACCGCATTTAGAGGAATAGGAAGTTCTGCATTTCCATTTAAAGGCGTAATTTGTGGATCTGATAACTCTAATACTGATAATGCGCAAATATTTACTAGTATAAATGTTACTGAAACAAATAATGATATGTACTGTGGTTTATTTGGTTCAATAGATGAAAATGCGGTTATAAGAAACTTAACTTTAAATTCATCTGTTGCTGTTGCTAAAGGAACAGGTATTACAAAAAAACAAGCTGTTTATATGGGTGGTGTTGCTGGAACTAATGATAATGCATTACTTTCAAATATAAAAGTTTCAACAATGCTTAGTGCGAATACTGCTAATAAAGATATTTATGCTGGTGGCATAGCAGGAAAAATGACTGGTGGTATAAATGAACATCATAATGTTAGTTTTGACTTTTCCAATCAAAGCTGGGTATTAACATCTAATGTACTTCAAACTAATATTTATGGTGGTATAATAGCTGGATATGGTGATGATGTTTTTATTCACAAAGCAGAAATTGATGTATCTAATTTTGCTATTAACGCCAAAAATATAGAAACTGGCTCATTTACTACTACTACTAATTTATATATTGGTAACTTATTTGGATATTATAAAAATACTAATCAAAAATTAATAGATAATATTACTATTACAGGAAATAATTCTGAAAATATCCATTCCATTGTATCTAATGGTTCTAGTTATGTTGGTGGTTTAATCGGATATGTTGAAGTAACTAACAATCCGTTATTAATTGGAAATGTTACATTTAATATGAATACTAAATCTACATCACAACTATTCTCAGAATCAAGTAGTTCAACAAGTAAAGCTAATATTTATGCTGGGGGACTATTTGCTTATGTTAATGGCACTAATCTTCTAGCAAATAATGAGTTTAAAGAAGGTGTTACAACCATTGTTGTTGATGAAACAACAGTAGATGAATATCACTTTATATTTGATACTCCGATGGAAATACTTGCTAAGCAACATGGTATTCAACCTAACAATGATACATATGGGCATTGTATTTCGGGTGGCTTAGTTGGTGAAGGATATTTTAATATTAATGGCGATAATACAAAAAGAGCTAAGATATTAGTATCATCTGGTAATAATAAATTCTCTGTTCAATCTGTACAATCTTCATCATCTAGTCATGAAAATACAGCTAGCACTAATTTTGTTGCGAGTAATGATTTAAAGAATAGTATTAAACATTGTTTATCTTCATTACTATTTGGATATTTAGATGAGGGTAATGATTCAACTACTAATTATTCATTTGAATATATTGATGTTTATGCTAATAATGCTAATGTAGAAGCAGTAAGAGAAATAGGTTCTAGGTCTCTTGGTGATTTAAGTGCAAGTGGATTCTTAAGTTATGCAAAAAACAGAAGTTTTAGAGATATTACTATGTATCTTGGTGAAAGTACTTCGATAATGGCTAATAGCTTATCTTATGAAGTTGGATATGTAGGAAATGGTAATTTGACTTCAGCAAATAACAATTATGTTAGTGCTTTTGTGTCTCATATTATAGGAACTTATGTTAATAATAACGAACCAAATAATGAGTCAAGAAACATTGAAATAAATGGTTTTGATTTTAACAAAAAAGTAGAAGTTGGTGCTGATGTATTAGTACAAGGCATTCAAAATTCATTGGCATGTACTACTTCAACTCCAGGTATAGACTATTCAAATGAAAATTATGTTGGCGGTGTTATCGGATCATTAAAAGGTTATTATAACTTAAATAATGTTTCTTTCATTGGAAATGATAATAGAACAAGTAAAATATTCATGCAAGGTCACCGTGACCCTAACTCTGCGTTTGTAGGTGGAATTGTTGGCTTTTCTAAATTATTAAAAGATGATGGCACTTATACACCTACTAATCAAAAATTAAGTAATTGTTATATTAAGAATGCCAGTGTTATTGGTAATGCTACTATTAATTCAACAATATATGGACATCCTGATATTTATGCTGGTGGAATTGTTGGTGCATGTTATGCTGATTATGTTGCTGGTACTATGAACATTAACAATTCAAAAGTTTTATATACTGATATTGATTGTACAGGAAATGAAAGAACAGAAGCGTATGCTGGTGGTGTAATTGGTACTTTT
This sequence comes from uncultured Staphylococcaceae bacterium, assembly GCA_964507405.1. Classification (GTDB taxonomy): domain Bacteria; phylum Bacillota_I; class Bacilli_A; order ML615J-28; family CAG-313; genus UMGS75. Next base: position 15,027 of record CAZDPJ010000026.1, read on the forward strand.
ACTTGGAATGGAAATATTACAGTGTCTGATTCTTATGTTTATAAATCAAAAGTCAACGCAACAGTAGATGCTACTCAAAAAATTAATAAATCTTCAGTTTATGCAAGATCGGGTGGAATTTTATGTGAACTGGTAATTGGGTCGGCTACAATTGAAAATTGTGTCGTTATCGATACGGAAATCTATGCTAAATCATCATCTTTTGTTGTAAGTTATGGTTCTACGATTGCTGCTGGTATATGTACTAAAACTCGTGAATACAACAATCAATTAAATATAACTCGGTGTTATACTAATAGTAAACTTTTTTCTTATGGTGGTACAGATACTGCAATAATGTATACAACTGCTCCAAATGTTGGAACAAGAGTATATTATACAAGTAATAATAAACTAAATAATACTACCTATGATATAGGAAATGAACTTGATTTTACTAAAGAATCTTTTGATGGTTCTAACCAAAAAAACGTACGTGCTATTTTTGGTAATTTGAATAATAATGATGCAGGTGTAAATAAATTTTATTTAAAAATTTTAAATGGTAACTTTACATTTGGTGGCGGAAATGTTACACGTCCATCTGCCACATCTACATCAGAAGCAGAAGTATGGATTAATGCTAAAGATGGTGGTGATACGACAATTACTCCTACTACTCCTGGAGTAACGGAAGAAGAACTAATCAATAGTGGTTGGTTTAAACTAGGCAATATATTGTTAACATATGGTAATAATACTGGTGGTACAAGTGAAATAGATTATTTTAAGACATCATATGGAGCTAACAATGAAACGTCTAATGATGGATATGTAGAAAATAGAGTAAATGAAGTATTAAATGTTACAACTAAATTAAATAGTAAATTACCTTTTATTAAAATCACATTTAATATTGATGATGCAGATATTTATTATATTAATTGGTATAAAAAAGTAGGAGATACTTATACCAAAGTGATAATGAGTGATAGTTCTAATCTAGGTTATGGTTCTTATACATATAATTATAAGACAATTAGTAATGGTGCTTTATCGACTACAGCATATGAATTAATATATTCACCTAATATAGAATTGGAAGATGATGCTAGTTTAGTAGTTGTATTTTCTAAAGGTAGTGAAGCAAGTGCTTCAAACTACGCTTCTAAATATATAGTATTTGATTTAATCACAAATAAATATGTTTTAAGTGGTGTATCTCTTGCATCATATACCCCTGCGTTAAATCCTGATACAAATGAAAATTTAGGTTCTAGTTCAGATCCTTGGCATTTCCAAGTTGATACATCATATAGATTAATTCCTATTCTTGGAAGAAAAAATGAGCCTTCATTAAAAATTATATCTGAACTATATACCCAAGAAGTTTCATATGAGTTAAATGGCACTGATACTGATAATTCAATTAGATCTAACGGTGAATTAACAACTACTAAGGTTAGTTCTAACACTACTACATATTCTGTAACTGTTAGCCTAAAAAGCGATACAACAAGTAAAGTTACTATCTATTTTAAAGTTGCGGATAAATATACTGTTAGTATTAATACTGATGGTGCAAATTATTCTGGTTTACCTTTCGCAACTAATATTTCAGATTATTATGTAGATCTAGAAGTGTTGCCACATTGTGGTGGTATTCCTAGTTCAGTTACTTTAAAAATTAATAATAATACTATTAATGAAAATGTAATAAAAGGTTGGTTATATGATAAAAAAGGTAATAAATTAACTGACTGGGATAATAATTTATCTAGTTATCAAATTAGAATTCCTGATGATAATATTAATGGTAATATTAGTATTAATATTTCATTCCCAGTTAACTTTACAGTTGAATTCCATATTCAAACTAATTCATTTAATCCAAGTTTTGGAGAAACAAATCCATTAGTTTATAAATTTAAAGTTGCACAAGGGACAACATTTAAGACATTTTTTGATGGTGATACTTTAAATACAATAAATACTTGGGTACATGATGCAACAAACGCTTCATTTGGTTATTTATTTACTGGTTTTTATTTAATAGAAGATAGTTCATCTATTTCTTCATATGGTCAAAGCTTTGATAAAATAAGGGAATCTGACTTAATAATTAATACTTCCTATGTCTTCTATGCAAGATGGAGTTTCCTAATTGAATTAATTGAGGCTCCTGGTACACATATTGTTACAAGTTTCAATCAAGATTTCTTGTATGAAGTTAAACAAGAAGAAAATGAAGGATTATTAAATAAGAATGTAATTATTCCGATTAATAATAACCGTGGTTATGTATTTACTATAGTTAAAGATAAAAACTTTATAGGTGAAGCTGATGTTGAAGCTTATATTATTAATGAAGTTAATAAAATTCAACAAATAACGGAAATTCCTATTGAAAAATATCACAATAATATGTATCTTTATTACATCAAACCTGAGTATATAACTGGTTATTTAGTTATTTCAACTAAGATATCTAATTCGGAAATAATCGTTGGTGAAAATACAGCTTCAATTACAGAAGAAGTTGTTCCTGAAGATGGTATTTATACTTATAAGTACATTGCTAATCATAAGAAAAATGAAACTTACATTTATAAAGGTTATGATGAAACTGAGAAAAAAATTGTAGATAATTTGTTATTTAATCGAAATTTAAAACTTGAATTTAAAAAACAAATATTTAATTCTTCAACAAATAAAACTGAAATAGTTCCAAGAACACTAGTAAATGGTACTGTTATTGAAGTATATTATAATAAATATGTTAATTCAAGTACATCTAGTAGTGAAACTATTGTTGGTAGATATGTAGTAACAGCAGATAATGTTTCACAAATATTCTTAACTGATTTTAATAATTTTGATGGTAATGATAAAGCCTTTAGAGAAATTACATATAAGGATTTATTAGGTGATTATGAATCATTATCTGAAATATATTATTTTGTTGTTATTCCTCCAAATGGATATAATCGTGATTATGAGTATAATAATGGTATGAATGGTGAATATCATAATGAATATTTATATGTTGGTTATTGTAATGATGAAAATAACTTTATATCTGGTACTCGTTCTAATACGAACTTTACTAATATTCCAATTCAATTGATTTTGGAATCTCAACTTCGATATGAAAGTTCATTACAAGCTAAACAATATTCGATTACACCATCAAGAACAACTACTCTAAAAAATGATAATACTAATCACAATAAATATCATTTTATTGATGATAATAAATTTAAAATATTTGATGTAACTATTGAAAATGGACTTGTTAATTCTGCTAATAAAGTTATATTTAATAATTCTACAATTATTACATCAAGTAAAATTGATCAAGGTATAAATAAATTAAAATTAAATTTAGGTTATAACCTTGGAGAAATTGTTGTTTCTGGTTCAATTGATAACATTACCTTTAATGAAATAGAAACAATAAATGTAAATAATGTATTATATCAAGATTATATTGTTGAATTTCCTCAAGATAAACTTTATCAATATTTCAAGATTGAAAAGAAATCTCTTGATGAAATTCGATTATCAACAATTACATTAGTTGTAAATGAAACTGGTATGTCATATGATTTAGAGTTTTCAAGAACAAATTTTGATACTCTTTATATTCCAAATTTCATTAATAAAAATATAAATAGAATTGATTTACCACAACTAAGTAATTTATTATGGAGTATATCAAAATCATCTACTGATACTTTGTCGATATCTAATAATGTATTATATATTGGAAGTAGAAGTAATGATGATATTACAGTAACTCTGACAGCAAGTTACACCCATAATAATCGTGTTGATACGAAAGATTTTGAAATTACTATTCAAGGTAATAATTCTAAAACTTTAACAGATTTAGATAAATTACAATTACCTTATGAAGTAATAGGTTCATTCCTACTTCCTACATATAATGGATTAAGTTGGAATGTATCTAGTAATGCTACAATTAATGATAATGTTGTATCTTTAACTGGTGAATCTGGTGAAGTTACTCTAACAGCAACTTTAGGAACAAGTTCTAAAACATTTACTGTTCAAATGACTCAAAACTCTTCAACTTATTCACTAGAGAAAACAATAATTGGTGATACTAGACATGATAGTATGAACTTCATCCTTGTGGTTCAGTTTAAAGATGCAAGTGGTGAAATTGTTACTGATATTCAAAATGTTTCCATTACTGTAAATGGAAAAACTTATAATCCAATTATTGCTTATAATGGTAGTCAAGTTGTAGTTTACTTCAATTTAACAATGATTAAAGATGAACTTGGTACTACTAATTTTGATTTAATTATTAATCCTGCTACTTATAGTGTTTATGCTGTTCAGTTAATTGAAGCAGAAAATGAATATAAGCCATCAATGGGTGAAATAAGAAATTCATATAGTTATTAGTACAAAATTTGTCAAAATATATAAGTAAAACATAGCTATTTATCAAAAAACTTGCAAATATACATGTAATATGCTAAAATATATAAAAAAGTACGTAAAAGTATACCTTTACGTACCATTTTTTTTGCTAATTTTTTTATCAAAATTAGATGATC
>CAZDPJ010000027.1:0-19579 GCA_964507405.1 uncultured Staphylococcaceae bacterium
TCATATATACTGGTAAAATTGGAGTATTAGTTAAACAAGCCATTAAGACCGCACCAGATTTAAATGAGTCAATTGTACCATCTTTAGATAAATGACCTTCTGGAAAAATAACAAGAGCTCCGTCATCTTTAAGAATATTGACACAAGTCTTAAAGGCAGTTACATCATTTATTTTACGATTTATCTTAACACAACCAACATGATTTATAAAAAATGCTCTTATTTTACCTTTTCCATAAACTACATCAGCTGTTAGTATTCTAAGTCTTCTTTTCCAAAATGCACAAATTAACTTAACAGGATCTAAATACGTTTCATGATTAGAAACTATCAAGTAACGACCTTTAATTTTTATTTTTTTATTTTTTTTATGAACTTTAACTCTAAATACAAGATTTGTTGAAAAAGCAAGTAATCTACCTAAATCAAAGAAAAACTTACCAAAGATATTAAATCTTGTTTTCTCAATATCTTTATTATCTTGTAATTTATTTTTTAAATCAATTACTTTTTTAGTAATAATCATATTTAACATTTCAATTTCTTCTTTAGTAGGATTAGGTGAATTGCAATAATCTTTTAAATAAATCTTTTTTCCAATAATAACTCTAACCCTTTTAAATAATCCATAATTACCATCAGTAATAACCGGTATAATTGGAGCACCACTTTTTAAAGCAATTAAAATATATGATGGACTAAATGGAAACATCTTTGAAGTTTCAGATATTCTTCCTTCTGGAAAAATTTGAAGAAGTTTTCCTTTATTTAATACTTTAACAGCATCATCAATAAAACTTAAATCTTTTGTATTCCTATCAACTTTAATTCCACCCATACAAGATAAAATAAAACGCATTATAGGGCCTTTATTATATATCACTTCAGCAATTAAACAATATAATTTGCGAAAAGGATAAATAAATAAATTAACCATATAATCCATAATATTAGTATGGTTAGATAAAATAATTGCTCCACCTTTAATTTTACGATTTTTTTCTGATTTATCCTCATAATAGGTTTTTCTTGTAAATAGTAAAAGTTGAAGAGGCCATCCTGTTATTTTAGCTAATAATCGAAAGAATGTTTTCATACTAACATTTCCTTTATTATTTTTTCAAAATCATTAATTGTATATGCCATATGATCATAATCCATCTTTAAATTAATGCTAAAACGTTCATTAATCATTGATATTAAACTAAAATAATCTAAACTAGTACCCCCTAAGTCTAACATAAAATGAGAATTAGGATTAATTTCGGTTAAATCATCATTTAAACATTTTCTGAAAAGATCTGTAAGAATTTCAATAATTTCTGTATCTACTTCATTTATATTTAAATTACTAACCCCGATTTCATCAATAGTTAATAACTTAATATCACCTTTTTCAATATGATCAGATAAATATTTTCGACTAACCTTTATTGCCATATTTGACATTATTGCATCATATGTATAATAGATTTTAGATAACCTCGATGCACTTGGTAAAGAATTATTTATTGCGATAATCTCATTATTTAAATGATATAGACTACTCTTTAACATTTGTGAAGATATTTGAACAATCATTATTAAACTTGTTTTTTGTTTATTTCCAAGAACAGAATAATTTAAAGCCTTAGGTAAATCAAAGCATTTTTCAATTTCATCAGGGCTAATATTTTCACCATTTTCGCCAATAATTAGTTCTGACTTTCTGCCTTCAATATAATATCTACCATCTTTATCAATTGTAACTATATCATTTGTATTAAACCATTCATCAACTTTTTGTTTTTGGCCATTAATAATTAAATTATGACAAATTGATTTACCTCTTATTAATAGTTCATTATTCTCATTTACTTTATATTCAATAGAACTAAAAGGCATACCTATACTATTCTTATTACGGTCTTTAATTTTATGAGATAATTCAACTGATGTAATGCCAACTTCACTCATACCATAACCATTATGAATCGGATAACCAATTGCATTCATTAAATATAGAGTAGAATCTTTAATATAACTTCCACCACTAATGCAAAAACAAACAGAATCTCCAAACAATTGATTAGTAACAAGTTTAAATTTATTTTTAACTATTTTTCTACCAATACCTGGAAAAATAGTTTGTAATGATGTAGCTGTTTTAAGTCCTTTATAAAACTTTCTTTTTGTCTTTTCGTCTTTTGATTCAACTTCTTTAATTATTTGTTTTTCTATTGTATGCCATAATAATGGTACCGCAAATATATGAGTTACTTTATGCTTTTGCGTAGTACTAATTATAGTATTAGGCGAATAGTCTTTTAAAAGAACTAGTGTTCTTCCAAAAAAGCAAAACCAAAAATACATTGCTGATAAACCAAAGATATGATATAGTGGTAAAAAGGCAAGTAATTTTAAAGAACCTTTATAGTGAGTTTTAATTAATTTATTTTTCTTTAAAACATAACTTGTATTCATTATTTGTTCACAAAATTCTTCACCATTATAGATACAAATTTTTTCATTTAGAGTTGTCGCACTAGTTGATAAAGCAATTTCATTTGCAAAACTAAAATCACACTCTTCTACTTCTAAATTAATTAATTTTTCATATTTTAAAGTAGGAATTTCATAATTAATATCATTGTCAAAAGAAAGAACAGCGTATGCATCAAGTGTCTTTAAAATAGAATTTGTAAAATGAATTGGAAGTCTTAAGTTAATTAAATATGGTTTATTTCCACTCATTAAAATAGCCCAAAACATAACTATCCATTCAACACTATTATCAGCAGATAAGCCAATGAATTGATTAGATATATTTTTACTTTTAATTGCTTTTGCAAGTTTTTCTACTTTCTTTTTAACTTCATTATAAGTTACTTTTTTAGTTTCAAGTCCTTCATCATATTCAACCATGATATTATCTGATAGACTAAACATAATATCATAAATACTAGCAAAATTCTTTTCGCTAGCATTTAATTTTTTTAGATGACTTTTAACTATTTTATTTATACTTTCCATACGAATTTCCTCTTTTATCGTCTTCTTTGAATTTCACCTTGATGTAAATCGATAAGTTGTTTTATGCCGGAAGCAATTGTTTGACTATTTGCTTTTCCATGTACTTTAATTACAGGTTTATTTACACCAAGAAGAATCGCGCCTGCTTGATCATTATAAGCAAATAATCGATAAATTTCTTTATTTATTTTCTCCTTATCAGTATTTGATAAGCAAACTTTATCAACAATTTTACTAGAAATTTGTAATGCTAAAGATTCAGTACTTTTAAGAAGTAAATTTCCACTAAAGCCATCACTAACTAAAACATCAATATCACTAGTAAATACTTCATCAGCCTCAATATTACCTACAAAATTTAAATTACTTTCTTCTAATAAAGTATATGCTTTTTTTGTTAATTGATTACCTTTACCTTTTTCCTTACCAATTGATAATAAACCAATTTTAGGATTTTGAACTCTACCATAGCTTTTCATAAATTCATTACCTAAATTTGCGAAAGTAAGCATATCTGCCTCAACTGGATTAACATTCGCCCCACAATCAACAAGGCAAAAACTCTTGCCATCAAAATTATATAAAACACATGCAAGCACAGCTGATTGTAAATGAGGTTGAAGTCCTAATATAAACATACTGCCTACCATTACGGCACCGGTTGAACCTGCTGTTACTAGGCCAATTACATCATCTTGTTTAACTTGATTTAAAGCAATATATAAAGATGAAGTTTCTCTATTTTTAATAATATTAATTGGATTTTCATCATTGCGAATAAAATCATCAGTAGAAATAATTTCATATGATAATTTTAATTTTTGAAGAACAGAAGCTAGTTTTTCTTTAGGTCCAATAATTATATAATGATAATCAGAATTACCATTTAATAAAAGACCTTCACATATTTCTTCAGGTGACATGTCAGCCCCTAAAGTATCTAAAACTATTTTATTATTTTTCATTTTGATTCTCTTTTCCAAGTGTTTTAACTCTCTTTGGAAGAATAAAGATTAATCCAAAAGCAAGTAAACAACCTAAAGCAGAAATTAAAGTCATAACATTTATGTGTCCGGTTTGTTTTAATAAAACAAGTACTAACCCGGTTGCAAGTCCTGTAAATACACCTGAGAATAATCCTTGTACCGCAAAGTACATTGCTGAATGTGATACACCAGTTTTTTCTTCTTCTTTAGATGCAAGATATGAAGGAACGGAATACGCAACAGAAAATAAAGAACCAATACTAAATGAACAAACAAGACCTCCAACAATCGCAAGTACTAATTTTATTGTATGATCTTTTACAAATTGAAACCCAAACATTAAAATCATCGCAAATGCAAATATTAATAAAGTATAACCAAATGAAAATGCAAATCCTTTTTTCTTGGTCAATTTATTATAAATTATTAAAGTAAGGGGAACCGGTACGAATGCAGCAGCCATTACTACTGGCATTAATAAATTATTGTAAGAGAAAAATTCATTAATTCCACCTAAAAATAATTGGACACCAAATGTCATAAAAGAATAAACTAACATCCAAATTATATAATCTTTATTTTTAAAAGCACAAGCAAGTGACTTAAATAAATTAACATTTTTTACTTTTTCAGCTTGTTCATTGCGATTATCGTCACCTTTAATCATAAATAAAGGAATCAACATTGTTAAAACAAGTGGCAAGAAAATTAAAGATACTATTCTAATATTTATACCACTACTAACAAAAATAGGTATTAATGCATATCCTAAAATAAAATAAACGATATCACATACTGACTTTACATTAGATAAGAATAATCTATCTTGTTCATTATCAACAATTTCAGAAAAAGTTGCATAATATGTAACCATTGTTAAAGTATAGAAAGAATAAAATACACATAAAAATACACCATAAAGGATAGTATTTATTAAAGTAGGAGCATCTTCTAAAGGTATTAACATACATAGATATGCAATAATCATTGGAATCATACCAATTAAGATAGCAGGTCTTCTTTTACCCCATTTAGTTTTTAGATTATCGGTAAATGAAGCCATTGGAATATCAATAATACCATCTATTATTTTTGCGGCAACAACAAGAATGCTCCATACTGCAGCAATAACTAAATTATTATTTGAAAATGTCCATAATCCAATATCTTCACTATCAAATCCACCTGTTAATAAAGCACTACAAATATATGAACCAATGATTAAATTTAACATATTAACGCCCATTCCTGAGCATCCATATATTATAAGTTTCCATTTGGAATTAATTTTTTTCATTAAGCCTTTCTCCTTTATTCTCTTTAATAAAAGCTATTGCATCTTTTCTTCCAAGTTCTATTAAATCTTTAATATTATTGGCATTAAACATTGCACAATTTCCTGTATCTTTTGAAGGAATAATTAATGTAATATTAGCATCATCACTACACCTTAATTTAGGTTCTCCACTTGATGCTCTAATGCAAAAGAAATTATGATATCCCTTTTCTTCCATCATTTTGATAGGAATATTATCATATATTCCACCATCTGTAAATCTCTTTTTATCAATTTCAATTGGAGTAAAGATAAAGTTATTAGCACTTGCTGCAATATATTCCGCAAGCCTTCCTTTTTTTACATCTTCGACCATTAACTCATATGGAATAAAAGAGAAAAATTCAAGTAAAGTCTTTCCCTGACTTTTATTAAACATCATTCTTGCCATTGTAGTAATTGGAAATAATATCGCCATACCACTTTCAAATAGCAAACTTTTATAATTAGGAATTTCAATGGTAACAAATCCAAAGTCAATTCCACTTTCTCTTATTTTATCTTCATCAACATTTTTCTTAACTAATTCACGATATAAATCAGATATTTCTTTTCTTTTTTCTTGTGGATTAGACCATTCAGATAAGATAAATTTAAGAGTTTTTATATCAAATAACGATTCTTTATTATAAATTTTATCTGTTAATTCATCAAGACGTGGTTCATTAAACATTTCTTTTGCAGAAAGAGTTTCCCAAAAAGATTTCATTCTTTCTACACCACCTGATAAATATAATGCGGCATTTAACGAACCAAAGGAAGTACCAGATACTGCATCAAACTTATATCCGGCTTTAACTAGTTCATCTAAAACCCCATATTGGTAGGCACATTTAACGCCACCACCCTCAAATACTAAACAACACTTATCATTTGTTTTCATACTATTCTAATGAGATCATTAAATCATGAACTTTATTGTCTGTTTCAATAATATCAATGTCTATTAAACCAACATTTTGTCTAATTTGGTTAATAATAGCATCTAAATCATCTTTTAAAACATCTTTTCCGACAAATATAGTCATAATATCTTTTTTTTCTTTTTTAATCAATTCCGTAGATACTTTTACTGTTAAATTAACAATACTATTATCTACACCTAATAAATGTTTTCCATTTACAGCAATATAATCATTTTGATGAATTGTTTCATTTTCATAATTAGAATCTTTAATAGCATGAGTTATTAAATAACTTGTAATATTCTTAATTGCATCATTTACAGTAGATACATTTTCTTCAATACTTGCTACATCATAATCAATTAAAGTAAGTGCAGAATAACACTCTAAATAAGAAGTTGATTCAATACAAACAATATTACATTTATTAAATACTTTGGCGGATTGTTTAACGGTTAAGATAACATTACTATTGTTAGGGAAAACAATAATATTATCTGCATCAATTTTGCTATAGGCCTTAACGAAATCATTAACTGATGGGTTACAAGTATCACCGCCATACACAATACAAGTTGCACCCATATCTTTAAATTGCTTAGCCATTTTTTCATCAGAAGCAACAACCACTGTTGCTAATTTATGATGAGTGTTATCTTCGACTTCAACTTTTTCTTTTTGCTTTGGTGTTTGTACAATATTATCATGTTGAACATCCATATTCTCTATTTTGAGAGCTAAAAATTCACCAAAAGTATGACAATAATCTAAAACTTTTTCAGGCATTTTAGTATGAATATGAACCTTAACTTTATCATCATTAAGTGATGTTACAATTGAATTTCCAAACACACCTAAGACCTCTGTAAAATTATCTAAATTAAATTCATCAAGTCTAACTTTTTTTGCTAAAAGTTGAATTAGTAGTTCTGTACAATAGCCATAATTAAAAGTACTATGATCATTAAACACCGAATAATCAACATAAGTTGAACTACTTGATGAATGAATATCGTCTATTTTTTCTCCCTTAATTGATTTAATTAAACCTTCAAAAATATAAATTAATCCAGCACCACCACTATCAACAACCCCTGCTGACTTTAAAACAGGAAGTAAATTTGGAGTATTTTCTAATGAACGTTTAGCTTGTTCAATGAATAGTTCTAATACCTGTTCAATACTTGCTGTTTTTTCTCCTTGAATACATTTAGATACATATTCAGTAGATTCTCTAACAACAGTAAGCATTGTTCCTTCAACTGGTATTTGAACAGCTTTATATGCATAATCAACACCTTTTTTTAATGCATTAATTAATTGAATAGAGTTAATTTCTTGATAGTCACAAACATAATGACAAATTCCCTTTATGAATTGTGATAAAATAACACCCGAATTACCTCTCGCACCTAAAACTATACTTTTTGAGAATGTTTTAGTAACACAAGCTAAATCAATTTCTTCATTATCTTTGATTGCCGAATATCCATTTTGTAATGTCATTAACATATTTGTACCAGTATCACCATCGGGAACTGGAAATACATTTAAATCATTTACTTCTTGGCAATGAAGAGATAAATTATTTAAGCCATTATGTATTATCTCTTTAAACTGTTTTCCATTTATTTTATTCATAATTAAGTCCTTTGTTATTTATTTAATATTGAATTCATTATTTCACTTTCTTTAACAAGACCAGCTGAAACTTTTTCCCCAATAAAATTAACTGATAACATACCCGGACCAATATTAGTTCCACAACTACAACATATTTCAGAAACAAAGATTTTTTTACAATTTAGATCTTTTTCTAATCTTTCCTTAACAATTTGTGCTTCTTTTTCTTTTTCTGAATGTGCAATAAAGATATATTGATTTTCTGGATTTACAATTACTCTTTTTACATATGCAACTGTTGTATCTAATGCTTTATTAATTCCCTTCACTTTTGTTAAAACTGTAGTATAACCTTCGGGGCTATAATCTCCCATTGGTTTTATTCCAGCAAAAGAACCAAAGATTGCTTTTCCCATCGACAATCTTCCACGTTTTGCTGCGAAAAATAAATTATCAATTGGTCCCATTTGATGAACTTTATATTTATTTTCTTCAAGCCATTCAACAACTTCATCAATTGTTTTTCCATCATTTTGTAATTGATATGCATATGCGACAAGAAGGCCAAAACCCATTGAAACACGATATGAATCAACACAGTATATTTTATTATCTGGATATTTATCTTGTAATTTAGTAGCAGCCATTTTAGCAAAACTAAATGCACCACTAATTGTACTAGATAATGAAATACTAAGTACATCATAACCTTGCTTTAAATAACTTTCAAATTTACAAGCGAATTCATCAGTGTTAGCAGGTGAAGTTGTAATACCATTATCTTTACGAGATAATAATTCATAGAATTGTTTAGAGTTAATAAAGTCCCATTCCAAATTAGTTGGCATTTCTTTTCCATTTGGCATATGAATATGACCAGCAACATAATCTGTTACCTTGAAATATTCACGCACTTCTTTTGATAAATCACAGCCTGAATCGGCTAGGATAATATATTTTTTCATTTATTCGTTCTCCTTACTACAGAAAGTCACTTCTTTTCCATAGAAATATACAGCAACAGTACCAGGGCCAACAGATGCACCTACAATTGGTCCAATATAATCAATAATTATTGTTGCCTTATTTGCTTCTGGGATTGTTTCTAATAACATCTTTTTTATTTCTAAAGCATCTTCTAATACGTTGGCATGAGTAATACCTATAAATAAGTTTTCTTTATTAGTATAATTTTCAGCACACATTTCAATTATTGTTTTAATTGATGTAAAACGGCCTCTAACCTTTTTAAAAGCAACATTTTGTCCTAATGTATCAGATATAATAATCGGTTTAATTTTAAGAATTGAACCAAAAACAGCACTTGCAGCAGTAACACGACCCGCTCTTTTTAAATAATTTAAATCCTCAACTGTTGCGATTTGATTCATTTCTTGTTTATGTTCTTCTAAATATTGAGCAACTTCTTCAATCAATTTTCCTTCATCTCTCATCAAAGATGCTGTTATACACATAATACCAAGACCAAGACTTGAATTTCTACTATCTACACAGTAGACTTTAGCATCTGGATATTCTTCTTTTAATTCATCTCTAACACGAGTACTAACGTAATATGATGCCGAAAGTGCTGATGAACAAGAAATAGATAATACATCATATCCTTGTTTTATTTTTTCAACAAAGCAATCTCTATATTGTTCCGCATTTATTTGTGATGTTTTAAAAATTGTTCCCTTTTCCATTGCTTCATAGAATTCTTTAGCTGGTATAATTTCCCAGTCAAGATTTGCCGGAATATCTTTTCCATCATATAGTATTCTCATTGGTGTATATTCTATATCATATTTAGTTCTAAGTTCTTTATTTAAGTCTGCACATGAATCTGTAATAATAACAAATTTTTTCATTTAAATTCCTCCGTTAGACCATATTAAAATTAATTAACTATTTTTTTAATAGAGTAATCTATCTTATTATATCATAATTTTCGACAAAAATCAATTTATGTGGTTTAATACATCAAAGCATAATTTCAAAAATTTGACAAAGGTCTATTTTTAATATATAATATATAAAAATGGAGGTTTATATGACGCCACTTATTATTATAATTATTGTTATTAGTTCATTATTAGTATTATCACTAATTGGCTATTTTATTTTTACTTTTAATTTATCAAGAAAAATTTATTTACATCAATTGCATAGGAAGGACAAAGATACGTGGGGTAGACACTGCTCATGGATGACAAATCCTTTACAAGTTAAAATGTATGAAATTGGTATTGAATGGGGAGAAAAAAACAAAGATTTTAAAAAAGATGTACATATTATAAATGAAGGATTAAACCTTTATGGAGAATACTTTGATTTTGGATATGATAAAGTCGCTTTTATTCATCAAGGTAGAACTGAAGCATGTATGTACTCATATTTTTTCGCAAAGCCTTATCAAGATGCTGGATATAATATCCTAGTAATTGATCCACGTGCACACGGTTATAGTGATGGTGAATACAATACTATTGGATTTGAAGAATATAAAGATGTAATTGCATGGGCAAATTTTTTAAAAGAAACATATCAAATTGACACTATTGTAATGCATGGAATTTGCATTGGTGGTGCCGCTTCATTATACGCAATGCTAAGCGAAAATTGCCCGGATAATTTAAAAGCATTAATAGTTGAAGGTATGTATCCAGATTTTTATGATTCATTTAAAAATCACATGATTGTTGATAAAAGACCACTATTTCCTGTTTTACAAGAATGTAACTTTTGGATGAAACATTATACAAAACATTCAATGAAATATGGTCCTAAAGACTGTATTAATAAATTAACTAAACCACTTCTTTTACTTCACAGTAAAGAAGACCTATATTCTCTTCCTAAAAAGGCAGAGTATCTTTACAATAAATGTGGAAGTAAAACCAAAAAAATTGTATGGTTTGATAAAGGTGCCCACTCTCATATTAGGGCAGTTACACCCGAAGCATATGATAAAGCAATTCAAGATTTTCTAAAAGAAATCAATTTATAAAAAGCATTTAAGAAATTCTTAAATGCTTTTTTTAGGAAATTTTTGATTATTAACATTTGTAATAAATTACGCATTCAAGGCAATATTTATTGCCTTTTTTACTTCTTTTGATACAACGATATAACCATCATCAGTCAAATGACCACCATCAATTGTATACGAATTCACTATTTCTTTTGTATTAAAATCTAAAAGAGGCGTAAATAAATCAACATAAATATTGTTATATTTAGAAGCAAGATCTTTGATTATAACATTATTAAAGGCAGCTTGATTGTTATTTTTACCCCAGTGATTTCCTCCCATTGATGTTAATGAAAGTTGTATAATCTTAGTATTTGGTAAATTTTCTTTTAAGCCAATTAATATATTTTCATAATTTTCAAACATTGTTTTAAAATTATTCGCGCCAATCAACAAAACAACAACCTTTGGTTTTAAATCATATACCGAAACCTTTAATCTACTTTCAAGTGTAAAAGTTGTATCGCCACTAATACCGCGATTAACACAAAGATATTCAGGATAAAATTTATTTACATCACACATATCTGTTAAACTATCACCAAGGAAAGCCACATCTACTTCATATGGATTGTAAAATTTATTTTCTTCTTCAAATTTATTTAATTTTGTTTGATAAAAGTTTTGAAAATATTCTGCCAGTTCTTTATCTTTTTTACTTTCCTTAAAAGAGAAATAGCTAAAAACAGCAATAAAACATGTTACACAAATTGTACTTAATATTATTATTAAAAATATTATTTTCTTTTTCATTATTTAATTCCTACCCTTTTTAATAATTATACTTTATTTTATATGCTTTGTAAAGAAATAAGAAAAGAAAGATGTAAACAAATTACATCTTATTCTTTTGCTTTTAAAATATCAATATATTTAAATTTTCTAAGTGTTAACATTGGAATTAATGAAGCAATAAAAATTATAAATAACACTATAACTAAGTCAATTGTAATCATTTTAGGATACATTGATATAATATTTAATTTATAAAACTGAATTGAAAACATAGAAGAAAAAGAATCGATTAATATATTATTTGCTAAATACGATGCAACTCTCATTCCAAGAATTGAAAAAGCTATAATAACAAGACCTACAACTAATGTTTCAAGCATAAATATTCTACCAATATCATTATCTTTTCCGCCTAATGTTTTAATTACACCAATTTCATAATAGCTCTTTTTTATATTTTTACTACCAAATGAAATTAAATAAATCAAACATATAGCAAGCATTATATATTCTAGTGTTAAAACAAGAGACCTAAAAATTTGAATCGCTCGATTTATATAATAAACTCCACTACTATCATTATTGAATAAAGAAAAATCAAGTTCACTTACAACATCTAATATTTTTTCGGTTTGATAAATATCAGATAAATATAATCTATAAACCATATGATCAATTTTCATTAAACCAATATATGTATTATCATTTGTATATATTCCAACATCTTTTGATAAAGCTTTAACAATAAAAGTTTTATTATAGAAAATTTCATCACCACTAGTATTTGTATATTTAGTAAAAGTAATTTCATGAGGAATAAAAGAATCTAAATTTGAGGTTGTATATTTAGTTGAAAATAAATTATTATATTCATCATATCCCATAATTATTTCATTATCTTTTAATTCTATTAATTCATTATTATTTTTATATACATGAAAAAAGTCATTATAATATTTAGGAATAGATGTTCCTCTTGATAAATAAAATTTACCAATATAATAAGAATTAACTTTATCCCAAGATGTAATATCTATAAAATAATTAGGATTGATTGAATAATTTATACCTATAAATTTGGTGACATTTTCAATAAATTCCGTATACTCACTACATTTTTTTAGATTTTCTTCTAAAGGATAATCCGCGCCAATCTTCCAAAAATCATTATAAATATCAATAACTGATTTATATTTTGTTTTATATCCAGTATCAATGACCGCTTGAATATAACACCTTACTTTTTTTCCATAAGAATATTCGCCAATAAGGTCATCATACGAGTTATAATATGTGGGCCAATAATAAAGTAAGCTATCCGCAACATAATCTGTAATAATTATTCCATAACTAGGTCCATCAATGCTTCCAGCAAGTACTTTAACCTCACTAAATAATTTTTCAAGAAATTCTTTATCACATACTAAAGTCCCATATGACTCAGTAATGTAGAAATTTTTAGTTAAATAACTAACTACAGGTATTCTTTCTCCTAATATTTCAGTGCCCTTTATATGAAGTGAAGTATTATATAATTCATAGACTGTACCTTTATAATTTTTTTAAATTTATCTATTTTATTACTTGTTATAGTTGAATACTTTATAGAACTTTCATAAGCATTTTTTACATCGTGAATAATTAAAGCTTGCTCTTTTTGTTCAAAAATAGTATTGGCAACGGCTTTATTTTCATCAAAATTTACAAAAGATTGTAAAACATAAAATACAGATATAATCATTGTTGCCATAACAACAGTAATTATTTTATTCTTTATGCGTCTCTTAAAAAATAGTTTAAATAATTTAAAAATATTTTTGTTTTTCGCAGTTCCATCCTCAAAATCAAATGTTTTATTTTTACTAGTAAGACGTCTTGCTTTTTGAAAGCCATCATCTCTTTGAATTACATTACTTATTTTTTCTTTATTTTCTCTAATATATTCAATGTTTGCTTCTGTTAAATTATCATGGTGAGGTAAATACAAAGTACCATCTTCTAGTCGAAAATCATTCTGATATTTTCTATTTCGAACCACGTCTTTTACAATTACACCATCAGATAGTTCAATTACCCTATCAGCATACATATCAGCATCAACCATATTATGTGATACAACTACAACTAAACATTTTTTAGCTATTTCTTTTAAAAGATTTAATACTTGAGGAGTTGTAACATTATCAAGATTTCCTGTTGGTTCATCGCCAAGAATCATTTTAGGATTTTTTACTATGGCTCTGGCAATAGCAACTCTTTGACATTCTCCTCCCGATAGTTCATTAGGATATCTATTTTCATATCCTTCTAAATCAACAAGTTTCAATGTTTCACTGATAATGCCATCATCATTTTTACCAATTAAGTCTAATGATAATGCTATATTTTGATAAACAGTTAATTCATCTATTAAATGATAATCTTGAAAAATAAATCCTAAATAGGTACCATGGTATTTATTTAAGTCCTTGGTTTTTAAACTACTTATATTATTGCCATCTACAATTATTTCACCACTTGTAGCATCATCAAACCTAGCAATCATATTTAATAATGTACTTTTACCACTTCCACTTTTACCAGTGATAAATACCATCCCATGATCTGGAAGAGTAAAGGAAATATCATTTAAAGCAACACATTTAATTTTCTTTTTTTCTTTAAATATTTTCGTTAAATTTTTAATTTCAATCATAGCTTACTCCTTAGCCTTAATTATTTCTATTGGTTTAACTTTATATAAAAAGATAATCGAAATAATTGATGAAATAAACGAGATAAATATAACTGCAAACATATTAAATGCCATTAAGGAAGGTAAAGTTCTAACTATTCTTAAATCAAAAATAACAATATCTAGTACTCTAGAGAAAGAATTAGTTAACATTCTATTTATAATTTTAATTATTATAGGGCTAAAGATAACTGAAGATATACATATTCCAATACCCGATAATAAGACATTTAAAATAAATAATACTCCAATATCTTTAGTTTTGCCACCTAATGACTTAAGAACACCTATTTCATATAAATTTTGTCTTATATTATTTATACCAAAAAGGATTAAATAAGCAAGTTCAAATATAATTAAAATAACAAATATCAGTTTTAAAAAAGGAACAAAAGAATTAACAAATTTATTTATAAATAATATATTATCTTGATCAATACTATTTGGATGAATATTTAAATCGTTGGCCATATGAGCTATTGATTCGACATTTGATACATTATCAAAATATAAACCATAATTTTGTAAATTTAATGAAAAGAAAGTAATATAGTCTTTATCATTTAATACAATACTATTTCCATTAGTAAGTTTAGTTAAGTGATAGGTTTTAGAGTACATTACGCCTTTAGTATTATCACCATCAATATAATGTGTAATAGTAAAATCGTGAGGTGTAAAATTTTTATAAGTTGACTCATTATAAGATGTACTAAACAATTGATTATAAACAGAATAACTTATAGCAACTTCTCCTTCATTAACTGTAATATCAGAAAAAGTATTGATAGCAACTGGGATACTTATATTTTTATCAATTTTATATTCTTTTCCATTACCACTAAAGGAATCACAACAAAATCTAAATGTTGAATTTACACGTATTTTTTTAATATCTTCTTCAAAGTTAGGATTTATATTATAACAAATACCTAAATGAGTATTTACATCTTCTAAAAATCCCTTATAAAGTGATGTTTCAACAATATTAGAATAAGTATTACTATAATCAATACTATTAGCATACTCTTCAATAATTGAGGCATACTTAGTTTTATATCCTGTTTCTATTACTGCACTAACTGAATAATGAAGTGATATATTAGATAATGAAAAAGAATTAATTATATCTTCATAACTATTAAATGTTTTTATACTATATATTAAGCTATCAGCAACATAATCGGTTAGAATCATTTTACAGTCATCATCTCTAATCTCACCAGCAAGGATATTTAAATTTCCATCGATGCCATATATTTTCTTTAAATAATCTAAAGAACAATTTAAAGTACCAAGAGATTCTTTACAATAAAATTCTTCATAATTTCTATTAATATCTCTAATTACACCAGCAGATATTTTATCTTGTGATGTACCTATCGTATAATTATATAATTTAAAAATATTTCCATCCGTCTTAGATGATGATATTTTTTGATATTCATCATCTGTAATATCATGAATATTTGATGTATGAACAGATTCTTTAAATGGCACTTGATCATATTTTTTTAAAACTACAGTTTCATTACTAGCAAAGTTATAGCTATTTGGATCAAATCTAATCATTGATTGCGTAATAGAAATTACAACAAAGATTAAAGTTGTAACAAGAATTATGCTGAGGCTTGAAATAAATCTTTTTCTTAAAAATACTTTTGCTAATTTAAATGTATTTTTAAGTGAAAGATTATTTGAAGATAATTCAGTAACTTTATCACTAACAATATCATCGTTATTATCTATAAATCCACTATCAAGTTGAACTATGTTTTTTATTTCATCTTTTTTTATTTCATTTAGTAAGTCAACAGTTTCTTCTTCAGTTAAGTCTTTATGATATGGTAAAACTATGTCGTTATCTGTTATTATAAACTCATTATTATAATTATCTTTTTTAACTATATCACTAATAATATTACCAGAATTTAATTCAATAATTCTATCTGCGTAAATATATGCACTTTCAATATCATGACTTACAATAACAACAAGTTTTGTTTTAGAAATTTTTTTAAGTACTTCCATTACAAGTTTTGTAGTCTTATTATCAAGATTTCCTGTAGGTTCATCCCATAGTATTAGTTTACGGTCTTTAGCAAGAGCTCTCGCAATTGCAATTCTTTGACGCTGTCCACCACTAAGTTCATACGGATATCTTTCCTCATATCCAGACATTTCAACCTCAGCTAATACATCTTCAACAATACTTTTATCAGTAATTCCAGAAATATCCATGCTTAATTCAATGTTTTGTCTTACAGTTAATTCATCAAGCAAATTATAATGTTGAAAAACAAATCCTAAGTATGAACTACGATATTTCATAAAATCTTTAGACGTAAACGTAGAAAAGTTATTGCCATCGACAATAATTTCACCAGATGTATAATCGTCAAGTCCGCCTATCATATTTAATAAAGTACTTTTACCACTACCACTTTTACCGATAATAAAAATAAAACCAGTATCTGGTAAAGTAAATGTTAAGTTTTTTAATACAATATTTTTTTGCTTTTTATTATTTCTACTTTTATAAACCTTACTTAAATTATTAATTTTTATCATATAATCTCCACTGATAACTTTTTATAATATATATAAAAATTACCATGCTTTTTATACTTTTTCACATTATAAAAGTCAAATAAACAACTTCTAAATTTTATAGCTATGTTTAATTTATGATAATGTCCTAATAAGTAAATCACGATATAATACTAGTGGTGGTATTAATCATGAAGTATAAATGTTAAAATAAAAGTACCCAATTGTGTTCATATAAGAATCCCCAATTCTTAACAACACAAATGAGTACTTTTTTGATATAATAATTACAGAAAGGAAGTAATTATTATGACAGGTATTATTTTAGAAAATATAACAAGTGTTAATGATTTATCTATGTTTAGTAAAGCTTACAAGGAAGGACTAATTAAAGTGAATATTTCAAAAATAGCTAAAGAATTAAATAAAGATAGAAAAACAATAAGAAAATATTTGGAAGGACATACTCCTAAACAAACTAGAGATAGAATTAAATATTTAGATGAATATAGAGAATATATTGTTGAAGTATTATCAGATAAATATCAAAGTTTTGATTACATAGATCATTTATTTAAGTATTTAAAAAGAGAAAAGGGTATTACATGTAGTAGAGTTACATTAAATCGTTATATTAGAGAAGACAAAGAATTAGATTCTTTGTTTAAAAGAAAAAAGGATAATTCTTTTACTGAACGATTTGAAACAGAACCAGGTGAGCAAGTTCAATTCGATATGAAAGAAAATATTAAATTGATTAATAAAAAAGGTGAAACTATAATTGGTTATATACCTCGCTTACATTTGGTTGGTCAAGATATAATATAAGAAAATTAATTATAGATACAAAAGTAGAAAATTTACTTTCTTTTTTAGCTGAATCATTTGAAACAATTGGTGGAGTACCAAAAGAAATAGTAATAGACAACTTAAAACAATTTGTGGAAAAGCCAAGACGTAATGGTGAACCAGCTATCTTAACTGCTAAATTTGATGAGTTTTGTAAAGATTATGGAATAACTGTAAAGCCGTGTATTCCTCACAGACCACAAACAAAAGGTAAAACCGAAACTCAAAATAAGATTGTAAGTCAAATGAAAAATTATAATGGTAAGTATAAAGATTTATATCATATGCATGATATTTTAGAAACAATTAATGAAGAAGATAATAAAAGCATTTCACAAGCTACCAAATTTCCTAGAATATTTCTATTTGAAAAAGAAAAAGGTGATCTTCTTCAATTACCTTCCACAGAAATCAGAAAAAAGTATCACCTTACACTAAATGAAGTTACTGTTTCTAAAGAATCACTAATTTCCTATCAGTCTAATAAATATTCTGTACCAAAGAATTATATTGGATGTAAAGTAGGATTAGTAGTTATTAGAGACCAACTTCATATATATTATAACAAAAAAATCATAACAATTCATCAAATAACAAATAAATTATTAAATATTAAAGATGAACATGATTTAAAATACAAAAACATTGATAATAGTAAGAATAAAACAACTAAAAAAGAAAAATCAATTATTCAAAAAGAATTGGAGGAGATAAGTTATGATTAATGAAGTATTAGATCAATTAATGTATCTAAGATTGAAATCTGCTTATACATATTTAAAAGAACTACATATAAATGATGGAATATCACAAAGTGAATTAAAGGGCTTATATAAGGTTTTAAAGAAGGAAGTTGAAGCTAAAGAAGAAAATAATAAATTGTACAATGTTAAAGTAGCAGGATTTCCTTTTCTTAGAACGGTAGATGATTACGACTTTGAATTTCAACCAAGTGTAAGTAAAGAGAAAATATATTCAATTGTAGATTCAACATTTTATGATGAAGCAACAAATATAGTATTTGTAGGAAATCCGGGAACTGGTAAAACACATCTTGCAATAGCAATCGCATATTCAGTAGCTATAAGACGAAATAGTGTTTATTTTATTAAATTCAATAAGCTAATTAGTATATTAAAAAATGCTTATAATGAAGGAACGATTGATAGAAAAATCAAACAATTCTTCAAATATAAGCTATTGATAATTGATGAAGTCGGCTTCAATGAAATAAGTCCTCTTGAATCAAAATTATTTTTTCAATTAATAGATATGAGATATACTAAAAGATCAACAATATTTACAAGTAATATAACATTTGATAAATGGCCACAAATATTAGGCAATGATGAAATGATTACTAAAGCTATTTTAGATAGAATATTACATTATTCATATTTATTTAATATTACTGGTCAATCATATAGAATAAAAGATAAAATTAAACCTTTACAAACTGAGGATAGTTAAGTGAACAAAATTGAGGATATTTAACTTGACATTTATATATTCTAACCATATTTAACTAAAATACCCTACAAAATCAAAAATTAGCCCTCTTTATCAGAAGACTAACAGATGTCAATTAATGGTGATCTGTACGGGATTCGAACCCGTGAGTGCATGCGTGAAAGGCATGTGAGTTAAGCCGCTTCTCCAACAGACCAAAACTATAAAAAATGGCGCCCCTTCAGGGACTTGAACCCCGGACCCCATGATTAACAGTCATGTGCTCTAACCAACTGAGCTAAAGAGGCGCATTTTAATGAATATAGAAAGGAGCTGGCAACGACCTATTTTTGCTATTTCTAACTA
>CAZDPJ010000028.1:0-18113 GCA_964507405.1 uncultured Staphylococcaceae bacterium
ATAATTATGCTTATGTTTCATAAATTTTTTGTAAAAATGCAAAGTTATTGACATAGGATTGAATAATGAAAACGTTATTTTTTATAAAAAAAAGACTTAAATGTGATAATCCACATCTAAGTCATATTTATTATTCAATAGATCCACTACCAGAAATAACTAATTTTTTAACCTTTATAGAAGGAGATGCAACATAGTTCATTCGTTTATCAATGTTATTAGCGATCATATCAACATTGTTCATCATTTCATAGAAGTTACCAGAAACAACGAATAAAGTAACAGGTTTTGTTTTCTCACCATTTTCAATCATATAACCACTTGCTTGAACATTGAAAGAACCAGAAATTGGATTAAGGCCAGCATGTAATCCATTAACTTCAGTTACATAGATTCCTTTATCTACACTCTTAATTAATTCTTCTTCTGTATAGTTACCAGGTACTAAATATAAATTAGTTGGGCTTGAAGATACACTAGAAGAAACACTTGGTTTAAATCCATTACCAGTATACTCAGCATTTAATGCTTTAGCTGTTTTCAGGCTATGATAAAATCCTTGGAATACACCGTCCTTAACAATATCTTTACGAACACATGGTACACCTTCATCATCAAATGCATAATTAACTAAAGCAAAATCACAGAATGGGTCATCAACAATATTAATATTTTTACCAAAAACTTGAGTTTGAACTTTATCAGTTAATATTGTTAATTTTCTTATTGCACTTTCACCACTAAATACAGAAGCAAAAGCTTGAAGAATTTCCGTTGCTACATCCTTATGGAAAACTACTTCATATTCACCACTAGCAATACTTCCTGCTCCTAATGATCCAAGAGCATTTGAAGTTGCTTCTTTTACAATTCTTTCGGTTTCTAATTCCTTAAATGAAGTGTTAGCATCACTTGCGAAACCTAATGTTGTATTTTTACCATCAGTTGCGACTGCGCCTAAGAAAGTAACCATATATGCATAATCTCTTGATAAATTTAACCCTTTAGAGTTAATAATTTTAACACTTTGGGCCGTTTCTTGATATTGACAATAACCAATTTTTACTATTTTATCAGATACTTTTAATGCATCACTTGACATATCTTTTAACATTTGAATCTTATCAGTTAATGGATATGAAGCATTATCGGCTTTAAGCTCTCTAACCTTTTGATATGAAGAACCTTTTTCAAATACATGTTCTTCTTCAGTTGAAGTAATTGATTTAGCATTCATTATTAATTGTTTTAATATTTCATCACTTGAATCTTCTTCAAGACTTTCCGTATAAACATAACACATCTTACCATTATATAAGCCTCTGATTGACATACCAAATATTTCACTAGAATTATAATTAGATAATTCATTTTCAAAGACTTTAACAACATTATTAACTGATGTTTTTACATAAATTTCAATTTCTTCAAGGCCTAAACTTAACCCTTTTTGAATTATTTGATCATAAGTCATCATTATTTAGTACCTCCCTTTCCACCTACAGTAATATGTGATACTTTAATTGTCGGTTGACCAACATTAGTAGGAATTGAGCCACTTTCAGATCCACACATACCATGAGCACATTTTAAATTATCAGCTATCATTTCAATATTCATTAATACTTCAGGTCCAGATCCAACTAAAGTAGCTCCACGAACTGGTCTTGTAATTTTACCATTTTCAATTAAATATCCAACGTTAACAGCAAAGTTGAATTCACCGGTTGCTGGTTGTACTGAACCACCACCCATTTCTTTTGCGAAAAGTCCATAATCAACACTTTTAATGATTTCATCAAATGTTGATGTACCATTTAAGAAATAAGTATTAGTCATTCTAGATGTTGTTGTATTTTTATATGACTCTCTTCTACTAGAACCAGTAATAGGATGATTCATTTTTTTAGCATTTTTCTTATCAACAAGATATGACTTTAAAATACCATTTTCAATTAATAAATTACATTGAGCAGGAGTTCCTTCATCATCAACATTCATTGAACCCCATTCACCTTCATCAACACCACTATCAACAGCATTAACGATAGGGCTTGCAATTTGTTGACCAAGTTTACCACAGAATACACTCATTCCTTTTGCTACCGATGTTGCTTCTAATCCATGAACACACGCTTCATGAAGTATAACCCCACCAAATCCATTATTAATAACAACTGGGATATCACCACCTGGCATTTCTTCAGCATGTAACATTGTTATAGCATCATTAGCTGCTTTTTTACCAAGTTCATAGGCATCAAAGTTATCAAACATTTCCATACCAGCGTTTTTACCATATTGACTAGAACCAGATTCCATAATAACGCCATCTGAAGCAACTGCTGAACAAGTAAGTCTAGTTTCGGCACGTTTATCAGTTTGCCAAGTAGAATCACTTGCGAAAACAAAGATATCTTGAAGTTTTTTTGAAATTCTTGCAATAAACTGAACAATTTCCTTACTTACTTCTAAACCACCATTAGTTGCATCGGTAAGTAATTTAACTTCAACATCATTTGAGTCATTTGTATAAACCTTAGGATCTACTACCTTTTTAACTTTCTTTTCCTTAAATTCAAGAATTTCTGTACTTTTTTCTCCAACAAAACTACTAGCAAGTACTTTTGCTTTTTCGATTAAATTTTCATAACTAGCATCAGTAATACTAGAATTTACTTCAACCCCATCTTTAATAATTCTAAGTGCGGCTCCTGTAATGCAAGAAACATTAGCTTTTGTTACTTTACCTAGAGTCATTTCATATAATTCGTTGGTTGTATTTTCCATAAATACTTCAGCGAATTCACCACCAGTTGAAAGTAATGTTGAAAGTATTTCTTTTGCTTTTATTTCATCTATTCCAAATACACATTTATTCATATAACCATCTTCCTTTCACTATAATATTTTACCATATTTTTTATTAAATATCTAAATAATTGCATTTTTTTAAACATGTAATGCAAGACCTAAGAGTGCTGATATCAAAATTATTATAACTGGAGGTAATTTTCTTTTTTCTATTTTTTTTGCATATAAATTAATTAAAAACAAAATAAAGATAATAATAATTCCCTCATAATTAAAAGTAAACCCATAATTAATATTAATAAATCCACAAACAACACTAAGAACCATTGTTAACCCCGTACCAATAATTAAAGCAATAACAACTGGTCTAATACATGATAATACAATATTTACTGAATTATATTTAGAAATATTTTTTAATATTTTCGCAATAATCAATATAATAATAAAAGAAGGTAATATAACACCAATTGTCGCAACAAGTGCACCTAAAAAACCAGCTTGTGATGCCCCAACAAAGGTTGCCATATTAACAGCGAGTGGTCCTGGTGTTGATTCAGATATAGCAACAAAATTTAAGAATTCTTCTTCTGTTAGCCAGTTATTACTTATCACGGTATCTCTAATAATCGATATCATTCCTAGTCCGCCACCAAACGATACAAGTCCAATTTCCAGGAAAGTCAAAAATAATTTAAGAATCATTATTTTACTCCTTTCTTAGATACTATAATTTTTCTAATCATATATACAAATACACCAATTATGGCACTAATCAATATATAAAATATTGATGAAAAACTAATACCAAAAACAAAGAAAACTAATACACATAATAAAGTAATACTAAATAAAATAAGATTAAATAAATCTTTCTTCATTTCTTTAAACATTTTTATACCAGCAGAAACGATTATAAAAACAACACCTACTTGAATACCTTTAAAAGCATAACTTACATATTCATTTTCTAAAAATTGATTTAGAAATAATGAAATAATAAAGATTATAATAAAAGAAGGTATACATACAGCAATAGTCGCAAGTAATGCACCTAAAAACTTTCCAATATTATAACCAACATAAGTAGCACAATTAATAGCAACAGGACCTGGAGTTGCCTCTGAGATTGTAATCATATCTAAAAATTCTTCTTTTGTTATCCATTTTCTTTTATCAACAACTTCAGCTTCAAGTAAAGCAATAATACTAAGACCACCACCAAAAGCAAATAGGCCAATTTTTAACATTGTAAAAAATAAAATTAATATCTTCTTTTTATTACTCATAATATCTATCCTTTGTATTTTATTATATATTTATTATATCATTTTTTTAAATAATTTATATAAATAAACGTTTACGTTTTTTAATAATAAAAATAAAAACGCTTTATCATCAAATAATTAGCATTTTTTGTAAATATTTGGTATAATAATTTGAATTATATAATATAAGGAAGTGTTAATTTGAAAAAAGAAAATAAAGTATTATCCTTTCTTATCACTACTTTAAATGGTATGGCTTACGGTCTTTTCGCAACCTTAATCATTGGAACGATTGTTGCGACTATCGGCAAACTCTTTTCACAAGATGATAATGAGGCATGTAAATTTATTGAAAAAGTATTAGGTGACGGAAGTACACATGGAGCATCATATGTATTTCAAATGTTAACTGGAGCTGGAATTGGAGTAGGGATTGCCTTAACTTTAAAGCTAAATTCCCTAAATACCATTGTGCTTGCGGGGGTTGGTGAAATTACTGCTTATTTTTCACTATCAACTAAATTTGTTACTGACCATGTTATTTATGATAAAATACAAGTAGGTGATCCACTTACTATTTATATCGTATGTATTAGTATTGCATTACTAATGAAACTTATATTTACAAAGAAAACTAGTGTTGATATCTTAATAATTCCCCTATTTGGAATAATTGTGGGAACTATTGTTGCTCTTCTTGTTAGATATCCAACAATTTATGTTACATATGGTATGCAATGGCTAATCAACTGGGGCACTAATACAGCACCACTATTTATGGGGGCAATTGTTGCTGTCTTAATGGGAATGGCTCTGACTGCTCCAATATCAAGTGCCGCAATCGGTGCGATGGTCTTTAATCTAGGTGGCGTTGATTTATCAGTTGCAATGACAATGCCTGAATATTCAGGACTAATCCTTGCCTCTGGCAGTGCAATAGTTGGTTGTTCATGTCAAATGGTTGGCTTTGCTATACAATCTAGAAAAGATAATAAAATTGGTATGATTATATCTATTGGAATTGGAACTTCAATGTTACAATTTAAAAACATTTTAAAAAAGCCAGTTATCTGGCTTCCTACTATCATTGCAAGTGCTATTCTAGGACCTGTGTCTACAATGTGGTTAAAACTTGTATGTTTAGGTGCAAGTTCAGGAATGGGTACTGCTGGTTTAGTTGGCCAAATCGGTACTTTCGCAAGTATGGGTAATACTTGGCAAACATGGGTTGGAATATTTGGATTACAAATAATTGCACCTGCTATCTTAGTATTCTTACTTGATTTATTATTTAGAAAATTAAATTTAATTAAAGATGGTGATTTAGCCGTTTAAAAAGAGATGTCATTTGGCATCTCTTTTCTTATCTTATAAAATTAGTATATTCTTTTTTATCTTTTACGGGAAGACCAAATTCACGTTTTCCCATCTCAATTGATTTCATTAAAAAACCATATTTTTAGCAAGCATTCTCATTGTTCTTAAGCCTTCGACGTCTTCCTTTGCTTCTTTTTTATTTAATCCATGAACACTATTCCAATAATAACTAGAAGCAATTGGCATTCCACTAATTGTAAAATACTTATTCAAAACATCAAAGCTAGAAGATGCACCACCTCGTCTTGCAATAACGACACTTGAAGCAACTTTCATTGTTAAATCACATTGATTACTATAAAATAAACGATCAAGTAAAGATATTAAGGAACCATTTGGTGATGCATAATAAACAGGACTAGCGACAACTAAACCATCTGCTTCATGTAATTCATCTAGTAAATTGTTAACATCATCATTAAATGCGCACTTACCTGTCTTTTTACAGCTACCACATGCAATGCATCCTCTTATATCTTTTCCCACAATTTGATAAATTGTTACATTAATATTTTCACTTTCAAATACTTTACACATTTCATCAATCGCAAGACTAGTGTTTCCATCAAGTCTTGGACTTCCATTAATTATTAAGACCTTCATTATTCTTCTCCTTTATCTTATTATATATAATATATCCTAAAAGTCCAATTGAAAAGATAATCATAAAAAAAATTATAAAAACAAATAAAGAAACAATTATAAAGATAATTATACCATATAGACCATATTCATTATATCTCATTAATAAGATATTTTTAAATAATAAAGTTACTGTAAAAATTAAACTTGTAAATAATGAAATTAAATAACTCAATTTATTTAATAAATATTTTTTTATCATATTACAACTCCTTTTTTTATTTTATCATATCTATAAATAAAAGTAAAGAGATATTACCTCTTTACTGATTTATAATTATTTTTACTTATTATATATTTAACAAAATAATTTACCCCATAAACAAATAAACAAGATAAATACATAATAACAACTACAACATATGGATTAATAGCTTTTGGAATAAAGCTAAATACAGGGTCTTTTAAGAAAAACCAGTTATAGCCACTACTTCCAGCCTCAGAATATAAAACATTACCAAGAGTTGCCCATAAAGCAATACCAACTACACAAATTGCTTCTTTATAACATTTTTTAATATCTAGTTCTTCATCTTGTAAGATTAATGCTACAATCCCATAAATGAATACTAATCCATGATAAAAAAACAATTGAACTATTTCATATGAATAAAATGCAAGATCAGTATCAAGAGCCGTTCCTGGATATATTAACCACATTAAGGGAGCTAGACTTGATAAAATAGCAGCTGGGGTTTTAATAGCTTTTCCATGTTTAGCAAATCTTGAATAAAAGATTAATGGACATAAGGCTGTACAAATATGGAAAGGAAATTTATCTAAAATAATACTTCCATTTTCTTCAAGGGTGCCATTATGCCAAAATGGTTGTAAAAAGAAATCTAAAATATATGATGCCATAATTAAAATGGCTATAATATCAAGTAGTTTATCTTTTTTAGCTATATCTTTCTTAAAATAAACTACGGAAAGCACAACAACTGATGCGATAATTAAAACTAAATATAAAATGTGGGCCCATGAAAATAAGGCAATACCATTATTTGAGGATGCTTCATGTGCTCCAAATATTTTTAAAAATAATTCTCTCATAATTACTCCTTATTATGTTTTTCTAAATAATGTTTTTTTAATTCAAAGTACCATCTTTCTTCCTTATCTAAATGGACTGTTTCATATATTGTTGTTATAATAAAGACAAGGATTACTCCAAGTAAACCTAAAGTTATAGAATTAACAAAAGGAATATCTAAAGGAAATTCAACTAAATACATTGAATTGACAGCCTCTAAATCAAATAGGAGAAATAATGTATTAATAACTACTCCATCAATAACAAAGATTAATAAACCAACAATAATACTTAAAGTAAGACTAAGGGTTCTAATCTTTATATACCCTTCAGTTAAAAGAAATAAAGTACCAAAAATCATTGTTGAATGTGATAATAGTCCTTTTAGAGAGTCATAATCACTAAAGGAAGGATTAGCTAAAAAGATTTCATTTGCGAAAAGACCAATTAATCCACAAATAGTTCCCCCTATTGCTAAAAATTCAGTTAAGCTTCGATACATAAATGATTCTTTATTTTTCATAAAAGATACAATTAGTAATAACCACATACAAACATTACATGGATATATTGGAAGCAACATTGTATTATCAACTTCTGCTTCTCCGGTTAAAAAGAAATCAACCCATAAAGAACTATAATGAATAATTACTGTAATAACACTTACTACTTGTAATATTCTATTTTTTATATCATTACTTGTTACATATTTATGACATAAATATAATATCGTAATTATTATAGACATCATTACGACTGAAAAAATAAGTAATTTAATCACTTTATCCCTCATTTCAAAATTATAAATATTATACCTCTTTTTATCTATTTTTACAATACTACTAAAACTAAAATACATTTTTTGGGCATTAGAATGCACATTAAATTTAAGGTGAAATAGATGAATAAATATATTACTAATACCTTAGTAAATAACTTTACTTTTTTTCTTATTTTTTGTATAATAAAAATACAATAAATATAAGTAAACGATAGTTTAATTGAAAATTTTTTAATTATCGGAGGTGGATAATGAAAAAACTATTTTCTTATTTTTTTATTTCTTTATTAACAATATCTATTATTACAACCTTTACAAGTTGTAAAAAGAATAAATCATTACTAGACCCTGATAATCCCGTAACCTTGTCAATGTGGCATGTTTATGGTGAACAAGCTGATTCACCAATGAATAGACAAATTGAAGAATTTAATAAAACCATTGGTAAGGAAAAAGGTATTATTATTAATATTACATTAATGAGTAGCGCCACCTATATTGGTAGTAAATTACTTGAAGCTCAAGCTGATAAAGCAGGGGCTCCAGAAATGCCTGACTTATTCTTCTGTCATGCCTCTAATGCCTTAGATTTAGGAATTAATAACTTAATTAATTGGCGTGATGTCTTAACAGAAAATGAAGTAAATGCTTTTGTTGGTGATTTTGTTAAAGATGGTACGGTTGATAATTCCTTAGTTGTACTTCCTGTATCAAAATCAACGCACCTCTTATTTGTTGCGGGGGGAGTATATGATACCTTTATGAAAGCAGAATCTGTAACTTATGATGATCTTGCAACTTGGGATGGTATATTTAGCGTTACGGAAAAGTATTATGATTATTCAGGAGGGAAACCATTCCTTGCGATTGACTATTTAATGAGATGTGTTGAATTAAATGCTATATCGAAAGGTGCAACTAATCTTTACACAAGTGATGGATGGTATGATTTTAGTAATGAAATCTTAATGGCATCATACAAACAATTCGCTGAAGCGATTGCGAAAGGACATATAATTGTTGCTGACCTTTATGCTAATACGCAAATAATGACCGGACAAGTAATAGCAGGGATTGGCTCTTCTGCTTCAATTCTTTATTATAACGATAAAATAACATATCCCGATAATACCCAAATAGATATGAATCTTCATGTATTTAAAACACCTCAAGCAAGTGTTGACGCTCCATACTATGCAACACAAGCTGGAGTTGGATTATGTGCATATAAAACAACTAAACAAAAGGAAGAAGCATGTACCGTCTTCGCACAATGGTTTACTGAAGAAAATCGAAACCTTGATTTTGTTGCTTCAACTGGATATATGCCCGTATTAAATAATTCATTTGATAAAATTGATACTTATAATTTTAAAAATAATAATTATCAAACATTATATCAAGCAATATCAAAAACAAAAGAAAGTTGTACTTTATTATCTGAACCAAATTTCTCAAATTATTATAATAAAGTATATTCTTTATATGATAATATTCGACTATTACAAAAAAACCTAACCTCTAAATATAATGAAGGAAAATCACAAGAAGAAATAACTAATGAAATAATTAATTATTTTATATCAATTAAATAGGTAACTATTATGAGTTTAGAAACAACCAAAAAAACATCAATGAAAAGAAAATTATTTCTTTACATGATTATTCTTGCAATTATTGTTACATCTTTTTTAGGCCTAGGAATGTTTCTTTTAGGACATTATTCATCAACAAAACAATCTTTATCTAAAGATTTATCATTTCAACTTAGTGTCTATGACCGTCAAATAAATAATTATTTTGATAATTTAACAATGATGGGAACAAGTCTTTCTGAAAATATTAGTCAATTAACAGAATCTTATTTAAATAATAATGGTATTGAATTTAATGATTTAAATGATAATTTAGAGTATATTACAGGATTACAAAAAGCAGTATTTCATAAATTACATGAAGAATTATTAAAAACTGATTGTTCAGGTGCATTCATTATTTATAATGCAACTGTAAATACTAAAATTGAAAATGCTGAAAAATCAAAAACAGGTTTATATTTTGAACGAAGTAGTATTGATGCGAGAGATAATTCAGTATTATTATATCGAGGAATTGCTGAACTTGGTCGTGAAGAAGGAATTATGCCACATCGTAAGTGGCGTCTTGAGTTTAATACTGATTATATCAATAACTGGGATAACTTACTCAATGTCGCAAAACTTCCTATTGAAAAAGCAACATACTTATTAGATGCATCTACCCTACCTGGTACATCAGAAAAAGCAATGCACTTTATAATTCCTATTATTAGTTCTGATAATATCTTATATGGTTATTGTGGTTTTGAAATTAGTGAAACCTACTTTAAAATGCATTTCGCTCAAGGAACTCAGCTAAAACATTTAACTTGTCTTTTTTCAAAAAAGCAAGATAAAACAATTGATACATCTAAGTGCTTCTTTGCAGGGGTTTATAATGGATACTACTTATCTCCAGTTGGTACCTTAAAAATGAATAATATAAATGATGAATTAATTACCATTAGTGGTGAATCCGACTATGTTGGTTTAGTAAAAGAAATAAATATTTGTAATAACACTTATCTTTTATCAGTAATGACACCTAAAACTGATTATACCAAAATTGCAACCACTCATACTATTCAAAACATTAGTTTAATTGTTTTAATACTATGTATTACAATCGTTATTTGTATTTATTTTAGTAGAAAATTTCTAAAACCATTATTACAAGGATTAGAACAAATTAAAAAGCAAGAACATAAAAATAGTACATCAACTTTTGTTGAAATAGATGATTTATTTATTTTTCTAACCAAACAAGATGAACTGCAACAAATTGAGAATTCTGTCTTAAAAAAGAAACAGGAAGAACAACTTGATGAATTAAATAAGGCTAAAGCCGAAATTGCTAGACTTTCATATTCACGTAAAAATGAGGTTGATCCTGATGACTATGAAATGTTTAAAAAAGGTATCAAATCATTAACAAAAACTGAAGTTACTATTTTTAAATTATATTTAGAAGGTAAAAGTGCTAAAGAAATATTAGATATTTGTCAAATACAACAAAGCACATTAAAGTATCATAATCATAATATTTTAAGTAAATTAGGTGTATCATCAAGAAAACAAATGTTAAGATATGCAACCTTACTTAAACAAGAAAATAATGATTTATTATAAAAAAGGCTGTTATATAACCTATTAATTTAGGCTATTTAACAGCTTTTTTTATTTCCCTATCCTATCAGTTCAAATTGAGAATTATACATTTCACTATAGAATCCTCTTTGTTTTAATAATTCTTCATGAGTTCCTTTTTCAATTATATCTCCATCTTTTAATACTAAAATTATATCCGCATTTTTTATTGTTGATAAACGGTGAGCAATAACAAAGGAAGTTCTTCCTTTGGTTAGGCTATCCATTGCATTTTGAATTACTTGTTCCGTTCTTGTATCAACACTTGATGTAGCTTCATCTAGAATTAATAATGGTGCATCTTTAATCATTGCTCTTGCAATTGTTAATTGTTGTTTTTGTCCTTCCGATAAAGTTAACTTTTCATCAAGCATAGTATCATAACCATGAGGAAGAGTTTTAATAAAGTGTTTTAATCCTACCGCCTTACATACTTTATCTAACTGTTCTTCGGTTACATTTTCTTTATTAAAGGTAAGATTTTCACGAATAGTTCCGTTAAATAGCCATGTATCTTGTAATATCATATCAAATAAGTCTCTAACCTTTTCTCTTTTCATATTTTTTAAAGAAACACCATCAATTAAGATATCACCAGAATTTACTTCATAAAATCTCATTAATAAATTAACAATTGTTGTTTTGCCAGCTCCTGTTGGACCAACTATTGCAACTTTCATTCCACTATTAAGATTAATTGAAAAATCATTAATTATTATTTTATTTTCATCATATCCAAATTTTACATTTTTAAATTCAACATTACCAATTACATTATTTAGTACTAATTCTTTACTTGTTTCATCTTCCATATTTTCTTCATCTAACATCTTAAATACTCTATTTGAAGCAGCCGATGCTTGTTGAATAGAACTCATTGATTGCGCAATTGTTTGAAGGGGAGAAGAAAATAATCGAGAATATATTGTAAAAGAAATTATAATTGGAAAAGTAACACTTGTAGATCCGTTTAATACTAAGAATATACCAATAATGAAGATTAAAGCATATGATAAATTACCAACAAAATTCATAATTGGATGCATTATTCCTGCCATAAATTGAGCTCTAAAATTATTTTCATATAATTCTTTATTAATTTCATTAAACTTATCTTGAGAACTCTCTTCAGCACAATATGACTTTACAATATAATGATTTGAATATATTTCTTCAATTTGTCCATTCATTTTACCAATACTTTGTTGACGTTTATTAAAGTACTTTTGAGAGACACCCATAAAACTAAAGATTAATACAAATCCAAGTAATGAAGTAACAATTGTTATTATCGCAAGTTCAACATTGACATAAAACATCATAAAGACAACACCAATAAATAAAGTTATGGCATTAACTAAATTAGCAATCGTACTTCCTAGTGTTTGTGATATTGTATCAACATCATTGGTAACAACTGATAAAATATCACCTCTTAAAGTATTATCAAAATACTTAAGTGGTAGTTTATTGATTTTTTGATTAATATCTGATCTTAATTTTCTTGATGTTTTTTGTGTTACAGTAGCCATAATTAATTGTTGAATATAACTTGCAACATTACCAACTAAATATATTATTATTAGCGTCATTGCAACTTTAAAGAAACTTGTCATATTAATTCCATCAATCTTAACTAATCCATCTTGAATTACTTCAAATAAATCCTCTATTTTATTAGGACCAAGGATTTGTGATATTGCTGAAAGAATAGCAAAGATTGTAGCAATTATAATTACGGGTAGAAAAGCTTTACAATATTTAATTAATTTAACTAGTGCTTTTTTATCCATTTTTTCACGTTTTCCATTCATTTGTTGCATTCTCATAGGTCTAGGCATATTATAATTCCTCCTTTGAAAGTTGTGATAAAGCTATTTCTTTATATACATCACAAGTTTCTAATAATTCATTATGTGCACCAAATCCCACAATTTTACCATCATCTAAGACCATGATTTTATCAGCATTCATAATTGTGCCAATTCTTTGAGCAATAATTACAATAGTTTTATCACTTAAATTTTCTTTTATCTTTTTTCTTACAAGCATATCAGTTTTATAATCAAGAGCAGAAAAAGAATCATCAAAGACCATTATTTCAGAATCTTTATAAATTGTTCTTGCAATTGATATTCTTTGACGTTGACCACCAGAATAGTTTGTTCCTCCTTGCGAAACATAACTATCCACCCCATCTTTTAATTTAGTAACAAATGTTGACTCCGATATTTCAATAGCACTATTTAGTTTTTCTAAATCAGTGTGATTAGTTCCATACATAATATTATCTTTTATCGTTCCATTAAAAAGGGCTGCTTTTTGAGAAGCAATTGCTATTTTACTTCTTAAATCCTTTAATTTATAATCTTTTACATTAACACCATCAATTAGAATTTCACCACTTGTTACATCATAAAATCTAGCCATTAAGTTAATTAAAGTAGATTTACCTGAACCTGTTGCACCTATGATGGCAAGGGTTTCTCCTTTATTTACTTTAAATGAAATATCACTTAAAGCATTTTCTCCTTCATTATTATATGAAAAAGAGACATTATTAAATTCAATCGTTCCTAAATCACTAATACCAGATATATCACCATCAATAATACTTACCTTAGTCTTTAGAACCTCCCAAATACGTCCACCTGAAATAACCGTTCTTGGTAAAACAATAAAGACCATAATTAACATCATAAATGACATAACTACTTGCATTGCATATGAAGTAAATGCGGTCATATTAGCAATTGCTGAGGCTCTATCTAAGATGAATTGATTCATATCAGGATAATTACTTATACTAATTTCATTTATAATAATTGCACCAATAAAATAAATAGCAATCGTTAATCCATTCATACATAGATTCATAACAGGAGACATTAATCCCATAGCTTTATTTGTAAATAAATTAGTTTTTTTAATTTTTTCATTTACTTTTTCAAATTTTTGTTCTTGATACTCTTCAGCGTTAAACGCTCTAACTACACGGACTCCACTTACATTTTCCCTTGTTATATTGTTAAGGTCATCGGTTAACTTTTGAATCTTCTTAAAACGAGGAAGACAAAGAAAAACTAATAAACCAACACATACAACAATAATAACAACACAAATAATAGTTGCGAAAGTCCATCTAACATCGGTTGTTGAAATTTTACATATTGCCCAAATTGCCATAATTGGGGCTTTAAATAACATTTGTAGTCCCATTGACATAAAGTTTTGCATTTGCATAACATCATTAGTTGTTCTTGTTATTAGGCTAGGTGTAGAAAATTGATTCATTTCTTCACTAGAAAAACTAGTAATTTTGTTAAATAGTTTTTCTCTTAAGTTTCTCGAAAATGAACTTGAAAGTTTTGAAATAAAATAAGAACAAACAATTGAACATGCAAGACTACCTAATGCACAAAGTAACATTAGTCCGCCATTTTTCCATACTAGTTTCATTGAATCTGTACCATTTTGAACAAGTATTGTCAATTCTTTAGTATAATCTGGCATTTTTAGTTCTAATGCAACTTGTGAAACAATTAAACATAAAGCAATAATAATAAATAAATAATCTTTCTTTTTTAAATATTTTAATAAATGTATCACACTATTCCCCCTTCTTTTTAACTAACCTAGTTAGTTATTTCATTAAAAATATAAGCAGATTATTATTTCTGCTCATCAATTTTTCTAAATTCTTTCATAACGCTTCCATCAAATGGAATCGCATCTCTCATTTTATAAGATATTCTGATAAATTCTTTCATATCATCATATCCTACTTTTTCAATTAGATTAAGCGTAAATTTAATAAGAGTTTCTTTATACATTTCTCCAACTTTTCTACCTTTATCTGTCAAAA
This sequence comes from uncultured Staphylococcaceae bacterium, assembly GCA_964507405.1. GTDB lineage: Bacteria > Bacillota_I > Bacilli_A > ML615J-28 > CAG-313 > UMGS75. Next base: position 15,005 of record CAZDPJ010000028.1, read on the forward strand.
CGACTACCGTTTTTCTAGCATCACTTTTTGAACTTTGCTTAGAAATTAAACCTTTAGTTTCCATTTTAGTTAGTAGTTTAGCCATCCTTGCCGTAGAAACATTTAAGGCATTAGAAAGATCAGATGAAATGACTTCTTTTTCTGTATTAAGTAAATAACCTAAAACAAAATGTGTACCTCTTTCATCTTCACTAATTCTTTCAAAATATTTTTGAGGTTTACAATTTTTTAATTCTTCCATTATAAATAATGCTTCTTCAATATTATTCATAAAGTCCTCCTAAATTACCTAACCCAGTTAGTATTTTATCATATTTTAACAATCATGTCAATATTAATACATCAAAAAATAAGAAATGTTTCACGTTACATCTTTTAATAGTAACAATTTAATTTTGTCAAAAAAACAATAGGTGTAATATTTACACTAACAACAAATCATGCCAATTATCAGGGAATCCTAATCTATATAATTCTATATCATCTTTATATTCTTCAATTAATGTGTCAAGTTCAATAACAAAATTTAACCAATCGCTAGTATTTCTTAATAGTTCTTTAACAACCAGTAAATAACTAAAAATTGTTTTATTAAATTTTGATTTATAATTCTTCGGTGTAACTGGTATCGAAATCATATTTTTATTATATATTCTTGCATAATAAGCACAACAATTACTTAGATGAGTTAAGCAGTATAACCAAGAAGATAAACAAGTAAAATTACTATTAAAAGTTCTTGCAATTTATTTTTGTAACTTTGTATCTAATTGTAAATTCATTTTTGAAACATCACTAAAACAAAAAAAATTCAATTTTAACCCATAAGGGAAACTTACCATCATTTTTATTTATGTGATGAATTATGATGGGATTATTTTCATTTCTTTTTAAATACTTATCTAAGTTAGCATGTAATATTACTTCATCAAATTTAATATTATAATTATTGCAATCTAAATAACCAAGCGGTCCATACTTTAAAGCATGATGATATACAATTCTCGTTTTAATGGTTAAATGCTTTTTAACATCCATACATACCCTCAATTATAAAAACATCTCCCCTGTGTCACATTGTAAAGAGGTGCGGGGAGTTTTATCACTAACAATATATTATAAATCAAAAAAATATCAACTGTTTTAACATAAATTTTTGATTAGCTCTGATTAACACATGATATTCAAAAATATTAACATATGAATTTTACAAAATAACTACACTTATATTTCATAAATTATTTAGAAAAATGTAAGGATATTGACAATTTTCCATAAATAAAATCTTTTTATATCCGCAATCGCAATAAGCGTCGCCGTTCGCAATCGTATATTGTCGCATGAATTTCGTTGCGCCGCCCGCTTCACTCATGGCATAATCCAAAGCGCACATGGCAGGCGTTAGATCGAATAAACCCAATTTTTTCGTCAAAACACATATACCACATTTGGTAAAGCGACCTTCGTATCCGCTTCCGTCGGGGTAAGGCAAAAAGTCCATATTCCACGAATAAGGGTTACGATCGGCGGCACGGAAATTGGCAGTTTTTTTCATACTATCGATATCCTTTTGTGTAAACTTGCGCTTTCCGCTCATACTGCAAAACCACTTCATTGTGCACGTCATCATGGAATCTCTATAATAAACCGTCAATTCTTCCACAGTCGGACGTTTTGGCATACAAAGTACCACCGCACACCCCAAAGCGCAGTTTACAATATTCATTTTAAACCTGTCGCCTTTTTCAAATTCTGGGAGCGTTTTGATAATTTCTTTATACTTCCTCTTCGCTTTTTTCATAACCGATTTAGCTTGTGATTTTTTCAAGCCGAAAACACTCGTTAAATTTTTACGCAATAATTTTTTGAACAACATCCACATTAAAAATGGCATTCTAGAATACTTCATATTTGTAACCTCACTTAATTAAAATATCGTTATAAGCGTTACTATTCCTGTAGAAATTGCCGCAACGACGGCGAAAAACGGAATTCCGCGTACAAAAGAACCGACATGTTTTTTCGGATCTTGATACGCCTCTTTTTCAGGCAAAAACGAAAAACGGATACCTTTTGTATTTCGCCACCATAAAAGGTCAATGACGAACAAATCGAACATGCCTAAGCCTTCACCTAAAATCAAAAAGTAGATAAACGCCGACCAATAATCTGTCAATCCGAGAACACTTTTCAGCGTAACGCCGAGCACGGAGAATACTACCGTAAATAACAGCAAATTTCCGAAAAGTATTGACAAAATAGTTTTTTCTTTCGGCAAATACAAGGCAAGCGACGGTTCGTTTTTGACAAGGCGCTGTACTTCGTCCGGGTAAGACCGCAATCCGAACAAATTCTTTCTGTCCGTACCCGTGCCGAGAAAACAGCAGAACCAATACAGAAGATAAAACGCCACCGCAATAATTATTTTCATATGTACCTCACCAAAGGAGCAGCATCAAACCGCTACTCAAAAAGCACACAAGCGCCGCAAACGGAATGACGGGCAAACACACCTTAACGTGAAACCACTTTTGATGATATTCCTTTTCCATATGCTCCGTGCCGGGCAAACGAATTCGTTTGATATTCGCAAATAGCACCCAGTCCAAAAAGAAGGTATCGAATGCAAAAACGCACAAAATATATACCGCAGTAAGCAATACGCCTTGCCAAAAGGTGGTTGCGCCCGCCAAATGCAACAGCCACGCAAACAAAAATAAAAACGCAAACACGGCAACGAGCTTTTTAATAACCATAAACTTCGTTAATTTCGCCTTTGTTGCTTGCTTTTGTTGCGATCGGTAATATTCCGTTTGAATTTCGGGCGGATAGTCACTGATAAACGTCAACGGACTTATCAGTAACATACCAAATACCAACGCACCGAATGCTGCAAGCATTATTACAATTTCAATTAAAATCACAGAAAGATTCATTTATTTATTCCTCCTATATCCCTGTTCATCCACATATTCGGGATGCTCTTTCAAATATTCGTCTTTGTCCCCGCAAATGGTATAATCGCACTTGCAGCCATCCACACAGGTGGTCATTCGTACCAACCGTGCGTGGAGCAGCTCCATAGCGGCATAATCGGGATTACACATAG
>CAZDPJ010000029.1:0-9268 GCA_964507405.1 uncultured Staphylococcaceae bacterium
CTACGTTTAAAGTAGATAGTTCACTTATTCTACTCTTATCTTTGATTGTCATGTTTTCTAAACGAACAACCTCAGGATCTCCTATTGTTTGATCTAAGTATGTGAATTCTTCCATATTAAGCATTAAACCTGACCAGTAGTCATCAATTCCACCAAATGATAATGAAAAATTAGCTCCTTCAGGATTAACCTCATCATCAACTTTAGCGTAAAGTGTATAAACAAACGCAGAAACTTGTGATGTTTTAATAGGTTGAATTGTAGGAAGAAGTCCACATCCAAAGCGAACTTCTCCTGGATCAAGATTATTATATGTAGCAATATAATGTGTATTATATTGTGTATAAACATCTGACACATTTATACCTTCTCTTGGTATAAAATCTAATTTATGAGACAAACCATCTCTTTGAACAAATGAAATACATGCATCAGGTTCAAAAAATACTGCACCATTTATCGCATCTATTGTTTTATTTTCTATTTCATCAAAAACAAAAGTTACAGTAACTTCAAACTCCTCACCTGGTGTTAATTGATTTTTAGAAACATCTAAGGTGATTATTGGAAGAGGATCAACTGCTGCATTAACGTTAACTCCTATATTTAAAATTAGCCCAAATAATGATGTTAATATCATTACTGTTAACATTCCTATTATTATTCTTATTTTTTTCATAGTAGTTTCCTCCTATTTTTTTCAATCTCCAATAATGACATTTCTTTTACTATAAATTGAATATTTCTTTTGAAACCAAGAGGATAATCATCATCCTCTTTATTTTCAACATACAATGTTTCTTTATTAAAGTAAGAAACCATATTATTTTTGTCATAACTTGAATCAATTATATTTTCTTCTAAATTTTCATTAGGTACTTCATTTGTAGTTTCTACTATATCTTTAATATCTATAAATTCTTTTTCTTCTAGATCATCTTCTAAAGTTAAAGACAAAGGTTCTACATAATTATTAGAATCAGAAGAAACCATTTCTTCTAATAATACAGAACTTTCTTCTTCTCTTACTTTATTAAAATAATCAGAAGCTAAACTTGTTCCTGTTATTATAGTTGATAAAAATGTCAAATCAAAGTTTGTAATACTTCCATTATTTCTAATTAGCATAGCTAATGTTAAATAATCTGGATTTTCACTTGAACTATTCATTTCGATACTTAATTTTGTCATATCTATATTATCAACATTACCATTACCATTTAAATCTCCTAGTACTGATAAATATATAACATCTGTAGGTGCTACATATCCTTCTTCTGTTGATGTTTTATATGTATAGTCAGTATTTGTAAATAGTTTTACTGTCCATCCCGTACCTACATAACGTCTTTGAAGGCTATTTAATGTAGTCGGATCTGATTTATAAATATCTACTCCGTTATGATTTGTAACTACAACTCTTGTTAGGTCAACTTCTAATTGTTCTAAGAATGATTTAACTGATGTCTTTTGAATAATATTACCTAACACAACCATATTATGATTAATTCCATTTTCATTTCCTTCAATATCTGAAGTTCCATGAACATATCCAAGTTCAAAATATGATTTTCTATATATTAATGTTCGAGATCCTCTTTTTACTTTATTTAATGCAATAAATGACATATTAGAATCTTCTTTTATCGCTACAATTTGTAACATTTCAATTGTGAATGTAAACATAATATCCTCTGGGATATTATAATTTCCAAGTTCAGATGTAAACACAGCTTTTAAATTATATTCTCCTATTTCACTTGCCCCTGTAAATATAGTATTTGTATCTGCTAAATAGAATTCTATACTTACTTCACTTGGTAAAATACCTTCATATGTTGGCATTAAAATAGTAGATGTATATCTCTTTAATTGATTATTAATTCTAATATCTAAATCAGCCTTAGTTATCTTATAATTTCCATTAACAAATGTAATATCATAATTTTCATTATATCCTGTTATGTTTATTACATAATCTCCAACATAAGATCTGTTATTACATGTTACCGTCATTTCAATTTCAAGGTTATCATCACCATACAATGTTCCCTCTACTATTTCATATGTAAGATCTACTATATCAGTTAAATATGGTGATTCCTTATCATGCGCTTTTAAAGATATTTTACTTCTTTCTATCTTATATAATGTCGTTATAGAACCTGTGTAATTTCCGTCTTCTATAGCTTTTATTAATAGATTATAGCTTCCTACGTTAATCTTACTTTCATAATCTAAAGTATAATCATTACCTAGTGTTAATCTATTTGTTAAATACATAAGAGTAACATCATCATTTGTTAATGTTATTTCATTTCCATTATATGTAACGCTTATACTCTCACTTATAAATGAATTAACTAACATTACCTTAGAAACTCTAAATTCTATCACTGTCTCACTAGTCATATTTTCTGTGTCAAATGAAACCTTAACATAATATATACCTGCATTAATCATTGAAGTTTCATTTTCACATGCTTCATCAGTAAAATATGATGCACTTGATTCTACTGAAACTAAATTTCCATCAATACTGATACTATAACTTGGTGTAATTATACTTCCTGTGTAATAATATATTTCATTTTCAAATGAAATATTTATATCACTTGGGTCTATAACACTTTTTACAATAATATACTCTTTTGATATACTTCCTTGATAATTACCCTTACCACTAATTACTACACTCGCTTTAACAAGCTCAGTTGATACTTTATCATAGTTATAATAATTAACGTCATAATTGTTAGAATCAATATCTATTTCGCTTCCTGTTTCACGTAATGAAACAACTGGCTTTACACCACTTACGCTATATGAATATGAATCTTCAAATTCTCCATGAATATAATATCTATCATCTTGACTTATATTTAGTGGAATAATCTTAAATTTAAGAATTACTGATCCTTCATAACTTCCTATAAAGAGAATTTCAACAGAAGAATTTTCTACTACGTTTCCTGATTCATCATAACTTACGTTAATATTGTTATAATAATGAAGATTATAATCTACATTTTCTTCTAATGTTAAAATCTCATCACCATTCTTAAATACAAAACTATTTGGTTTAATTCCATCAGGTCCTTGATAAACATATGTATTTTTATTTAAAGTAGCTGAAATACTACTTACCTTTATTATCTTAAACTCCAATGTTTTTTCACCCGTATAATTATTAGTTCCTGAAATTGTTAGACTGTGATCTCCTACTTCTACTGCGTCTGAAGATATTAAATAATCCCTATCAAATACCAACAAAATTTCGTTATATCTAATCACAACATTAGGTATAATTACACTTCCTGTATATGTTTGTGGTATGATATTTTCAATATCTATATCGCTATCATTAATATCTTTCGCTACTATTTCATAAGTTAATACCTTTTCATAACCTAAAATATTATTTAGTCCATTAATTGTGATAGTTTTAACTCCTACATTTATTAAATCATCTTCATATGTAACACTATAATCTACATCTATTAATGCTAAAACATCATTTATTGATACAGTAACTACTGGTTTAATACTTGATCCTATATATGTATAATTATTTTGTTCTATAAATGCTTCTACATCTATTAAAATATCTCCATCAATACTTGGATCATATGCTGAAACAATATTAAATGTTAATTCCTTGCTTCCACTATAATTTCCACCTATAGTTGCTTTTACTGTAACTGTAGATATTCCTACATTAATATTATTTCTATATTCTAAGCTATAATCACGAGGTTTTTCTAAAACATTCTCTCCTAATTTAATTACTAAATCAGTTAATTCTATTTCAGATGCCGTATATCTATAATTTTCTGTATATGTATATGTTATCCAACTTGATGATAGTTCAAGTGCGATTATTTCATATTCTACACTTAAATCTTCTATACCTTCTAAGTTTCCTATACCTTCTAATGTAATTGTCTTAACTCCTACATTTAAAGTGTCATCTGGATAGTTTAATGTATAATTATTTAATTCTTCTAATAATACTCCATCTATAGTTAACTTGACACTAGGCTTTTGTGATAAGCCATTATATACGAATCTTTGAGTATCTACTGTTAACTCATATCTTGCAGATAAATTTATACCTATAGAGAACAGTTCAAACTCTTTCTCGCCTGTAAAATTACCATGTCCTTTAAATAAAGCCTTGGCAGTTCCTACATTAATATTTGAAGAATCTAAATATTCATATGTAAAATCTTTGTCTAATTCTAATTGTTTATTATTGTATTTAACTAAAACTTGTGGATCATAAGATGTTCCTTTAAATAACACATCGCTTAATTCTTCTATTGTAATATTTTCAATATTCGCAGGCACAATCTTATAATTAACATTTAAAGTTCCTTCAAAATTAATACTATTTTCATTGGCAGTAACTATAATGTATTTATCACCTACATCATAAGTAAATCCATCTGGCTTTCTTTGAGTATATTCCCTACTTGGAATAGTATTACTATCAAATCTTATACTGAAACTTGGATCATTTAAGTTTCCTGTATAAATATATTCTTGGTTTTCAGGTTCACGTTCTCCAAACACAACTGAAACATTTTCATCACTTAAATTTATCTTGTTTATAACAAATGTGCTTTCTTTACTTCCTGTAAAGTTCACCTCATCCTTAAGTGAAACTATTACACTAGCTATTCCTGCATTTAAATTATTATTATAAATAATATTTATATCATCTTCAGTTATTTCAAAAAGACCACATGAAATATTTGAAATACTAGGTTTTCTATCATATCCATTATATTTAGTCACATCATATTCAAGACTAAATGATAAAAGTGATGTGATATCTAACTTAGATATATTGAAATGTACTTCTAATCGACCTAAATAATTTCCAATTCCTAATACCGTTATTGTAGCTTGTCCGGCATTAATATTATTAGTATATTCTAATCTATAATCAGTATTTAAAGTTAAAGGTTCTAGATTATAATATAATACCAAATTAGGGTTATGTTCTAAACCATTATAAGTATAAGTTCCATCAGGTATATCATCATATGTAAATTTACTAGTATCAATTGAAAGACCTTTAATCTTAAATACATATCCCTCTATTTGTCCTGTTAGGGATTTATCACTTAACGCTCTTAGAAGTATATAGGCTTCTCCTACATTTTGATTATTTGAATATATTACTTCATAATTAACTGTTGAAACTAAATTATCATTAAAATATAATCTAACTTCCGGCGTTATATTAGAGCCTGTATATGTAGTTTCATATGTATTTGTTTCATATTCTATAGAGTTATCTACTATTACTACTTTAGTATTTTCATCAGTCATTTCGACGCTTATTATATTAAATGAAACTGTTCTTTCATCTTTATAATTGTTCTTACCTTTAAATACTACATTATAACTACCTTTTTCTTTATATTCTCCATTTATAATTTCATAATCTTCAGCTGTAAGATTAATACTATTATATAAAGCTTGAACTACATCATATGTTATTTCTATATTAGTTCCTTTATATGTTATATCAGATACACTAAATGTAATATCACTATCTTTTAATGACTTTTGTGTTATGTTAAACTTAACTGTCTTTTCAAAACTATAATTACCTTTTCCGCTAATTTTAACAAATGCTACATTTTCTGAAACATTTATATTTGTTGTATTATCTCCATATAAAACCTCATAATCACTACTTAATAAAGACATACTAGATAAAGTAACACTATCAATAGTAGGTTTTATAATACTTCCTGTATATACATAACTATCACTTGAAAGACTAACTAAAACATCTTCACTATTTACAGTTAATATAGTTATTTCAAAATATTTTGTTAATAATTCTGATCGATTATATTCACTACTATCGTTAATATAAAGTTCAACTTTATATCTACCAACATTTAATACATTTTCAATAACTCTATCAGTTGAATCCTTAAATGTTATTACAATATCATAATCATTAAGTTCTTCTCCATATAATGTTGCGTTTATAACTATATTAGAACTTGTAATACTTATATTATCAAATACTTTTGTTAGTGATTCTATATTATCACTTTCTACTATAGCTTTAACTTTATCATCAAGTTCTAATGTTAATGTATATGTACTAACATTTCCATTTTGTGATGTGACTTTAATTTCTATTATATTTTCACCAATACTTAATGTATATGTATTAGTAAGTCTTTCTACACCATCTATTAAAACAGTCTGTAATTCACTTGACTTTGTAGTTTCTAATGAAACATTATTACGATATGTATATCTAACATTAGATATAGTTGCCGTAAATAAGCCATTTTCTCCTTCAAATAGCACTTCTGTTTTAATATTATTAATCGTAATATAGACTATTTCTAATTGAGAGTTACTATCTCCTTCATCTCTTGTAAGAGATAAAGTATAACTTTTTTGAGTAAATGAATCATTCACACTTAATATTACATTTAAATAAGCGGTAAAATTTTCTAAGAAATCTAAATTATAATAATTATTATAATCTTGGTCATTTACCTTTATCGTAATTCCACTTGATACAATAATATAAATATCAATATTTGAATAGATATATGAAATTGTTGGGATTGTGATAATTCCATTTTGATCAGTAATATCTGTGATATTTGAAATTACAATATTGGTATTATGTTTTACAATTTTAATTCCTTGAATAACAGGATTAATACCCTCTCCAATTAAAACACCTGAATTTATAAACTCAATATCAGAAATATTTTGATACTTAAAACAAATATATGATATTTCTTCATCTATCGTAACGTCATAATTACCTACTGTAATATTATCTTTTAATCTAAAATATACTCTACCTAAACATATTTCTAGGGAATTGATATTATTTCCAATTATTTCTATTGAACCTTCACGTCCAAATATTAAACTAAATCCTTCTTTTACTTCATATTTATCCTTAACAAGTTCAAATTTATCACTATAGTTTAAATATAATATTACTCCACTTACATCGTATGTAGAGTTGTTAACATAAATATCAAAACCAATTAAACCTTCATAATATTTATCATAATTTTTACTAGAATCATTAAGCTTAATTTCAAGTTCTATTTGTTCTGTTTGTTCAAGGGATTGTCTTGGGATATATATTTTATATTGAGATATAGTTCCATCTTCAGCTTTTACATATATCGTTGTTTCATTACTATCACCTAATTTTAGTTCTACTGTTCTTTCATAACCTGAAAAATAATAACGCTTATTATCTAAACTAAATGTTGATGTTTCCTTAACAATAACTTTTAAAACAACACTTGTCTTAGATGAAGTCATACTTTCAAATGTATAAGTATCAGTAATATCTATTATTTCTCCATTATCTAATTGAATCTTAAGTGAAGTATCGTTATCTAGTGGTTCACTAGATACTTCTAAATTAAGTGAAATAGAATCAGATGGTAAATCTGTATAATATCCATCTTTAGGTATAACATACGCTAATTCATTTTTGGCAAATTCAAGTTCATCGTCTTTAAGAAGTCCAATAACTACACTTCCATTAACTGATTCATTTTGAAGTAATATTGTACCTAAAAATACCTCTTCATCATCCATATAATCATTGTCTGATTTAAATCTACCTATTATATCATTTGAAAAAAAGTTTATACTAAGTCCACCAAGATTAAACTTATTTGGAGTAAAGCTTAGGATACTAATTCCATCTGGAAGATATATACAGTATGAAAATCCATATACTTTTATTCTATTCGGATTATGTAAATAAATTTTTAACTTAAATTGTTTTGTAGTAATATTTGTATTTTCAGCTTCAAAATAGAAATATAAACTATTAGGATCATTTTCAAATTCAATAGTTATTGAATTATAACTAAATGCTGCGATATCATAAACAAGTTCTTCTATATCTACAAGAACACTAGGTTCTATTCCAACAGCTTCAAGTTCTACTTCTCCTAAATAAATATATGAATTTGAAATACCTAGTGATTTACCAAAGTCGATTTGATTTAAGTCAAAAGAAGTTTCAAAAACATTACTTGAAATAAATGATTTTATAGTTCCTTTTTCATCAAAATTAAATCTTATAATTCCTTTTTTTATTAATAAATTATTGGGATTTTGAATATAAATCTTAAATTTATTAGCAGTTGATTTTTCAAAAATAATCTTATTAGATAAAATATCTAAGTCTCCTTCTATCTTTTCCCATTTTGCAGTAAATGTGATATCTTCTCTAATAGTATATGGAAAAATTATAATATTATCATTTTCATCATACCATCCTAAAAATCTATAATTAGATCTAGTAGGAATAAACTCTTCATCTATAACAGTTCCGTCTATTGCGGTAATTTCAGATCTATCAAATGTTCCACCATTTAATTCAAGCGTAATTGTATATTCTACAACACTTGAACTATCTAATTCCCATTTTGCATATAAAATAATATTACTTGTGATAGTTTCTCCTGGTGTAGCTTTAGTATTATAACTACTATCTTTATACCATCCCATAAAGTTATATCCATCATATGTTAATTCTGGAAGTTGTGAAGGTAGTTTTGTCACTCCTGTAAGACTTGCAGGGGCACTTCCATAGCTATTAATATATGTTACTTTATATGTACTTGATTCTACACTATTAGTAAGTTCTACTTCTTCTGATATTTCAAAATCAAGTGCTTTTCCTGTATTATCTTTTAAAGATGAATAATCATAACCTGAAAGACCAATTACTTTATCTAATGGTCTTATACATACATTTCCTGTAAATACAGGAGATAATTCACTTTTAACTTTAACTTTTAATAACGCAATTTCTCTTGTTCCTGAAACTGTAAAATATGTTCCACTTACTTCTTGTGAAATATAAAGATATCCATATTCACTATTATAATTTACAGAAAAATTACTATCATTTAACAAGTTTTCTTTTAATTCTATTTCTTGATAAGGATTATCACTATCTAATTCTTCTATTGAACAATAAATTTCACCATCATCTGGATCATTTATTTTTGTTCCTAAATATATCATGGATGTTGAAATATTTAAATTATTTCCCTTAATTTTAAATAATAAATAATAATATCCATCTGATTGTAAACCTGTGTTTTCTATAATCAACATTGGCTTATTTGACTCTTCAGTAGTCTTTTTTTCCCATTTTGCATATAATGTGGTATCACTTGTGATAGTTTCTCCTGGTGTAGCTTTAGTATTATAACTACTATCTTTATAC
>CAZDPJ010000029.1:9368-16384 GCA_964507405.1 uncultured Staphylococcaceae bacterium
TTGTGAAGGTAGTTTTGTCACTCCTGTAAGACTTGCAGGGGCACTTCCATAGCTAGTAATATATGTTACTTTATATGTACTTGATTCAATAGGTGAATCTATACCTAATATTGTTAGATTTTCAGTAACTATCTTAAATTTATTTGAAACATTCTTATTGAAATAAAACGATGAATTCTTATCAACTGTTAATGTTGTACTGTCAATAGTACTACCATCAAATTCAGAAAGTGAAAAACTTAATGTACATAATTTAACACTTTCACCAGTTGTGCTTATAACAACATTATCATCTTTATTTTCAGTCTTTGAAATTTCAATAGAAATATCTGCAAGATTTTTTTTAGCAGTAGCTTTAAGCTTTAAATCTTCAATATTTGAAATTAAACTTACAGATAGATTATCAATATAATCAATTTCATATATATCATCTTCATAATTTTCTTTTGGTATTATATTAATCTCAAAACCATTCGTCTCAATAACTCCAGTTACATAAATACCAACTTTTAAACTTGTTGAATCTGACTCATTTACAAGTTCTAAACTAGGCTCTTCAATAGCGCTGATATCCTTCATTGATATAAATGAGAGTAAAAAAGTTAATATACTCATTATTATCAAACTAAATTTGAATTTTTTCATAGGCATTACTCCCTTCCTATTAACTTCTTTAAAGATACTAATCAATACTAATATCCTTAAAGAAGTCTTGAACTAGCCGAAACTAGTTCAAAACAACTTTTTAATTAAAATAAAGTATCATAGAAATCGACATCATTTCCATTAAAATTCGCATCATTATTAAAATCTAATGCATACTTTTGATAAACACTAAATTCAAATTGACCTTTAGCGAATTCCTTCGCATTCATTTGGTCAGCAATAGATACTTTTCCATCACAGTTAACATCTCCAGTTATAACAACTGTAAATTTATCAATTATATTACCTCTTGAATCAAGAAGTTCAAATGTCATTCCTGTTGTAACAACTACTCTTGTATATCTCTTAGAATCAACAACATTTCCATCTGATTTTGTTACTTTCAATCTAGAAACATCATTCTTAAAAATCTTTAAGAAATCTGCTATAGAAATATTTTCTAAAACATTTCTTAATAATAAATCTTCTGTCTCATCATAAGAATTATGCTCTGTTTCAACCCATTGGTAAACTCTCTTAACTCTCTTATATAAACTGAATGAATATTTATTATCTATAAATGTAAATACTTCTGGTTCTTCATCTACTATGTTATATGATTTAGTAATTTCACCTGAATAATTTCCTCTACCATAAACTGTTACAGTTGCGCTTGTTTCTCTTGATACTGTTGTAATTAATTGAACTGTATAATCAGTATCTTTAACAAGTTCTTTTTCACCAATCTTAACTACAACAGTTGGTTCATTTCCAACTACCGCATCAGATACATATACATGTGATGCATCAAGTTCATATTGAATAATCTTAAATGTCTTATGTTTTGTTCCAGAATATCCATTCTTAAACTCGATAATTACTCTAGCTTGTGATGTAACATTAATGTTATTTTCAAATGTAATATCATAATATTCATTTGTTAATAAAACATCATTAACCTTTACAACAACATTAGGTTTAATTTCTTCACCTGTGTATGTTTGATCGATAATATCTTCTATTATTATCACAATAGGTTCTTCTGGTGTTGGTCCTATAATTTCATTATTATCTTGATTAATATCGAAACGATATTCATAGAATACACCACTAGTTTGATAGTTACCCATTGCGATTATATAAACGATACCTGCATTTATTCCATAACTTGTATTCGCTCCTGCGATTATTGTATAATCAGTACCATTTACTAACTTTCTATCTACATTTGTATGATGAATATTAAGTTCAGGAATTACTTGAGTTCCATTATCATAAATTGGTGTATCTTCAAGTTCTACTTTTACATTTGCAGATCCAATTGTCGCTTTTGAAATTGTAAAATTTAGTTCCTTAGTAACTTGATTATAATTTTCAGTTTCCACTGCAGATAACACAACTTTATAATTTCCTGCGTCCTTAGGTGCACTACTTAACTTATTACCATCTTTATAATAAGTAATAACTACTACCGCATCTCCATCATAACTATAATTTGGATCATTAACTTTTAATGTATCGTATTCTTTATCTAAAGTTGAATTTGTAATTGTTAAAGTTGGTGTCTTTCTTATAACAATAATTGACATTGTACTATAAGTTTCTGAATAATCCCCAACTGGTCTAAATACAATATTAAACTTATTTCCAATTGCGGATACATTTCCTACTGTCTTATTTGCATCTTCTTCAAGACCTACAAAATACCATGAACCATATTCATTTTCTGGAAGTATTATTGTACTTAATAAAGTACCTACAATTGCGATTTGATTATCTACTTCTGGAATCTTTGATGAATCAAGAGGTCTCATATAGATTACAAATGTAATTCTATTAGTACCACTATAATTTCCTTTACCACTAACTGTAATTGTAGCTGTACCTACTTTATCATTATTTGTAGCTACAAAATCAAAATCATCACTTGTTAATAATGTTCCATTATTGAATATTATTACATCAGGTGTAATGGCTACTCCATTATAGAATTGATCTGCAATATCATTAATTATAAGTGTCGCTATATCTCTTCTTATAATATTAAATTCTACTGTCTTTGTACCTTTATAGTTTCCAGTTCCACTTAATGTTAATGAAGCTTTATTTCCTTCACTTGATAAATGAATATTGTTATTATATGAAATTGTATAATCTGTTATATCTTTTAAAATATCATTTTCATATGTAGCTTTAATTGTTGGTTTAATTTCTTTTGTAGTATATTGATATTCATTTAAATTTGAATCAAAATCTGTAAAAGATGTTACTACACTACTAATATCTCTTGGTAATATCTTAAATTCAGCTTCACATTTTGCTTCTTTATATTTTCTATTTGCACTTACTGTTACTTTAACTTTATAAGTACCTACATTTATAGGCGCAGTTCTTGATATCGTTGAACCTAAATCATAATAATCAAATCTAACATCATCATTATTAAATTCACTTTCATACTCTTGTCCATCTTTATTCATCTTCTTAATATATGATGAATCAAATGCTACATTTGATGTTGTATATGTGAAATTAATTTCTGCATCTTTAAATTCAACATAAGAATCATTTAATGAAATAGTAATTGTTACTACTCTATATATTTCATTATAGTTTATATCACTTGGTACAAATTTAATTCCAAAGTTTACACTACCATTTCCTACTTCAGTTGCGACTAATGTGTCACTATCATATTCTTCATTATTTACTCTATCCCAGAACATCCAACTTCCATAATCTCCATTAAATTCACTTAATGCATTATTTAATGAACTTAATAAAGAGTCTACAGTTGAATTTAATACTCCTACATTTTCTACTCTATCAGATGGAATAGTTCCTTTTAATATTTCAAATGAAGATTCTATATTACCAGTATAGTTATTTATACCAGTGATTTTTACTTCTGCAAAACCTACTATAGTATTATTTCTATATTCTACACTATAATCATCATTTAGAACTAAATTCTTAGTTCCATCTTTGATTGTTAATGAAGGAGTTTGAGAAGTTTCGTTATAGTATACATCTAGGATATCCTGAAGCATACTTGAACTTAAAGCTTTTGGATTTATCTTAAATTCAATAACTTTAGTATTAGTATAATTTCCCTTACCTATTACAGTAATTGTTGACATAATATTTGTCTTTGTATATGCATTTACATTATTTGAATATACAAATGAAACATCTTCATTTGTTAATACATAGTCATTAAATGTAACAGATACTGTAGGTTTAATTTCCTTACCTGTATATGTTTCGTCTAAAACTTCACTATATTCTAAATCATTAACATCACATGCTCTTATAGTAATCATAGTTAGATTAGATTCTGCATAATTGTAATATTCAGTTTCTTCTAAAATAATACGATATTGATAACTTCCTGCATCTATTGGAATATATGATAACTTACTATTATTCTTATAATAATTAATGGTAGGTAATCCATTATATTCTTCATTGTAATTTGCAATTTCATAAACAGGACTTTGGATTTCATTCATGTTATAAACTACATCAACTGAAGATAATAATGAGAAGTTAACATTATTTTTCTTAAGAATTACTGTTAATGTACCAGAAGTACCATTATAATTTTGATTTGTTGACTTAAATATCATATTGATTTGATATTCATATTCTCCTGATGTTTTATAAATAACATCATTTAAATTTCCATCAATCATCCAATATCCATATCCTGCATTTAAGTCTTTAGATAAATCTAAGTCACTTAACTTAGTTAATCTTGCAGCACCATTTTCAACTGTTAAAATAGTAATTTCTTTACTATTTAAACTAGGTGCAAAATCACTTATATCTGCCTTACTTATTGTATATGTTTTAGTTGTCTCACTCTTATAGTTTCCATTACCTTTTATAGTAATTGTTGCCGTACCTGCATTAACTATATCTTTATAACTTAAACTATAATCTCTATCACTTACAAGAAGTATCTCAGAATCACTTCCATTTAAAGTGATATATACACTAGGTACTAATTTAATTTGAGATCCAGTATATGTTACTCTATCGTTTGATAAAACAACTCGAGCATTTTCTATAGACATTCTATTTATCTTTAATAATCCTTTTGCGAATGTAGGAGATATTGTATAGTTATTTGATGAAACTGTAACATTTGACATCTTAATTTCATAACCATCTTCATTTGCATTTTGGTTTAAATCACCAAATCCAGATGTATCATTACCAAATTTAAATACAGGTGTACCATTAAATACTACTACATCCTTTGTATCACTACCAACTAATCCATCAATTGATGTAATACTATATCCACCAGGATATACTACATTATTGTTATAAGTTGTCTCATAACTATTTGGTGTTACTGTTACTGTTAAACTCTTAGGTGTAATCTTTACATTAAAGCTTCCTTCTAATGTATTATGATTTGGAGCTTTAACATAATAATATACAATATATGAATCTATTATTTCTCCTCTTCTCTTAACATCTTTAAAAGTAGGATTTATTGTATTTGATTCACTCTTCGCATCTGTTTGTGATCTAGTAGAATAATATATTGTATATTCTTGTTCTCCTACAGTTACTACAGATACACTTCCACTATGTAATGTGCCATCATATTCTTTTGTAACACTATTTGGTGTAGCATTAAGTGTTGCGGCACTAATCGTTAAATGATTTGTTCCGTAACTTATCGGTGTTAATATATTATAGTTTTCTGATGTTGCCTGAAGACCACTCATTGTTATTTCATATGTTCCTACATTTTGATTGATTTCTCTTAATCCATCAAAATAGAAGACTGGTGTTCCTGTTAATGTAATAAGTTTACTATAATCTCCATCTGCTACTTTACTAAGATCAGATGATACTAATCCTTCTACACTTGTAATAGAATACTTTTTGTTATAAGTTATATTATTTGTAAATACAGATTCTTGACCTTGTGGAGTTACAACTATTTTAATATCTTTTTTAGTTATTGTTAGTTTATACTCTACTACTAAATCTTCATGATTATCTGCACTAATTGTACATTTTATATTAGTTGTTCCGGCATTTGTTCTTGATGGTGTTACTGAATATTCTTTATTAATTACCATATTATTTATAGAATCAACTAAAACTTCTCTTCTATGTTCTAATCCATCATACTCTGTCTTTTCATCTGTTGTATATCTTATATTAGTTAATACAGCCTTAGAAATTGTATATTTTCCAACTGCATTAGTTCTCTTTGTAATTTCATAATTATTTGAACTAATTACTAAGTTAGTAATTGTAATATCATATACACCAGCTTTATTTGTTAATTCTTTACCATTCGCAAGATACTTAATTTCTCCTGAAATATTAAGAATTGTATTAATAGTATCACCAGTTGCTAGTTCTGTATTAGCTGTAATAGTATATCCTTTAATGTAATCAATTCTTCCATTATATACATGTCCATTAGAATTTGGTGTGACTGTTATTTCTAGTTTCTTTTTAGATACATTAAAACTAAATTCTATATCTGACGTACGTGTATCTGTCCATTCAAGATTATCTTTATCTTTTAAAGATACTATCGCTAAATATTCACCAACATTTTTATATGTGTTATTTACTATGTTCATATAATTTGAATTGAAATTAGTTGGAATATAATTGTGAGTTTGTCCGTCATATGTAATTTGTTCAGTTAAAGCTTTTGGAATTGTTATCTTTAACTTTTTAATGTTCATTTGACCTGCGACATAATTGAATGTAATATCGTAATTTGAATTACTTTCAGATGCTGCTGAAAACTCTTTATCTATATTAATTATGTAGTTTCCAGCATTAATAGGAAGTGCAGTTTCTCCATTATATGTGTATGTTGCATTCGTATTACTTATAACGATACTATCTCCTGATACTAATCTGTCATATGTTGGTGTATACCCTCCATTAAATCTAATTGGATTTCCTGAATACGTCACGTCATATGTATTAAATGTAATAGTAATTTTTAAGTTTCGTTTTGTAATATTAACTGTAGATGAAGCTATTAATGTATTATAATTAGGAGCTTCTATCTTATACCATACTGTTTCATTACATACATCTTTAAAAGAATGATCCGATATATTATCTGAGTATGTTCCCGTTTCAGAATCACTATATTTAATAATTGCGCCTGGAACACTACATGATACAGTAATTGAATGGAATTGACCGTCATATTGTGCATTATATGGACTAACAATAATTCCTGTTATGTTTGCTTTTACTATTGTCCATTTAACTGTCTTATTTGTAGTTGTAGAATCACTCCATTGGTGATTTGAATCTACTGCAAATATTACTTTATAAGTTCCTGCATTTGTTGCGGATGTTGTACTTCC
>CAZDPJ010000030.1:0-15946 GCA_964507405.1 uncultured Staphylococcaceae bacterium
AAGAGAGGATTCAATATGGGATTATTTGTTTTTATAAAAAATAAACCAAAATTTGTTAAATCTAAAAAATATACTATAGTAATGAAAAAAACAAGAAAAGGATTGCTTGGAAAGTTAAAAGCAGTACTTTCAGGATATAATGAAATAACCGAAGATTTATTTGATGATTTAACAGATGCCTTTATTATGGCTGATATTGGAGTTGAAACAACACTAGATTTCATTGATGCTTTAAAAGAAGATGAAAGAGTTAAAGATATTGATAATGCTATGGAACTTCAACCTATTATTGTTGATAAAATGTTTGAACTATATTTAAAAAATGAACTTGTAAATAATAATTTAAACTTAAATCCTAATGGTTTATCGGTTTTCTTGTTTGTTGGGGTAAATGGTGTTGGTAAAACAACGACAATTGCTAAAATTGCATATCGATTAAAAATGCAAGGTAAAAAAGTATTACTTGCTGCGGGTGATACTTTTAGAGCAGGTGCGATTGACCAACTTCAAGTATGGGCTGATCGAATTGGTGTTGATATTGTTACTAAGGTAAGTGGTTCAGATCCTTCGAGTGTTATTTATGATGCTATAATAAAAGCCAAAGCTGAAAAGTATGATGTTCTATTATGTGATACTGCGGGAAGACTTCAAAATAAAGTAAATCTAATGAAAGAATTAGAAAAAATGAATAAAGTAATATCTCGTGAGGTAGAGAATGGACCCCAAGAAACACTTCTTGTAATTGATGCGACAACAGGTCAAAATGGACTTTCTCAAGCTGAAGCTTTTATGGAAGTAACAAATATTACTGGTGTCATTCTTACAAAATTAGATGGAACTAGTAAAGGTGGAATTGTCCTTGCAATTAGAGATAAATATAATATCCCTATTAAAATGGTGGGCTTAGGTGAAAAAATGGAAGACCTTGAATATTTTGATTTAGAAGATTATATTGGTGGTTTATTTATTGCTAGTGATGAGGATGATGAAAATGAATGATCTTGAAAAAAAAGATTATTATAATATGTTATATGATTACTATAAATCTTTATTAACAGATAAACAACAAAGTATTTTTGAAAGCTATTATGAACAAGATTATAGTTTAAGTGAGATTGCTGAAAACTTAAATATCAGTAGAAATGCTGTGTGGGATACTTTGAAAAAGGTAGTTGATAAATTAGAAGAATATGAGAATAAACTTTTGTTATATCAATATGACCATAAATTAGAAAAGAAATTAAATGAATTAAAAAAATATACTAATGAAGATGGTTTAAAAATCATTGAAGAAATTAGAGAAATGGGGTAAAAAATGCCATTTGAAAGTTTATCAGATCGTATACAGATGTCGTTACGACGTTTGACAGGTCGTGGCAAAATTAGTGAAAAAGATATTGATGAAGCAATGAGGGAGATTAGAGTTTCTCTTCTAGAAGCTGACGTTAACTATAAAATAGTAAAACAATTTATTGCTGATATAAAAGAAAAAGCCTTAGGTGAAAAAGTTATGAAGTCTTTAACCCCAGGTGATCAAGTTGTTAAAATTGTTTATGAAGAACTTGTCCAATTAATGGGAGAAGAAGCAGCTCCGATTAATCTTAAAAAGTCTGGTACTAGCGTTATTCTAATGGCTGGTTTACAAGGTAGTGGTAAAACAACTCATGCGGGAAAACTTGCTTTATATTTAAGAAAAAATAACAATTTAAAACCATTGCTTGTTGCTGCTGACGTATATCGTCCTGCCGCAATTAATCAATTAGTTCAGCTAGGAAAACAACTAAATATTGAAGTCTTCCAAATGGGGATATTAACTAAACCCCAAGTAATCGTTCAAAAAGCCTTAGAACATGCACGACTTAATAATTATAATCTTGTTATAATTGATACTGCTGGTCGTCTTCAAATCGATGAAAATCTAATGCAAGAACTTGTAGATATTAAAGAAATAGCACATCCTGATGAAATATTACTTACGATTGACTCAATGACTGGTCAAGATGCAGTAAATGTTGCTGCTTCATTTCATGAAAAATTAGATGTTACTGGCTGTTTACTTACAAAACTTGATAGTGATACAAGAGGTGGTGCGGCATTATCTATTAGATATATGACTCAAATACCAATTAAGTTCGTTGGTATGGGTGAAAAACTTGACCAAATTGAAGTGTTCCATCCAGACCGTATGGCTAAACGAATTCTTGGTATGGGTGATGTATTATCATTTATTGAAAAAGCAACTTCAAGTATTGATGAAGATGATGCATTAAAACTTGCTGAAAGAATCCAAAAAGGATTATTTAATTACAATGACTTTTTAGACCAAATTAAAACAATTAAGAAGATGGGTTCTTTAAAAGGATTACTTAGCTTAATTCCAGGAGTTGGTTCTAAAATTCGTAATTTAAATATAGATGATAAACAATTTGTTTTTATTGAAGCAATTATTGGTTCAATGACTAAAGAAGAAAGAAAGAACCCAGATTTAATCAATAAAAGCCATTCTCGTAAATCAAGAATAGCAAATGGTTCAGGTAGGTCTTATCAAGAAATTAATAACTTGACAAAACGTTTTGATGAAATGAAAAAACAAATGGAAAGTATGTCTAAAATGGATGAAGACCAAATTGAAAAAATGTCTAAAGGACAAGCACCAATGCCAATGCCAAAAATGAAAAATAAAAAAGGAAAAGGTAAAAATAAAGGAGGCTTCCGAATCTAAACGGAGCCTCTTTTTTCTAATTGTAAATGAGTTTGCTTTTTTTTAATTTTGTAGTATAATTGTGTTAATAAAATTATGCTTTCTTTAATAGGCGAAGAGCTTGTTTTACCGCATCTTTAAGTTCGGTAGCATCATCTATTTGTAGATTCTTGGTAACTGCTTTTATTTCGCTAGTACTATATCCTAAAGATTTAAGAGCAACAGCAACATTTTCTATTTTTTCACTTGTTGCTTTTTGAATTGTTTCTGCTTTTAGATTTACTTTTCCTTTTAAATCAAGTATAATTTGTTGACTAAGTTTATTTCCAATTCCAGGAAAATTTGTGAAGAATTTTGCGTTACTATCATCTAATGCTTGAATGATTTCAGAAATAGTACTAGATGCGAGAATAGCAAGTGCGCCTTTAGGACCAAGCCCCTTAACACTAATTAAATTAATAAACATTTGCTTTTCTTTTTGTGTACCAAAACCAAATAATTCGATAGCATCCTCTCTAACATTTTGATAAACATAAATAGTTGTTTCAATATTATTTATTTTATTTTCTTCAAATTGATAAGGATTTGGAACTTTAATTAAATAGCCAACCCCATAACATTCGACTGTAATATGGGTTGCTTCAACTTCAGTGATTTTACCTTTAAAATAACTATACATAATACACCTCTTATTTGAGTGTATTATAACATAAATTAAGAATAAATGCAAAAAGAAAGGGTGACTTTTTTGGAAAATATAATGGAAAAAAAACAAATTGATGGTGATGAAATTGAAGTCACCTTAAGACCTAAGTATTTAACGGAATATATTGGACAAGATGAAATAAAAGAGATGATGAAAATATTTATTTCTACAGCAAAAACAAGAGGAGAAAGCTTAGACCATGTTTTATTATATGGTCCACCAGGACTTGGAAAAACGACGCTTGCTAATATTATTGCGAATGAAATGAGAACTAATCTTAAAGTTACTACGGGACCAGCTCTTTCTAGACCTGGAGACCTTGCGGCTATTCTTTCATCTTTAGAACCAGGTGATATTTTATTTATAGATGAAATTCATCGTATTCCTAAAGTTATTGAAGAAATATTGTATTCCGCAATGGAAGATTTTGCTATTGATATTGTTATGGGCAAAGATACTAGTGCATCAACTTTAAGAATTGATTTACCCCCATTTACCTTAGTTGGGGCGACAACTAGATTTGGTGATTTAACTGCTCCAATGCGTGATAGATTTGGTATCATTCAACAATTAAAATATTATAGTGTTACTGAACTTGGAACAATTATAAAAAGAACATCATCAATTTTTAACTTTTCAATTGATGATGATGCGGTTGTTGAACTTGCCAAAAGATCGAGAGGCACACCAAGAATCGCTAATCGACTATTTAGAAGAATAAGAGATTTCGCTCAATATGATAACTTAAATCATATAACAAAAGATGTTACTGATTATGCTTTAAATAAAATGAATATTGATAAAGCAGGGTTAGATATTACAGATAGAAAATATTTACAATGTTTAGTTGAAAGATTTAATGGAGGGCCTGCAGGAATTGAGGCTTTAGCATCAACTATATCGGAAGAAACGGTGACACTTGAAGATGTTAATGAACCATTCTTACTTCAAGAAGGTTATATTATTAGAAGTCATCGCGGACGAGTTGCAACCGATAAAACATATGAACATTTAGGAATTAAAAGAGGTGGATTATTTTGAAATTAGAAGAATTTAATTATCATTTACCTGAAGAGTTAATTGCTCAAACTCCACTTGAAAATAGAAGTGATTCGAGACTTCTTGTATTAGATAAAGCAACAGGTGAAGTAAAACATCATCATTTTTATGATATTGTTGATATGCTTGACAGTAATGATGTTTTAGTCTTAAATGATACAAAAGTCCTTCCATCAAGAATTTATGGTGAAAAAGAAGAAACCAAAGCGTGGATTGAAGTTTTACTATTAAAAGAAGTAGAACCTAATATTTGGGAAACTTTAACAAGACCTGCTAAGCGAGTAAAACTTGGTACAGTAATTTCTTTTAATAATGGTAAATTAAAAGCAAAATGTATTAAGATTGGTGAAAATGGAGAAAGAACTTTTGAAATGATATATGATGGAATTTTTCTTGAAATATTAGAGGAAATTGGGATGATGCCTCTTCCTCCATATATTCATGAAAAATTAGAAGATGGTACTCGTTATCAAACAGTATATGCGAAAGAATATGGAAGTGCTGCTGCACCTACAGCCGGCTTACATTTTACAAAAGAATTGTTAGATAAACTTAAAGCAAAAGGTGTTACCATTTGCTATATCACTCTGCATGTCGGGCTTGGAACATTTAGACCAGTGAGTGTTGATACAATTGAAGATCACCATATGCATAGTGAAACTTATCATATGGACGAGCAAACTGCTGATATCTTAAATCAAGCTAAATTGAATAATAAAAGAATCATTAGCGTTGGAACAACATCAACTAGAACATTAGAAAGTATTTATAATAAATATGGTAAATTTGTTAAATGTCAAGAGGATACAAATATTTTTATTTATCCTCCATATAAGTTTAAAGCTATAGATGCTTTAATAACTAATTTTCATCTACCTAAATCAACATTATTAATGCTTGTTAGTGCTCTTGCTGGAAAAGAAAATATAATGAAGGCTTATGAAATAGCTGTAAAAGAAAAATATCGTTTCTTCTCATTTGGAGATGCAATGTTTATAAAATAAGGGGGATTTATGAAAGAATTTAAAAATATGCGAATCGTTGATAATTTTTATCAAACATCATCTTTTTTTCCAATGCCACTTACATTAATTGGAACATTAGATGAAAATGGAAAGACATCTTTTGGTGCTTATTCATTATGCTTTCCATATTATATTGCTGGTAAAGATTATTATACAATGGTCTTAGAATGCCGTAATAGTTCAAATACATGTAAAGGTATATTAAGAAGTGGTAAATGTACAATTAACTTTTTACCATATTCAAAAAAAATATTTGATGAACATGTTAGATTAGGATATCCTGGTGATACTCCTGAAGAAAAAATGAAAGATTTTAAATTTCATTTAGAAGATTCTTTATCACAAGATGAAAATCCTAATGAAGTATATCCTAAAATTATTACTGAGGCTTTACAAGTATTTGAATGTACTTGGGTAAAAGAATTAGATAATGCTGAAAATGATAAAATAGAAGAAGAATATAATGGTCCATATCATAATTTTAATGGTATTACATCTAAATATGGTGCTCATTTTATTCTTAAGATTGATAAAATTTTGTTAAAAGAAAAATACTATAATTCAATTATAAATGGTGTTACACCAAGTAATTTTTGTCCACTACCTACAAACTGGGGATATCGTGATTCAACTAATTTTTGGTGTTCAGACTATAAAAAACCGAAGGCTTCAAAAGTAATAAATAAAGAAGTTGACTTATCATCTGTTAGATATGCCGCAACACGCGCAGATGATAAAATTAAGTTTTCTGATGATGCTTTATTAAGACTTGTAAAAGTACCAAGACCATTCTTAAAACTTGTTATTAATGGATGTATTAGTTGGGCTAAAGAAAATAATTGTACATTAATAACTGAAAAAGAAATGGATATTATTAATGATAAAAGAAGAAAAGAAAAACAAAAATAGGTAAGTTTATTTAAAAGGTAAACTTGCCTTTTAATTAAGTTGTTTATATTATATATAGGAAATATCTATTAAGCAAAAAATAAAAAACTTAATAAAATTATATAATAAAAAATTAAATTTTAAAGTTATTAATTAAAACAAATGCAAAAAAAAGCTTCTTGTGTTATAATTAGATAAGGAAGACGAGGTGAATAGAATGAATGAACAAGGTATTTATTATTTTCATCAAGGCACAAATTATGAAGCATATGACCTATTAGGAGCTCATTATTCAAAAGAGGGGACAACATTTAGAGTATGGGCACCAAATGCGAAAAGCGTTAGTGTAGTTGGAGACTTTAATAATTGGAATATTTCTACCCATATAATGAATAAGATTACAAATGAGGGTTTGTATGAAATTAAGATAATGAATGTTTATGAATATGATTGTTATCAATATGCAATTACAACTAAGCGAAATAAAATCTTAATGAAAAGTGACCCATACGCATTTCATAGTGAACTTAGGCCAAAAAAAGCTTCAAAAGTCTATGATTTAAATAAATTTGAATTTACTGATGATTCATGGATGAAATCTCGTGGAAATAAACAAAATTATCATTCACCTATTAATATTTATGAAGTTCATCTTGGGTCTTGGCGTAAATATCAAGATGATGAATTCTTTGATTATAAAAAATTAGGTGAAGAACTAAGTGATTACGCAATAGAAATGGGATATACCCATATTGAGTTATTACCAGTATCTGAATATCCATATGATCCATCATGGGGTTATCAAGTTACGGGCTATTATTCGGTTACCTCTAGATATGGTACTCCTTGTGATTTTATGGAGTTTGTTAATATTTGTCATAATAAAGGTATTGGGGTAATATTAGACTGGGTACCTGGCCATTTTAATAAAGATAGTAATGGGTTAATTGATTTTGATGGTAATCATCTTTATGAACCAAGTGATAAAACTAAAAAAGAAAATAAAGGATGGGGAACAAGATGTTTTGATTATGGACGATGTGAGGTTCAAAGTTTCCTTGTTTCTAATGCAATGTTTTTTGTTAAGAAATTTCATATTGATGGAATAAGAATGGATGCAGTTGCTTCCATGTTATATTTAGATTATGGTAAAGATGAAGGAGAATGGCATCCAAATAGTTTTGGAACAAATATTAATTTAGAGGCAGTTGCTTTTATTAAAAAATGTAATGATGCTATTCATAACCTCTATCCTGAAGTATTGATGATTGCTGAAGAGTCAACTGCTTATCCTAAAGTCACTGTACCTACAGAATATGGTGGTCTTGGATTTAATTATAAATGGAATATGGGATGGATGAATGACTCGTTAAGTTATATAAAAGATGACCCCATATATCGTCAATATCATCATGATAAATTAACATTTCAAATGACCTATATTTATAATGAACATTATGTTTTGCCATTAAGTCATGATGAAGTTGTTCATATGAAAGGTTCGTTAATTAATAAAATTCCAGGAACCTATGAACAAAAATTTGCGGGGTTAAAAGTATATATGACTTATATGATGACTCACCCAGGAAAGAAATTAATATTTATGGGTGGAGAAATCGGACAATTTAGAGAATGGAGTGAAGCAAGAGAAATAGACTGGTCGGTACTTAGGTTTGATTCTCATGCTAATCTAAAAAAATATAACAAAGATTTAAATCATTTATATATTAGTGAAACTTCTTTATATGAAAATGATTATAATTGGGATGGTTTTAAATGGTTAGTTGTAAATGATAATACTCATAACCTTTTAGCATATGAAAGGATATATCAATCTGAAAGATTAATTGTAGTTTTGAATTTTTCTTATAGTATGTGGTTTGATTATCACATTCCAAATATAAGTAATGGTGAGTATGAAATTATATTATCTAGTGATGATGAATGTTATGGTGGAACCCATAATCTTAAGAAATCTAAATATAAAGTTGATAACAATGAACTGGTAATATCAATACCATATAGTTCAGGAATAATATTAAGAAAGGTAAAATAAATTATGTATAATAGTAAAAAATGTATTGCAATGTTATTAGCTGGTGGTCAAGGTAGTAGATTATATGCCTTAACAACAAAAGTTGCAAAACCAGCTGTATCATTTGGAGCTAAATATCGTATTATTGACTTTACATTATCAAATTGTGTAAATTCTAATATCGATACAGTTGGGGTTCTTACTCAATATCAACCCTTAATTTTAAATGAATATATTGGCAATGGACAACCTTGGGATTTAGACAGAACTTATGGAGGCGTACAAATATTACCACCTTATCAAGCCAAAGACCGTATGGATTGGTATAAAGGTACAGCAAATGCAATTTATCAAAATATAGGTTATATTGAAAAATATAATCCAGAACATGTTTTAATATTATCTGGTGACCATATTTATAAAATGGATTATAATAAGATGTTAGAATATCATATTAAAAATAATGCTGACTGTACTATTGCAGTACTAGAAGTACCACTAAGTGATGCTAGTAGATTTGGTATAATGAATACAGATGAAAATAATCGTATTGTTGAATTTGAAGAAAAACCAAAAGTTCCAAAAAGTAATAAAGCATCAATGGGAATTTATATCTTTAAAAAAGATAAATTAGTTGAATATTTAAAAGCTGATAATGATGATCCATCTTCACAAAATGATTTTGGTAAAAATATTATTCCTAATATGTTAAATGCATCAGAAAAAATGATTGCATACCCATTTAAAGGATATTGGAAAGATGTAGGTACAATTGATAGTTTATGGGAAGCTAACCAAGACTTAATTGGTGAAAATCCTAAATTTGATATTTACAATCCTCATTGGAAGATTCATTCTAGAAACATTGGAATTGAACCTCAATATGTAGGTGAAGATGCAAAAATAGTTAATTCATTAATTACTGGTGGAGCAAAAGTAGAAGGTACTGTTATTAATAGTACAATAGGCTCAAAAGTAGTTATTGAAAAAGGTGCTGTAGTTAAAGATAGTGTTATTTTTTCAAATGTTCTTATTGAAAAAGGTGCTAAGGTTAATTATAGTATAATTGATGAAAATGTTGTTATTGGTCAAAATGCTGAAGTAGGTGCTGAAAAACAAGAAGGCGTGAAGATTGCGGTTATAGGCCGTGATGTTAAAGTTGAAAAAGGTGCTGTTGTTGAAGCTGGTGCTAATATTGAACAAGATGTAAGAAAGGAGAAATAAGATGAACGCTGCAGGTATTATTTTCGCAAATTTACAAAATGAAATGTTAGATGAATTAACTCGTAAAAGAACAACGGCGTCACTTCCATTTGGTGGACGTTATCGTTTAATTGATTTTGCTTTATCCAATATTGTAAGTGCAGATATTACAAATGTTGCGGTTATAGCTCAAAAAAATTATCAATCATTGATGGACCATGTTGGTTCAGGTAAAGACTGGGACTTATCTCGTCGTAATGGTGGATTAACAATATTTCCTCCTTTTAGTAATTATAAAAGTGATTTCCTTTATACAAATCGTTTAGAAGCGTTAAAAACAATTCGTGGTTTTATTTCTAAAGTAAAGGATGATATTATTGTTTTAATGGATTGTGATAGTGTTAATGTTATTAACTTTGAAGAAGTAATTAACATGCATATAACTTGTCAAGCTGATATTACAGTTGTATATCAAGAATGTATTGTTCCTAGTACTTTAAAAAATCATATGACATTAGAACTAGATAACACCAATCGTGTTGTTAAAGGGGCTTTAACATCTGATGAAGGTAAAAAGGCAAAAGTTGGTATTAATGTTTGGGTTGTTAATCGTCGCTTATTACAAAGTGCTGTAGATGAAGCTATATCTTTAGGATTAAATAACTTTGAAAGAGATATTATTTTAAATAATATAAAGAGTTTAAGAGTATATGGCTATGAATATAAAGGCATATATTTACCAATAACTTCAATGGAAGATTATTATAAAAATAATATGAAATTATTAAATTCTGATATTCGTAAGGCAATATTTGAACAAGATAATCATCATATTTATACTAAAGTAAGGGATTCAGCTCCAACAAGATATGGAAGTGAAGCTAAAGTTGTTAATAGCTTTATTGCTGATGGATGTGAAATTGAAGGAACAGTTATTAATAGTATTTTATTTAGAGGCGTAAAGGTTGGAAAAAATACTGTTATTAAAGATTCAATATTAATGCAAGATACGATAACTGGTAGTGATGTTACATTAGAATGTGTTATCACTGATAAGAATGTCGCAATTAGAGATCGTAATCATTTAGCAGGTTGTGAAAAAATACCATATTATTTAAGTAAAAATGTAATGGTATAAAACTTTAATATTTTAAAAAAATAATATAGATAATTATAAATTTAAAGGGAGGATTTTATGGATAGTAAACAAAATATAAAAAAAATTACCTTTATTGCTTCAGAATGTCAACCATTTATTGCTTCAGGTGGACTTGGTGATGTTGTAGGTTCTTTACCTTTAAGAATAGCAAAGCAAGCAAAAGGAGCTTATGAACTTACAGTTATCTTACCTTATTATTCAAAAATAAATGAAAAATATCGTAATAAGTTAGTTTATGTTGGTCAAATTACAGTTGATCTTTCATGGCGTAAACAATACTGTGGTATATTTAAATATGAAGAAAAGAATGTTAAATATTATTTTATTGATAATGAATATTATTTTAAACGTGATAACTTATATGGATATTTTGATGATGGTGAAAGATTTGCATATTTTAGCAAAGCTGCCATCGAAGTTATGTTACATTTAAATGAAGTACCTGATATTATTCATGTTCATGATTGGCAAACAGGTTTAGTTCCTATTTATTTAAGAACTTTATATTATGGTGATGTTCGCTTAATGAATGTAAAAACAATCTTTACTGTCCATAATATTGAATATCAAGGCTCATTCTCTTTTGATGATGATATTATTGAAGATGTATTTGGAATATCAATCAATGATGCATATATT
Source organism: uncultured Staphylococcaceae bacterium (assembly GCA_964507405.1). Lineage (GTDB taxonomy): Bacteria > Bacillota_I > Bacilli_A > ML615J-28 > CAG-313 > UMGS75. The sequence goes on from CAZDPJ010000030.1 coordinate 11,416, forward strand.
TTTGAATATCGCGGAGCTATCAATATTATGAAAGGTGCAATGGAAGCAGCTAACTATGTTACAACTGTTAGTCCAAGCTATGCAAGTGAAATATGTACGAAAGAATATGCACATGGTTTAGAAGATGAAATAAATCGAATTAAAGCGGAAAATAAATTAGTTGGTATTCTTAATGGTATTGATAAAACTTTCTATAACCCCGCAAAAGATAAAGCATTATTTGCGACATATGATCGCATGGATTTTACAAATAAATCTGTAAATAAAACAGAACTACAAAAAATGTTGAATTTACCAGTTGATGAGACTATTCCTATGATTGGAATGGTCACAAGACTTGTTCATCATAAAGGCCTTGAATTTATTAAAAATGCATTTGAAGGTATTATGGAAATGAATGTTCAACTTGTCATACTTGGTACTGGTGATCCTTATTATGAATGGTATTTAAAAGATATGGAAATTAAATATCATAATAAAGTACGCACAATAATTGCATTTAATCAAGACTTATCAAGAAAGATATATGGAGCTTCTGATATGTTCTTAATGCCATCTAGTTCAGAACCATGTGGATTATCACAAATGATTGCTTCAAGATATGGTTCAATTCCAATGGTTAGAGAAACTGGTGGATTAAAAGATAGTATAATAGATTTTAACAAACCTAATGGAAATGGTTATACTTTTGAAGGAACAGATTTTAAAGATATGCTTGAAATGATAAAAAGAGCATTTAATGATTATCATTCCCCTGTATGGCATGAACAAGTAGAAAAAGCAATGAATGTTGATTTTGGATGGAGTAGTAGTGCAAAAAAATACGTTTCTATGTATGACAAAATTCTAAATAAATAGTATTTAGATAGAAAGGTAATAAAATGACAACAAATGTAATAGAAACAAAAGATGTCAAACAACATCTTGAAGAAAAATTATCAAGTTATTTTGGTGTTTCTCCTCAAGATGCAAGTATTGACCAAATATATAAAGCAGTTAGTATGACTGTTTTAGATATTTTATTAGAAAAAAAGAAACAACATAAACAAAAAATAAAAGCTCAAAAAGCAAAACGTGTATACTATTTATGTATGGAATTTTTAGTAGGACGTAGTTTAAAGACTAATCTTTATAATTTAGGAGTTGTTGATAAGTATCAAGAAGTATTAAAAGAATATGGAATTGATTTAGATGAAGTTTATGAACAAGAAAATGATGCTGGTCTTGGTAATGGTGGATTAGGAAGACTTGCTGCTTGTTATATGGATTCATTAGCATCTCTTGATTATCCTGCGACTGGTTTTTCCATTAGATATGAATATGGATTATTTAAACAAAAAATAGTTAATGGTTGGCAAACTGAAATGCCTGATGTTTGGCTACCTGGTGGGGAAGTTTGGCTTGTGCCAAGGAGTGATAGAACATTAAAGGTTCATTTTGGTGGTTGGATTAGCGAAAAATACGTAGACGGCCATATGAAACCTGAATATCATGATGATAAAGTAGTTGAAGCAATGCCTTATGATTTACTTATTTCTGGTGGTGATAGTCAAGCAGTTTCTACTCTTCGTTTATGGCGTGCTCGTAATGCGACTGAATTTGATATGAAGTCTTTTTCTCAAGGTGATTACTTTAGCGCAATGGAAGAAAATGCGAAAGCAGAACTAATTTCCAAAGTTCTTTATCCATCTGATGACCATTCTGAAGGCAAAACCTTAAGATTAAAGCAACAATACTTTTTAGTTAGTGCTTCTATGCAAAATATTGTTAATGACCATCTTAAATATTATGGTGATTTACATACTTTACCAGATTACGCCGCAATTCATATTAATGATACACACCCCGCATTATGTGTTCCTGAACTTATGAGAATATTAATGGATGAACATAATTTTGGTTGGGATGAAGCATGGGAAGTTGTAACTAAATGCTTAGCTTATACTAATCATACAGTACTTGCTGAAGCATTAGAAACTTGGGATGAAGCATTAATGGCAAGAACGCTTCCTCGTATTATTGGTATTATTTATGAAATTAATCGTCGATATATGATTGAAATTCAAAACTTTAGTCCGAATGATTGGAATAAAATTAGTAGAATGGCAATTGTTTATAATGGCAGGGTTAGAATGGCAAATTTAAGTGTTGCTTCAAGCCATACAGTTAATGGGGTATCTGCTCTTCATAGTGATATTATTAAAAATAGTATCTTTAAAGATTTTTATGAGATGACACCAAATAAATTTACAAATGTAACTAATGGTATTGCTCATCGTAGATGGTTACATCAATCTAATCCTCGTCTTGCTAATTTATTAAATGAATCAATTGGTACTGGTTGGTATAAAGATGCTAGTCAATTAAAAAACTTTAGAAAGTATGAAGATGATGTAAAAGTATTAGATGAACTTGCAAAAATCAAGTACTTAAACAAATGTGATTTTGTTAATTCTATTTATCGCAAACAAGGAATTGTAATTGATCCTTCAACAAGATTTGATGTTCAAGTAAAGAGACTTCATGAATATAAACGTCAACTTCTAAATGTACTTAAAATAATTAGTTTGTATAATAAATTAAAAGAAAATCCAAATTTAAATGTTACTCCACAAACTTTTATATTTGGTGCGAAAGCTGCTCCTGGATATTATCGAGCAAAAGAAATCATTGAATTAATAAATTATATATCTTTAGATATCGAAATGCATCCCGAAATTAAAAAGAAATTAAATGTTGTTTTCATTGAAGATTATTGTGTAACACTTGCTGAAAGATTGATGCCCGCAAGCGAAATAAGTGAACAAATTTCTTTAGCTGGAAAAGAAGCCAGTGGAACTGGTAATATGAAATTTATGATAAATGGTGCTATTACATTTGGAACAATGGATGGTGCGAATGTTGAAATTTGTGATGCGGTGGGTGATGACAATATCTTCATTTTCGGCATGACTTCAAAAGAAGTTGATGAGCTATGGAAAAAAGGATATAATTCAACATACTATTATAATAATAATAGTGAAATAAGAAAAATAATTGCAAGTCTTAAAAAAGGATTTGCTGGAAAGAGTTTTGAAAATATAGCCAACTATTTATTAACAAGTAGTGGTGTCGCTGATGAATATATGTGTTTAGCAGATTTTGATAGTTATATTAACACATATGAATTGATGGATACCACATATAAGGACACAAGAAAATTTAATAAAATGTCACTTATTAATATCAGTGAAGCTGGTAAATTCGCTGCAGACCGTAGTATAAAAGAATATGCAGACCGAATTTGGAGCCTAAAATCTGTCAAATAAAAGCGAATAAGTTTATTTTTTGGCACAAATTTAGTATAATAGTTAAGGAAAAAATAAAGTAGGGTTTAGGAGGAATGAATATGGAGACAAATCAATCTAAAAAACCAATAAAATCAATTGGAGTATTAACTTCTGGTGGTGACGCTCCTGGTATGAATGCCGCAATTCGTGCTGTTGTTAGAACTGCACTTAACTTTGGTATTGAAGTATATGGTGTATATGATGGCTATCGTGGTTTAGTAGAAGGAAATATCGTTAAAATGGATCGTTCTTCAGTAACTGATATTATTAATCGTGGAGGCACCATTTTAGGTTCAGCAAGACTTAAAGAATTTTCTTCTCCCGATGTTACTCAAATTGGTATTGATCAATTACGTAAATTAGGTATAGATGCATTAGTTACAATTGGTGGTGATGGTACTTACCATGGTGCTCTTAGAATGAGCAGAATGGGACTTAACTGTATAGGAATTCCTGGAACAATTGATAATGATATTGCCTCAACTGAATATACAATAGGTTTTAATACGGCGGTTAATACGGCGCTTGATGCAATTGATAAACTACGTGATACTTGTAACTCACATCAACGTTGTTCAATTGTTGAAGTTATGGGACGTTATTGTGGAGATATTGCATTTGCTGCAGCCTTAGCAGGTGGAGCAGACATGGTAATTACTTCAGAAACAGGGCTTGATTTACCTAAAGTAATTGAAATGTGTAAAAAGTATAAAGAAGAAAATCGTCGTCATATTATTATTATCATAACAGAACACATTACTGATGTTCATGATCTTGCAAAAAAGATAGAAGAACATTCTGGATATGATACAAGAGCTACTGTTTTAGGACATATCCAAAGAGGTGGAACACCAACTTCATTTGATCGTAATCTTGCAAGTCGTTTAGGAGCAGCTGCTGTAGAACAATTAATGCAAGGTGAAGGCGGTAAATGTATGGGAATCTTTAATAATAAGATTGTCGCAACCCCAATTGAAGAGGCATTTAAAATGAAAAAGAAAATGTATGAAGGTTATGAGGAATTAATAACAAGATTATCATAAATATGAAATGAATATATGGAAAATTCTAGGGTGTAAGAGTTAATATCTTACACCCTAGAATTTTCTATAAGTTTTTTTAAAACCCTAGAATTTTCTATAGAGTCTGTAATTCTTTACGGTAATTTTTAATATATTGGTCAAAGAATTTCTTTTTCCAAG
>CAZDPJ010000031.1:0-15021 GCA_964507405.1 uncultured Staphylococcaceae bacterium
AAAACCAGTCTTGTCCAAACTAGCAAGACTGGTTTTTAAATAATTTATTCAGTTGATTCAGTTGAATTTTCTAACTATTCAATACGACTTGTTAAATCAGTAATAGTATTTTGCATTTGCGCAATTGTATTTTCAAGTAAAGTAATTTTATTCCAATATTCCGTATAATCAGGTAGGGATTTTAATGTACCATTTATTTTACCATCTGTTTGTGAAATTGCAGAAATATATTTTCCATTTTCTACGATTTCTTCTACATCTAATAAATTAATTGCATCAGTAATAGCTTTTTCTCTATCAGAAATTTCTTTCGTAATAGCTTCTTTCCGAGCTATTATTTCATTATCAATATTTGTTTGTAATGTTGCTTCAATTCCTTCAGCACGCTCTTTTTCTGTTGTAATACTTTGAATTAATTCAGCTTCAGCTTCTGTCGCTCTTGTAGATTCATCTTCAATGGTTTTATTTAATTTCTATTCTTCGGCAATCGCACGTTCTTTCTCATCATTAATCGCTTTTTGTCTATCTTCAACTTCTGTATTTAACTAATACTACAATTTACCAAAAGCAGAATTAATACTATCCGTATTTGTCAATGATATATTCTAAGTTCCTATCTCATAATCAGTTAATATTCTATTACCTATATTATCGTGCGTAATGGTTATAGCTCCTGTGCTATCATCCATTGTCATGCCAGTAATTACACTCGCATTAGTAGCTTCAAAATCATTTAATGTAGGCAAAGGCATTTTTACTGTGTGAGTAGCAATGCCGGAGACATGACCTGCTTCATCATATTTTACTTCTGGAATTTTAAAAGTAGTACCAAAATTAGGCTCCTCATTGCCAATTTGTGTGGTATTAGTTTGATTGCCTGCAGCCGCATGATAAATACTAACTTTATCAGAACCTTCATTGCCTACTAAAGTAATCCATCTATTGCCAGCATCGAAAATAACTGTATCAATCAATGTATCTGCTACTAAATCAGCATCTGAAGCGGTAGCAACAGTAGCAATGCTGTCCTTACCACTATTAGTAATTGCTACAGTAGAAAAATTTTCAGGAATAGTAATAGTATGAGTTCTAGCTCCAGTAATGTGACCAGCCTCATCAAATTTAAAAGTAGGAACTTCAAAAGTATTGTTTTTATCTAATTCACTAATTGTTTTATCTGAAGTTAAGCCATATTCAGTATTAGCCTCACCATCAATAAATTCATGAACCTCGTGACTAACACTAATAGTTTTATTACTATCGCCCTACATTTTAATCCATTTATTAGATGGCTTAAAAGTAATAGTATCTTGTGTGTTCGTAGCAATTTGGGTATTTTCTAAATGCGCTATATCATTAATAACAGCAGAACTATTACCAACTGTAATATTTTTATATCCATATGGTAAAGTTACAGTTTCGACATTTTTTCCTACAACATGACCTATATTATCTACTATTGGTGAGTATAACTATAAGGTATCATCAATATCATCGTCAATATTTTTATCACTAGTTGTTGTTGTATCTGTTATTTTATTAAACTAATGTTCAATAGTAATAGTATTATCTGTACCATCAACTTCTACTTTAATAAATTTATTTTCATCAGGTTCACTAATTGACTATTTTGTATTATTACCCCAATTAGTCCAGCCCATACCCTATTTGGTTGTGCATTGTGCTGTTTTTATCTTTTTACTATTATTATAAATTAGAAACTAGCTTGGACTTAATGGCGCAAATAAATCAATAATTTCATTTAAAGAATTTAAAACGCCAATAAGAGTGCTTCTATCATAAATTTTTTCACCAACATTTTTTTCTAAATCGGCGCCTAATAATTCTTTAATTTCGAGAATACAACCAAAAATAGTGCTTAAATTATTACCTAAACTTTCTAGCTCAATATATTCATAATTATATGTTCCAGAATTATAATGCGCAGGCGCATTTTCTTCTTTAACAGCAATATTTATTTTAGCTAATCGATAATAGTGCTCATTTTCTTTATAAATATAATGTTTATTATATTCCGCTTCAACCTATTCTGTTTCTAAATTTTCAATTACTGGTTTATTTGCAGTAATTATCATTCCCATTAACTTATGAATACTATTAATACATCCAGCTAAACTAGTAACATCATCTGTCATATTGCTACGTTGTTCATTTTCTATTAACTTCCATCCAATATCCTGTTTTCGGTCTATAGTATAAATAATATCCCAAATGTCAGAAATGGTATTGCCAAGAGAAGGTAATATAATAGATAACTCTAAAATGTCAGGCATTTCTTTTAAAATGCCAGTGCCATCATGAGCATTATATTTATTACCACTCTAACCAGTAGGAATAATATCAATAGCGTCTGTAAGGCCTTCTACTTTACTACGCTATTGAGAATTAAAGCCATCTTTATTAAAATAAATAGCTCCTTGGTAATTTACGAGTTCTTCTTTTTCAACGCCTGTTATAGGATTATAAATAGTTTTTATATAAGTAGCCTACTAATCAGTTGGATACTTTTTTGTTGAAACAGTATTCAACTTTTGCTCTTCACCATTAGCCTCTGCAATTCTAAAGCCCCATGGCGCCTACCAATGCAATTTATAATATACGTCAGTGCTTTGTGTATCAAAATGAGGAACTATAGGACCCATCTCGGGTGCATCTGGAACTACATCAAATGTGGGAACAACAGTGTTAAGTTCAGCAATCATTACATATTTTTCTTTACCATCTATATAGGTTTTCTACCAAACTGTTGAGTCATAGCCCCGACCTTGTTCAGAAAAATAAGCTAAATCAATATTATAATTAATAGTGTAATTTATCTTATGACTATCGCTTACTAAAGTACACATTGCAGGGACAGTTCCTTCATTTGGAGAAGTGGTAATAATATAAAAAGAGCAATCTTTAATTGTAATCCCCGTATTTGACTCTGTACTTTGAGCAGTATAAACAATCTGTCCATAATCAAAATCAGAAGCTTTTGCCTATATAGCACCATCTGTTCCAGTAGTAGATAAATAAATATAATATTTATCAGTTCCAGAAATTGGTTTTACTGAGACTCTTATATATGTATTAGAATCAAATAGATTTGAAGCATCATTTAATTCAAGTTCAGTATCATATTCAACTAAAACATATCTACCAGTATAAATACCATCTTCAATAGTATGCTTTTCTAAAGAATAGCGATTTGGATAAACTTTATCAAATTGGAATTGAGTACGAGCAGTATTCGTTATATTACCATAGAATCCCATATGTTTTAATCACCATCCTTCTCATAAATTATATCAACAATCAAACAGGCATTAGGTGTATTATTAATTACATTTAATGATTTTTGCTCAAATTGCAACGATGTAATTTCGCTAATACCTTCTAAATTTAATTCATAAATACCAGTATAACCAATAATAATTGGTTCATTACTTTTATTTAAAATAAATTTCGTACCTGGTAAAGCCTATATGCCCAATTGAGTAACAGGCATATAATCACCAAATGCTGACCCTGATGTTAAGCCACCAAACTATAAATCAGAAGGATAATTTTTTGAATTTTTTGTTGAATAAAAACGAAATTGTTTTACTTTTTTCGCCATTTCACCTTTTCCTCCTTATATTAAATCAGTAATAACTTTTGTAGCAGTTATATTCATAGTCCCACTATAAGTTAATGGAATTGTAATTTTAGTCACATAATATTCTCCATCTATATTACTATTTTCATCCCGAACTAAAATACGGCTATTTGGCTATAAATGATAAATAGGAACAGTAGTAAGACTAATATTTTCATTGCAGCACGCCAAATCTTGCAGTAACTCTTCTATTCGCTCTTTTACCGATTTTCCTTTCGAGCTAATAGTAAATAAATTTTCCATAGTATTCTATAACTAAATATAAGTATAACCTGTCTAATGCTCAAAAGTTTCTTGACCATTCTAAAAAATTACTTTAGGAATTTCTCTATAATAAATAGATTTTACATCTTTATCATTAATAGCTTTAGTCCTTACGCCTATAGCTTTAGTGCTATATTTTCCCATGTCACTACCTTCAGCATCTAAAAAATCAAACCAAAATAATAAACTTTCTGGATTTTCTATTACCATTTTGTTCCAATAAGTTTCTTTATCATAATCAAAATACTATTGATAATAATAAGCATTTTCTTCAATTTTAGGCTAACCTACTTTAATATTACCAAAATTATCTTTATCAGTATAACTAATTTTGTTAGGATATTCTTTATATAAATTCTTTAAGCTCATATCTTTAGATAAATCTTTATAAGAAATATAAATTTCTTTATTTTTATCTCTTATATATAAAGGTATATTAGATGCAATTGCCTCCGCATATTTCTATTCAATCATTTTAGCCATATTGCTTGTAGTATTAGACGCAACATCATATCTTAATACTAAAAACTATTCATCATCAGCAGTATAGAATGGTTTCTATTCAATTACATAAAAATCTTGGACATTAGTTAAATAAAAAGAACTAATATCAATATTATTCATCAAACGCTAATTATCAGGCCTATCATCAGTGTATGTAATATTAACAAATATACCAGATGTAGTTAAATAAGAATATGTAATGCCTTTTTGTAAATGACAATATGAACTTTTAGCAAAAGGGCGCATTTCGTTATTTTCAAAACAATAAGCATCTTTATAAGTTAAAGATTTTAATTCATCCAATGTAGCAAGTCTATACGGCTGCTAAATATATACATCATCAGGATATTCATCTTCTATTTCTTTATATTTCGCCTCTGGCGTTGGATTATATAATAATCGCCAAAAGCCTTCTAAATCAACATAATACTATTCATAACCCGTTTGACCTGTGGGAAATTGCGGATTTGCCTATGCTACTTTATATAAAAAATCATCATTATGATAATTCTACCTATAGTCTAATGCCATCTAATATATTAATTCTCGCCAATCCCAACCATCTTCAATTGAATAAGTTTTACTTTCTTTTGTTAATTTCCCTTCATTATCATACCAATTTAAAGTTGTATACTATTCAGGTTTTTTATCTATAGCATATCGCATATGAATATCTAACTCTGAACCATTCGTTGTCTTTTTTGTACCCCAAACCGCAAAGTCATTTCTAATATTAGATAAATTAGGTGTATTCTAAAGAGCTGTAACTAATTGATTATTCATAAAACTCCACATTGGTGCAGAATTATCTATGGGCAACTATTCACCTTTTTCATTATTCAACCAAGGAATCGAAGTATAAATAGGTTTTTTCTAAAAGACAAATTTACCATCAAGATTATAAAAATATTCATAGCTACCTAGCATACTAACTATTTTATCATATAATGCAGTTAAATTTTCACCAACATTTAAAATAAGGTCGCCTGCATAAACTAAATCAGTTAATCGATATCCAGGAATAGAACCATATTCCATTTTAGCAACAGTGTAAACTAACGTGCTATTTTTAGCAAATTTGATACGAGTAGGCTAACCAATATTTTCTGCTAACTAAACCAAATTATCGTACACAATAATATTATCACTAATTGAAATAGTATCATCGCTCCACTACCCATCAACATAATAATAACATTTCTAATTTTCATTAATTGTCATATTTGAAAATGTATCAGAAGTTTCTTCTTTAAACAAATACAAAGGAATATCTCCTCTGTATTCCAGCAAGTCTAAACCTGCATCTTCGATATCATTAATAATAATATTTTGTGGTAATTCATTCCCAAAATTTTGAATACTTTCACGAATAATCTGTTTAATTGGAATGCTAGTGTAAGTAGTTATGCCAGTAGTGGTATCATAATATTCTTCAATCCCAAAATCTGTCGTATGAGGCAAAGACCCTCCCAAGTCACCATTCAATAAACACATTTTATCTTTACCATTAATACTAATAGAATAATTATTCGTACCTTTGGAAGTATTAAAAGATGTATTTACTAATATTCCATATTTAAACCAAATAATATCATCATACTTATCATTTATTTCATTTTTTAAACCAATTTCTAATTTAAATTTAGTTTTCAATCCCCAATAAGCATCATTAATATTGATCTCTGCGGCCGTAAGTGTTAAAGAGCAAGTGCGGCGAACTGCTGAATTGCCATCAATATTAATATTACCGCCTGTTATTTTTCCTTCTATATATTCTATTGGTCTTTCATCCCAGGTTAAAGCTGTAATACGAGCATAAAGAATTCTTTGTTTAGTTTCAAATAATTTAACCAAAAAATCTAAATCAAATAATGGATTATTCTTCAACGCCCTCCGCCTCCTTCTATAAAGCCTAAGCCTCAACTAGTAATAAAATATATTTTCTATATAATTCTTTTATTTCTTTTAGATATTCATTTAAATCAATACTAAAATTAATACATTCATCATCCGTCATAGTTTCAAACTAATCCAATAAACTTTGATATTCATTTATTTTACGTTGATATCTATTCCACGCCGTAGGCAAATCTTTAAAAGTTGTTGTCTTTTCTATTTTATAATCAACTGTCCGCAATTGATAAGCAACATTTAAAGTAATACCATTACCACTGCGTAACTCATTATAAAGTCCGGGCTTAACTAAATCAAAATCTCGTGTTTCTTCAACGCTCACTTCTGAACCATCAATAATAAGATATGGTTCAAATTTATTGTAAGTTTTATCATTTAAAAAATCAATATAACTTTGGCCATCTTTCGGTTTAAAAGTATATTCAAAACGATTTGGTGAATACTATGTTTTCTACCATGAACCCACCTGGAATAACGTAAATACATCAGCTTTATCTTTATCAAAAATAATCTTCTATTCCCTGTCTTGATAATATATATTATTTTTTCCTTCAATTAATTGCTCTTGAGTTCTCCGTTGTGCAGATAAATACAAAAAAGAAACAATTTCCACTTTAGGATTTTTAATCCAATTACCGCTATCGTCTTGAACATATGATATTTCTTTAATAACATCATGTTCTCCAATAAACTACTACATAGGAGTTTCAGTAACGTGGACATCTTCAATTTTATCAAAAGTATTAGACTGTATTGACTAATAAGCATAAGTCATTGAACCTGTTAAAGTAGTATTTTCTGGTAAAATTATCATACGAATTGGCACTCCCAAATCTATGTAATAACTTCCAGTTACACCTATCTAAATAATTTCTGGCATTGTGCTGTCTTCCAAATATAATTCTATTTTATCACCTGGCATCATATCTTCGAACCGCACCATATAAACTGGATGTTTATTAATCTACTCACCCGTTCTATATATTAGTTTACCATCTTCATCCTTTTTCGTAAATAAAACTGTTTCCCAACACATACGAGTTACTTCCGGATTATCCAAATAGATAAAACCATAAGTATTTAAATTATTATAAGTAAAATTGGCCATTTCATAAGCAGTGCCTGTAAACGTATGTAACATTCTACCTAATGTATCATTAGGTGATAAAGAAACATTCATCAATCTAACAATAAAATTACCTTCGCTTGGTGACCTAAACAATTTTATTTTTCCATTAGTTAACCACTAATATACGGCCATTTTAAACTCACGCTCTTGCGCTATATTTTTACTAGTTAAATTAGTAGTATCTTCTTTAAAGCCATACTCGTCTTTAAGTAAAAACAATTCATCATTATCTGTTTTATATGAAATTAATCCTGAAATTGGAAATTCTTTATAATATGCCTTACTATTTCTAGTAATGATTGGATGAGAACCACCAATGGTATCTGTTTTACTTTCTAGAACATTAACTTTAAAACTTGTAACTTTTGGATTATATCTAATTCTTAATTGGCGCTCGCCGTCATAAAGAAATGCATCTTCAAAATCGCAATATACCATATTGGATAAAATTTTCTCTGAATATAATCCACTATCATTATATTGCTAAATAGCATATTGATATTGTTTTCCTTGCTCTACAGTAAAGTCTTTCCATAACTCTCTAGTTGGAAATTGAGCAATTAACTTAAAACGAGAAATTTCATCCCATTTAGTAAAATTACTATCTTCAGATGAACGACATAATAAGAAAGAACCTGTTACAGGTACCTCTATATTATAATTATCTCTACTGCCAATCAAATTAACCACAATATAACCATTATCATAATTTAAATCAGCGGTTAAAGTTGCTTCCATTTCAGGCGGAATAGAAACTTTTTGCATAATTTTATATTTAGGTGATGAAATCATTAAACCATTCGCAGTAGTTACAGTATAAACAATTCGATAACTAATATCAATTGGTAAATCATTTTCTAATTCATAAATATCATAACTCTCGTCTATTTCAACATCATCAGCACTATTATGTAATAAATCACCTGATGAGTAAATTTTTTCATTTAAATTGTTATATACATCAAAACGATAACTATATACACGTTCTGTTGTATCTCCACTACTTTGGTTATATATGCCAATAAATCTTTTTGTATTCATATTAATTAATTTAGAATCAAAATCATTAATATAAACTTTAGGTTTAGTAGTATATTTTGCAACACCAACAGATGAATAATAGCCAATTTCATCATTAGCATCAATAAAAGCTATCTATAACTTATAAAATTGACCAATTTTCATTTTCTTATCAACATCTTTAATTGTAAATTCAACCCAAGGACTATCCTCTAACTCAAAATAATTTTTATTAGTTTGCGTTTGAGTATATAAATAAGAACTACTTTGCACAGTTTTTATTTTTAAAGATAAGCCTTTAATTTGGATCTAACTTACAGAACGATTTAAAGAGAATGGGACAGTAATTTTAACTGTCCCATCACCCTCTGAGTAAAACGCAGGAACTGTTCCCTCTATGAAAGGTGGAAACAATTTAGCCATTATCTTTCACTCCTTTTACTCTAATGTAATTTCTTCTTCAGTGCTTCCATTTTCATTAGCTTTTTGCTAAAAATTATATTCACTTTTAAAAATAGAATATAAATTTTTTAAAGATTTTAAACATTCAGCCATATATATAGTATCTTCGCCTTTAGTTGTGATTAAAGTTAAAGTATTATATGTTTGACCTAACTATTGTATATTATTATAATTTAACATATTTTATTCTCCTTTTACTCTCATTTTTTTTAACGTCCTAATGCAGTTATAGAGCCGCCGCTAGTTGCTTTACACACTGTTATACTTCCAATACTATCAGAAAAACTTTTAGAACCCATTGCTGTATAATCTCCGCTAGAATCATAATGAGTAATTGTAACTCTAGCATGGTTAAGACTTCTAAATACTGTAACATAAGAAGGCGAGAAATTTTCTTTTCCATTCGGCTCTACTTCTCGCAACCAAACTTGTCTCCTTGAAGTTATAGCACGTGCAGGGGTATATACTAAATGTATATACTATCCATTAGACAATGAATGCCCTGTAAAGGTATTAGTTATTACTGCTTTTATATTTATTATAAAAATAGACTATATCTTTATCTTAAAATAAGGTATTATTTTTTCAATTGAATTATTTACTCCTTTTCAGGATAGTCGTTGAACATTTCTCTATTTAAGACTTTGCTGCTGATTGTTTATTATTACAGCACTTAGGATTTAACCATATGCCATATAAATAGTTTTTTCTACTTTCGTCGCATATCGCACTTAGGCTTATTTCATCCTTATGCTGTAGCCTATTTATCATTAAAACTTCCCAGCAATTAAATTATTATTTTTTCATAATTATTACTAATTACGCACTCCAATGTTTTATCTACCTAAAATTGTATACGTTCCATTAGCTGAAGTGATTGTTTTTGGGCTATAACCATATACTCCTCCAGAGAGTCCTGAGCATCCACCCCCCCATGTTCCTCCACCAGCGTTGCCATTTTGATCAACATAAAAATTATTACCAATATTTATAACATAATCACGGTTATCATCTTCAGTTGATAATTTTTTTAAGGTATTACAATATAAATCGCCATCCCAACTAACTTTAAAGTTATTTTTAATTCTAAATGGAAATTCACTTGCAGTACTATCTAAAACAAAATCTTTTCCATCTCCATTTATTCCTCTTAAATAAAGATTATATCCTTGAATAAGACCAGAATTTAAATCTATATATAGACCGTTAGGATTAGCATCTTCTTCATATTGAGGTGTTAAATAACTAATAAATCTTTTTTTATAATCATTTTTAGAAAATAGATAAGGAATAGTTTCCTATTGTCCTGTTTCAGAATTTGTAGAAAGTAAATTAATTATTGTTTCAAAAAAATCTCTTTTAATGAATTCATTACCATCATAATTATATACATCACCGTTTTTAATACCAACTACTGATGTAAATATATAATTTTCAATACTACCATTTTGAATACTAGTATTAGGATTATCATACATTTCATAACCATCAATAGTTTTAATTCTAACTCCATTATATTGACTAGACTATAAATAATAATTATTATTATTCATTTCTATTAAAGTTTGAAAGGCTTTGTCAGTTACTTTAAATAAATTTTTATCATCATCACCAGAAAATTCAATGCTACCCGCTGTTCCTTTAATAGAAAAAGTACCATCATTTAAATCTAAATAAGTACCATACTATCCCTTACTTAACCCGTATGAATGAGACTATAATAAATAATTATCTTCACTAATCTAAATTAACGGAATTTTTGCTTTTCCATAAATACTTAAATAAGCATCTTGTTCATTATCATTTTTATTAGGTGATAAATAGATTTTTGTTTCATTGTTATGTTTAATATGAATTATACCTCTATCTACATCTACAAGAGTACCTTCACCTGATATATCATAGTTACCGCTTTTTATAGTTCCAAAAGAACCATCTAAAGTAATCTAGCCTCGACCCTTTTCACCAAAAATCGCTGTTCCATCATCTTTTAACTAATAAGCAAATTTTCCATTCCGTATTCCATAAACGCCAGTAGCAATAACAGTATCATTCTTACCGGTGCCGGTCTATACATCGCCAATTAATACACCTGAAAAAGTATTGTCATCATTCTTGCGGCCAGCACCTAGCATTGTAGATAAAATAGTGCCATTTTCTTCATTAATATCTAGCGTACCATCCCACTAATTAAGCATTGCAAAATCATATTTACTTTGCATAATTAATAAAGGCTAAGACCATACTCCACTTAAATAAACGCAAATCTTATCATTGTAACCAGATGAATAGAACGGCGCTGCTGATAAGGCCTTGTAATTATTGCGCGTAGGATGCTATTTAAGCGTGGGGATATAACCTGCGGTCAGTCCTACAATCAATTGCTCATCATAGTTTAATTGCCAATCTTGATTATTATATTCCATATATTTATTATCTTCCAACTTATATGCAACATAAGCATCATTATAATAAGACGGATTACCCAAATGGTCATAAATAACTTCTCTAGTGCCTTCCATATAGGCACATTCTTTAGTTTTCAAAGGAATTGGCAAATAAGCTTCAAGAGTATTATCACCAATTGAATAGGAAGCTTTTAAAATAAAATAATTATCATTAGGAACTGTATTAGTATTTGCCATTAATATAGCATAGCTGCTATCACTATCATCAACTTTATAAGTTATATAATCTGTATTACTTTTTTTATGCCATGACCAATCAACTGTAGTACCAGCAGGAATACCACCAACTTGTCCATCGTCTTCTGTGTATAATCTAGCGTGCACAACCGCTGTATCACCAACGGTTAAAGCATTAGTATCCTCAAATTCAATCATAAAAGTAATATTAGTGCCATTACTACCAGCTTTACCAAAATGTAATTCTTCAATAGCTTCATATTCAACACCATTAATGCTGATACGACAAATAATAGTATTATTACTTTTTTGTGCAGTCCAATAATTTTCAATCTAATATGCCTGCTCGAGGTCCGGCATTTCACCATCATTTTCTCGAATAATTTCTACATATTCTACACCACGATAAGAATAATAATTTTCATTAATTTCTTCTGGTGTATACATATTCTAGGTAATATTCAGCATAGTAGTTTGCGCTTTATTAACCGCACGACTAGTAGAAACTTTTGGAAAATACCACTTTATCCAATTAATAGTGCCAATATTATCAGTAATTTCAGCACCTTGATACATTGGTTTAAAATAACGGATATATCCCTTACCCAATCCTTCATTAATTAATTTACCATTTTGATTATATAAAAAATAATTACCTTCGCTATTATCCAGACAACGAATAGATAACGCAGTAGACGCTTTTAATGTAGTCTGGTCTGGCACTAATTCTTCATTTTCAAAAATTAATAAATTACTATAATAAGGTATATTGTCTGCCTTTATTATTCCTATGACTTTAATTCGTTCTGTTTGATTTTTAACTTCTGGTGTTAAATAATAAGTAAAATCACCTATTTGAATTTCTTCCCAATCTTTACCTGCATACTAATTAATTTTTTCATAGCCAGGATTATATTTAAACCAATGAATTTCATATTTATTATTATCAAAATTCTATGTATTTAAAACTTCAAATGTTTTTTCATCAACTTTATGTATCCATCGTAAATTAATTTCTTTAAGTTCTTCTCGCTTATAAGAGTAGCTTAAAGTATTTGGCGTATATAACATTAAAGTCTCTTCAGTAAAAGCATCTGCCGCATATCCTAAAAACATTTTTACATCATTAGTAAAAAGATTATTAGGTTTAATAGTTTTACCTAAAATATCATCAGTATCCTAATAAGGTGTTTTTGAACCAAGACTATCTTTAAAATTACTATCTTGATAAAAATAAACTTCAATCTATTTGATATTATTTATATTAGAAATATCAAAAACTTTTTCTTGAGTAAAATAATCTTCAAACTAATAAGGATTACCAATCATATCCACAGAGCTAAAAGTTAATTCATATACAACTTGATTAGCCGATGTCCCACTAGCTTCAGTAATGATATCTGTATAAATTAACACTTTTAATCCATAAGACCCTGAAGCTACATCTAAACCATTTAGCCATGAACGAAAACCAGCACTTAAACCTAATCGAGTATACCCTGCCAACCTATTTCTGCCATTTAATGTATAAATAGGTCCAATCATTTGAGTTGGTCCGTTAGCCAATAACCCCATATTTTCACCATAGACTGTTTGAGCATCATCAAAAATATTGTTCGTAATTTTTATCATTGTGTCTAATGGAGAGACATAATTAAAAGGTACTGTATCAGTCGTCGCTATACGACCTATAATAGTTTTCTACATATTATAGTCACCGTTGGGTATCATGACTTGAACTTGATTGCCTCTTTTTAAGCTAACATCAGTTGTAAATGCTTCATATCGAGCCGTGCCATCAGATATAACATATTTTCCCTAATAGCTTGCACTATCATCAACTATAGTGCATAATTTAGTAATATCATATTGTAGACCTTGTAACTTTGCGGTTACAATTTCATCTACAGCATTACAAATTATTTCACCATAATTTGGTGTCATATTTTATACCTCCTTTTTCTCATTTTCTATAATAATTTAAAAAATTATTATAATTCCTTAAGCATTATCGTCCATTAATATTATACCATTTTTCATTGACAAAATCTAAAATTTTTTGTCCTGCGGTGAGCTGCCATAAAAATTGTCATTTAAGTTAAAAAGAGCCTAGGTATTTTTTTAATCAAAACGGTCAAAATACAAAAAAAAAAAAAAAACAATATTCAAATTTTAAAAAGGAGGAATACTCTTGAGTTTTTAGTTAGATAATAACGGTGTTGAAATACAAAAAGCCATTGATAATTCTTTAGAACTTTTTAATTTGATATATCCAATAGGCAGTATCTATATGAGCGTTAATTCAACATCACCTGCTATGCTATTTGGTGGAACTTGGGCCCAAATAGAAAATACTTTTTTACTTGCGGCTGGCAGCAGCTATGTTGCAGGCAGTACAGGGGGTGAAGCTACTCATAAATTAACAACTAATGAAATGCCTGAGCATACGCATGAGCGTGGCACGATGGATATCACCGGCACCTTCGGCGGTAGACCCCACACTTCCGGTAATTTAATTTATGGCGGTGCCTTAATCGCTCAGGGGGACGATATCACAGGAGCTTTCCATTTAACTACTGGCGGTAGTAGCACCTCTAACAACGGCGTGGCTGAGTCCTCCACTTCGTCCAAAAGCGATCTTATGGATTTTAAAGCTTCACGCTCATGGACTGGCGAAACGTCAAATGCTGGCGGTTCCACTGCCCACAATAATATGCCTCCGTATCTTGCTGTATATATGTGGAAAAGGACTGCTTAATTTATAAAATAATAAAAAGGGAACCAATTAAGGTTCCCTTTATTTTATTTTTATTCTGCGATAGCAGTTATTTTCATCCATGGCCCGGCAACTGCGTGGTTAATAAAACGATAAAAGACTTCATTATTTTTATTAAACATTATAGCCCAACCAATAAAGTTTTCATCATTCTCATAGAAATCAACGCAGCAGAAGCCACGTCCGCTTAAATTAGCGGCATTCATAGAAGCGGGCAAATCAGTATGACCTTTCTGCATCCAGAAGGTATACATACCCAATTGTCGCTCTTTCATAGCATCAGCTAAAGTTTTATTTCCAGTGGCAGACAAGTATAGAGCGTATTGACCACCTCCGCCGAGGTTAGGATTAAACATTTTGAAAACAGGATTAGATTTAACTAATTCTAGTTCCACATCCGTAGCATAATTTTGCAGTTCTTCCTTTTTTACAAAATTAGCAACAGAGGGCACTTTAATTTTACCGACCTATTCGTCAGTATATTTTTTGCCATTGGTCAAAGCCTCATCAACATACTCTTCAGTGGCGTAGCCAGTTAAATCAACTTCAGCACCAGCCTCATTAGCAGCCGCGCCTTGCCGCACCCATTCGCCTTTACTGGTTAAACGATAAGTGGAACTATTTTCAATAACATAAGCTTCAGCAC
>CAZDPJ010000032.1:0-12935 GCA_964507405.1 uncultured Staphylococcaceae bacterium
AATCACCGCTGCCAGGTCCGCCGTTCTCTATCATATCGTCCTCTTTCATACTGTTTACTACGATTTCAGCGTTTTCATAGCGTGGATTTTTCACTATTGCCAAATGTTGAAAATCGCCGTCTATAAATTCCATATCAACTTTTTTGCCGTGATACATTACTGGCTCTTCGCTTGTTACAAACTTATAAGCGCATGATACAGTCCAGCCCTCGTTCTTTATTAAACCGATAGCCTGTTTGTTCCATATAATACCCTCACATGTGAACCAACCTGAATAATCATCATATCTAACATTAGATACAACTCCTACTCTCTCTTGTTCTACATTTTCAGGGGTAATGTTATTATGGTTAATAATAACTGGGCAGCCTATCATTGTATCAACAAACTTGTTTAAGGTTTCTTTACGGATTAAAACATCACCATATTCATCGTAATGTGCAATTCCTGCCTCGATAAACCTTGAATAAAATTTATGTCCTTTTATTCCGTCATCTTGTGCAAGTTCACTTACTACGATTTCACTATTTAATGCTAAGTTTATGTCTTTCATTATAAATTCTCTTTCTGTTTTCTAACCAGTCTTTTGTTACTACTGGTTCAAGTCTACATCTGCAATTGCTATTCCAATGTATTGATTTCCCTTGTTTAATCAATAATGTATGATTTTTAGAAACTTCAATGTCATAAACATAATCTTTATACGGTATTACCTTAGTTTCAGCCTGTTCAAGCCTTCTTACCGTTGTTTTCATTTCATTTATGGTATATAAATCATAATTTAATTTATAAGTACCGTTTCTGAATGTAACCTCTCTGCCTTTATTAGCACTTAAATATACGCTACATGACATTGATGTCTTATATATACATTCAACTATATCCGCCATTAGTCTCGGGGAAGTCGTAAAGTATTGATTATATGTTGTGAAACCCTGTTTACCGCCAAACCCTTTTACATTTTCTTTTGAGGGAGTGCCATCACAACTAGCAAAAGCATTTAGGAATATTCTTATTTGTTTACTAGGCAAGGATTTAATTATTTCGGGTACATATTTGTCATAAGCATGCCCTAAAGGTGCTACGACTTTGTATAATTCTTCGTTGTAAATAAATAATTTTTCCTTACCCTGACATATATGCATATACGGCTTTAACTCGTTATACATTCTGTCGTTATTCTGTTGTGTTATATGAATACATTTATTTGTACGTTTATCAACATTTCCGTCCGATAGGTAATAACCCATAAATTTACAAAATATCTCTGTCGGTATTCCGCAAATCTCTTTAACATCATTACCTTGCCAGTTATAAGATGTCGCCAAAAATTTCGTATTCTTTTTAGATAAAGTCTTATAACCTGTTGTGAATACAGGATATTCTGAACCTATTATCTGTCTTTTACCGTCATATTTTAATTTGTAATAAAAGAATGTGTGATTTTCTGATACAGATAAATTAAATATATTACTGCTTATATTTACGATATTATCAGCATATTGTTTTATGGTGTTTGTGCATTTTGCCCATTCCCATGCATTAGTATCAGGATTTACTGTTGCAATTGTATCACCTATTTTAACATCTTTTAAGAGTTTGAACCCTTTATCTGTTAATACTTCGGTGTCTTTATGGTAACAATTGTACGTTTCTGCAGGCAGCCCTCTCTGTCCTGTTCTATCATCTATTATAGGTGGATTATCAAACCTGAATACTTTATTATGCAGTTCGTGATGTAAAGGACGTTCTCGCCCGTCAATATTCGTTTTCCACTTAAAACTTGTTATGCCTTCCTGTTGATACTTCGCAGCCAAATACTCACTTGTTGCAATAGCGTTTTCATTCCTTGCCAAAAATAAAGCCTTGCGTTGTGATACTCCATACTGGGCTTGTATATAATCTGCTATTGATTTTATACCCTTGCCCTCTAAAGCCATTTGCGAAACGACTTCACGCATTTTGGTTATTTCTGTCTGTGTCCAGTTCTTTATATTGTAGTCTAAACTTTCAACATAATTCTTATATACTGCGTTGGCTCTGAAATCATCTAATCTAGGGCTTATAAGCTCTATTTTATGCTTTTTTGCTAATGCGTATGTTCTAGCCTGTATATTTTTCATAAATCCTTCAACTAATGAAGGAATATCAAGTTTTTTAATTAAATCATTCAGATTATTTAACTGACTTGTCAAAAACTCTTTAATAGCTAAGCTCTTTGCTACCGTTCGGGCATTGTTTGTTTGTATTGCCCATAATACTTCGTTAGTCAACTTCTCTTTTGATAATATATAAGCATGTCTGAATTTTGAATATTTAGCACCGATTTTACGGAGTTCTTTACTTATCTGTAAACTGAAAGTCTTTTTGCTTGAATAAAAAGCACCGTTCTGATAGTATATAACCCCTGTACGGATAGCATTCAATAATATGTCGTTATCGTTTACTACTGTTGCAGGATTTAATATGTTCAGAGTTTCATTAAAGAAATTGCCCCATAGCCATACCGCTATTGCATTACTCAACTTTTTTTCATCTGTTACGCTATAATTCGGAGCTATTTCAACCATTTAAACAAACCGTTCTTTACTTGTTTCTCTTCCTGTATATCTTCAGGATTTATATCTTCGTCTATCTGATTTATCTCTTCATCTGTTAATTGTATGATGTTTTCTTTTACCAGTTTTTCAGCACCTTGCTTAGGTGTTAATATTCCGCTGCCTATCATATCAATTACAGACTTAACTTTCATTGACTTAACTTCTTCTTGTTCCTTATCGGTTAATACTCTTAACGGTTTCCATTTAACCCTTAAATCATCAATTTCAGAACCGAATAACTGACAAGCTCTCATTTGTGCAACCCATTTTACAATAGGCGTTGCAGGTACTCGGATAGCACTCATTACATTTGCATTGTAGTTTTCCAAATCATCTTCACCACTTGAAAAACCGCTTGCCCCTTTACCGAATACCTTTGAATAAGGAAGTCTTAAACTAGAACATATCAACAGGAATATTTTTTCAAGGATTTTGTCAAGGCTTGCAAAAGTCATTGTCTTTTGTTCGTAATCGTCTTGCGTGTCCATTACTCCCATGTTCTTATAATTCTTCTCGGCTGCGAATATATTTACCCTTTGAGTTACGGCTCTCTCACCGCCCTCTGACATAAGCAAATCAGCCAGTCCGAATATTTTTAATATATCTATCTTCGCTTCATCTAAAAGCTCCAAAATAACGCTGTTAGCCTTCACATATTGAGTTAATTGCGGTATAACATGTTCAAATATAGATGTTCCCCAGCCGTTCAACTGATTTCTTATAAAGAACGGCGGAGTTTCACCTGTAAATAATCTCAATCTTGATTTATCAAAAATCAACTGATTATTCTCGTTTTCACTATCAGATATTAAAAAGCTATCAGATAGTTTCACATTACCTGCTAACGGTGCGCATTGCCAACGGTCACAAGCTATAAACTCAATATTTTTATCCTTTAAACTTTCGCCAACGACTGGAGTATCGGGCTTTTGTTCGGTGTTCAATAATAAAGCACCGCCCCCGTATAACCTGCCCCAACGCAAACAGTCCTTTATTTGTTTGATATCATCATTCTCAACCATAGCCTCGTAAACTTCTTGAAGTTCATCAGGGTCAGCGGTCGCACTCTCTAATTCAAAACCGCCGTCCCTGAATGCGTCTGAAACAGGCAAGTCAACTGCTAACTGTGCAAAACCATTAGATTTATAAGTATCTGACAATAACCTGTACTGAACAGACAACAAAACAGGGGAAATATTGTTATACAATGTCCCTAGGTTTAATTGATTATCCTGTAATCCTAATGCGGTTTCTAAACCGTTATTTACTATGTTTTGTTTTGTCATAATACTTCTAATATACTAACTTGTTTATGTGCTATACTTGATTTTAAAAGCCATACTAAGGTGTCTGTTACGTCATCATGAGCTTGCGACATATCTCTTGTAAAACTTTCACATTCATTAAGTATGTCAGGATTATATCCGTAATTCTCATTGCTCGGCAAGAATACCTGTCCGCTTGCTATATAATCGAGTACGCTCTCAACTCTTGTGACTTTATCTTTATCAGCTTTTAACGGTCGTACTGGTATTCCGTGCTGTCTTAGCTCTTGTAATACCTGTATTCCGCTTGCCTTCTCTTCTACAAATAAAGCACTTGCCGATGTGTGAAATCTGTCAAATTGCCACTTATTCCATAAAGCAATAATACGCTTTTTTAATTCAGGATAATCCCAACGTCCTGCAATATAATCTATTATGTGCAACTGGTTATTCTGCGTAACTCCGCCAACCATAACCACGGACCTATCCGCGCTCTCTTTTGTACTCATAGCCGTATCACTTGCCATGACTATGCGTTTATATTTATACTCTTGGTTTATATCATAGTACTTAAACCATTCACGCTTGATTACGCTACCGCCTGCAATAATCGGATTTTGTTGATACTGGGCTTGGAAGTTATAATTGTCTACCCTCTCAATATGTTCAAGCTCTTCAATCGGGTATCTTTCAGCCCAAAAACTTTTCCCATTCTCTAATGCCTTGACTACTACAATGTCCCATATTTCAGGCTCGTTCTTCTCTATCCAACCGACTAAGTCCTCAACATGTAATCTCTGCATTATTAAGATTGTCGGAGTTTGCGGAGTTCTGCGCCTTGTCTTTAACTTGCCGTTATAAAACTGAATAACCTCATTTCTTGCATTCTCATGTTTTATGTCGCCTGCGTCTACTGGGTCGTCTATTATTAAAGCTCCACTGAACCCTTTTATATTCGGATTACCTGCGTCAAGCCCTGTAATATCACCGCCCATAGTTCCTGCGGTTAATCCTGTTCTATTCTTTGCACCATCAAAACTATAATTTATTTTCTGTCTGTCATCTGCTTTAAGATAGTGATTGAATAATAACTGCCATATCGGATTACAAACTATGTCCCTGCTCTCTTTAGATAATTTTGTTATCAACAAGCTAGCATGTGAAACATATATGAAAGCATTGTTTACACTTCTTGCAAAGCACCATGTTATAAAATATTCAACTATTAAACTTTTACCACTTCCGACAGGTAAACATAAAGCAAGGTTTCGTTTCTCGTTTCTCTGCTCTACGATACTCTGTAACTTCCTTGCTATTACCTTATGAAATGGTTTCAACAAAAAATATGAACTATTGATTATATAGAAAACTGTCTTTAAATAACATAAAAAATCTGCCTTGCATAACTCTGCAATAGCATTACGATAAACTATATCATTTTTTAATCTGTCTATAAATTCATCATATTTAATCATCTGTCATTTTATTTATGTCATTTAAAGCGTTCTTTATATCTTTCTCGTTTAACTTAACTTCCGTTTTTACCATATTGATTACATTATCAATAGGTTTCTCGCCGATTGTATCTCTGATAAAACTAACAGCTTTTGTATCACCCTTCAAGGCTTGTTTTAACTGTGCTACCATAATAGCCTCAAGTGTTGATTTTTTCTCGCCTTTGGAGTTCTGTATATCCTGTTCTAACAAGTATTTCAGCATTTCTCGCATTGTCTTGCGTTCTTTCTTTGCTTTTACGCTTGCTTTACCGCCTTTACTTCGGATTTCTCTCTGCTCCGCCTCTGTTAAGGTGTCGAAAGGTCTTAAATTTTTTTCATTAGCCATTTGTTATACCCCTTTTATAGGTACTTTTATAACTGGATTAAAATCAAAACTTTTTGTCTTTCCACTTCTGTGATTTCTATCGCAATTATCTATTTTAACAATCTTACTACCCCATTTTTTTTGGAGTAACTCTAATTGTTCCTTTTCTCTTTTGAGATTTCTATAACAAGCACACCCACCCTTGCTTGTTGCTTGGTCACATACATAATGGAATTTATTTACTCTTAATATCCCTCTGTATAGATTAAGGTTTTGTAAACTAATATCATAATCCTCTTTTAACGGTAACCTCTCATCATACTTACATTTGTTACCTTTTAAAAAACAACTAAAAGGACCTAATACAACACTCGTTGTGCTAAATGGTGATTGTTCTCGATAACATTGTTTGTCTTGGTTTAAATTTATTCCCCACATTCTATATCCAAATTCACTACATAAATTTGTATATTTTTCGATAAAAGGAACTATTTCGTCATTTTTCAATTTCTTTTTTATATTTTTCTCAAAATATCCGATATAGTTTATATCATCATCTACAATACAAACTACATCAAATTCTTTGTTTTTGTTTAAAATATAATTTCTTACTCTAGCTACATTCCCTTGTACTTCATTCGGAATACCTATTACATTTTCTTTATATTCTTTATTGTTCTCAATATATTTGCTATATTCATTTTCTGCTACATATACTGTTAATAATTTCCCGAAAAAATTAAAACTCTTTACTTTGTCTTTTTTATAAGAAGGGCAACAAATTTTTATTTCCATTACTGTACCCCTAATAGACTATTTAAAACTTCACTTCCATTAAGTACTCTGCCTACTCCTACTTGTTTTAATTTTGGATTTAAACTTCTTACCGATTTTAAATTAAATACACTCTGTGCCTGTAACCAATCAACCGAATTATCAAAATATAATACTATATAATTATGCTCCTCTAGCAATTCTTCAGTAAATTCTACCTCGGGCCTGTTTTCTTCATCATCTTTTAATATTTTTTTTATTCCAAATTCGCCTAATTGCTCGCCGTCAAAATCCTCTGCTAATAACTCAAAATCAAACTCGGAGCTGTCGCTTGTTGAATTATCCATAACAGCTAATTGTTTTCTTTTGTCGTCATTTGTCTTTAAATCTGTTCTTTTAACAACTACAAGCTCGTTTCCATCTGTTTCAACTATTTTTGTAGGTATCTTTAAACTTTGTGCCTGTTCATATATTCCATTTCCTGCTATGATGTTATCTTCGCTATCTATGACTATTGAACGACCTGCTCCGCACTCTTTTAAGGACTTCTTTATAAGTTCTTTATTCTTTTGATTATGTTTCCTATAATTCCTTTTATCAAAATTTATCATTTGCCCTCAATATAATAGCGGAGTTTTTACGCTCCGCATTGTTCAGAAAGTGAAAAGATGTTTACTTTCGTGGTTATAGTATCTCCTGCCCAATCACCATTCAAGTATCTTGGACGTTGCTTTTCAGCACTGATTGAAGCACCGTATATAAAAGGGATATTTTTTGTTCCTGATACTTTTTGCAAGGGTATTACTTGGGGCTGCCTTTGTCTTATCTTGATAGTATCCTCAAGGAATTGTATTGCCTCGTTGCCTGATAGCCGTTTTGCCTGTAATAGCCTTTGCCCTCTTTTGCTATTACCATACTTGTATATCTTTACGATTGTACAACCGCACTTCTTACACAAATAAGTCTCTACAACTTCTTTTGTTACTTTTGTGTCCTTTACATAGCTTTTTGGATATTTGATTATATCAGTATTTATGCACCAATATGTGTCGATATCTTTTTTGCTATATAACACTCCACAACACAACGCAGGCAATATTACCCCCTTTTTGGTTAAGGTAGTCTTTAATCTCTTAAAGGCTCTTAACTTCTACATAATACACTATTTTTTTTGTTCTGTCTAGCAATCTTTAGTATCATTATTTATTAAACTTATAACATCTTTTTCAAACTGTTCTGTCGGTAAATTTTTGTAATTGTATATACCAAAACTTTTATCGCCTATGCAATAAATGGTTATTACTTCCATTTGACGGACTCCGCCTGTTTCAGTTGATATTAAATCTACACTTTCAGCATGTGAAATATTTATTATTGAATTCACATTTATAAGATTGCCGTATATGTTTTTTATTAAACAATTCGCATTTTCTTTATATGTTAGGTTCATTTGTATAACTCCTTTAATATGATTTTACTTTCTATCTTTAACTCCTTTACAACCGCCTTTACAAATTTATTACTCATGCCCTTTTTACGCATTTCATTTGCCAGCATTCTGATATACTTCTTGTTTTCTTTACGGTGGATTTTCTTTTGTCTTTTCAGGTCTTTGTCTGATATATGTAAAGTACAGTTTACTGTTATTAAATTATCTAAATCCATTTTATACCCTTTTATAATTCTACCGTGAAATCCAATTTTTCTAATTTTGCTTTATATGTGATTTTATAATCAATTATACCTTGTTTTTTGCGTTTTTTCTTTAACTTTCGGGGGAGTTTTAACCGCTCTAACTTATAATCAGGAAATGAATTTATATACTTCATATCATTATAAATTAAATATGTTAATTCTGGTGGTGGGTAAAGCCCTGTTTTCTTTTTAAACTTCCTATATTCTTCAGCTATTAATTTTTCTATTTCCATTTATGCTATATCCTTTAATAATCTTTTTAAATCTTCTATAAATGAAGTACTATACCCCTCATCATTTTCTATTCTGTAAATAATTTTACCCTTAAAGAAATTTATTACATCTTGATATACTATGCCATATTGAGTTAGATACTCCGTTTCGGTATCATATACTATCTCGATTATATCCCAATCTCCTCGTGAAACATAGCGTATACCGTATGCCTCTGAACCTTCTTCTATAAAATCAAATTCTCTTATATCATGTGTCATTGTATAAGCGTGTAAGTGATATTTTGTCATTCTAACTCCTCAATCTGTATTGTTACCAGTTCTATATCTGCATAAAATTTTTGCACGATTAAAGTAACTATTTGCTTATCATCTTTAAAAGCTATTCCGTTTAAGCTATCACATAAATTTTTGCAAATATTATCACAATCTGGACGTACCGTAGGTCTTAGCTTATCCATTCTTGCAAGATGTGCTTTTTTATCACTAAACGATTTCGGTATACCATAATAAGCGCTTATTTTTACCCTTAAAGCACCTTCATACGGTTTAAAATCGGGGTATTTTTCCCTGAAACGCTCCCTTATATGTTCTGCATATTCCTTTACATCTCTAGGTGTGTATTTCCTGCCGTCTTTGGTAAACTTAAAGGATTGTTTCGCCTTTACTTTACCCTCTACTGTAAAACTAATCATTCTACTACCTCAATTCTTTTTTCTCTTGCCCTGCTTTTCGGTGTATATCCTATCTCATGCAGGATTTTCCACATACAACCATAGCTGACTTCGTATAAATCCGCCATTTGTTGTATTGTCCTTGTTTCACTCTGCTTTTTTAATGTTCTTTTACTTACTTTCATAATTTATTCCTTATTACTTAGCTGTCGAATAATCCTAATTGTACTCTTGATATGAGCTTTTTATTAAATCCTTCTACAAATTCTTTTTTAATTTCAAAACCATATGCCCTTCTACCACATTGAGCCGCCGCCAATAATGTACTTCCTGAACCTGCACATGGGTCAATTACTACATCGTCTTTATCTGTATATAAGTTTATTAAAGTTTTTAAGACGGATATAGGTTTCTGTGTAGGGTGTATCTTTGGAGTTAATGTATCTCTCGGCATTGGCATTGAATTGAAATACATTTGCCCGTGATTGTTGTATTTTGGTAATTTATCTCTATAAAATAAAATTGCATATTCTGTATTTCCGCAAATTCTCATATTAGCCTTTAAGACTTGAGGAGAATAGTTTTTATAAAAAGTCAAGGGGATATACCTTTTAAATCCATATTGTTTTGCTAATTCTATCATCTCAAATTGCTGTTCAAAACTACAAAAGATTATTAAACAACCTGCCTCATTTACTTTTTTTGGTTCAGGTTTCAATAACTTACTGCAAAAGTGAAAAAATTCGTGTAAATTAAAATTTTTATCTGTATCGAAAAATTGAGCATTTGCTAGCTCGGATTCCCCGTTGTTTAAATCACCGTCTTTATACCATTGCGGATTACTTGCATAAGCATTATTTCCTACATTATAGGGAATATCAGCAATTACAAGTTGTGCTTTTGGTATGTTGTATTGTTTTCTGTTTTGAAACGAATCGTTAATTAAATAAACTCGTTCACTTCTTATCTTATCTCTATCAATCATCTGTTCACTTCCTTTATTATTTCCTCTTTTACTACTTCTCTGACTAAACCTACCCTGCCTTTTACTTCATACTCTTTATATAGCTTTTTAAGTTTTCTCTTAACTGTTGGTAAAGAATAATGAAGTATCTCTGCTATTTCGGTGTCTGTTTTTTCTTTTAATAACCAGTATATTATTTCATTATCCATTTATTGCCTTCCTTAATAACTGATTTGCCTTCCACTTAAAGCCTTTACTATCCTGATGTTTTATCTTCATAAAATCACTAAAGGCTTGTATAAAATCACTGTTTAAATCTACCGTCTTAACCCTGTACCTTCCACTAGGATAAGTTACATATGAGCTTTTTAAATACTTTGATAATTGCCAGTTTGCCATATATAACTGTACTGTATGCTCGGTTAAGTCTGTTAAGGTCGATAATTGTTTTACTGTTATTTGCATATATCCTCCAGCACCCATAAAAGGGCACATATCCAGCCTGCTATATATTCATTTACAGGCATTGCTTCTATAATCTTATTTAAGTCTTTTAATTTCTCTTCTATATCTCGCTTATCTTTCATTTAATTACCTCAAATTCAATGTCATAAACTGGTTTATCTATTGCTAGGTCGGTAGTTTTGCCATTCCATACTATATTTATTGACTTTATTCTTACTATCAAACTTTTAGCTTTTTCAGTTTTCATTTCTGTACCCTTTCTTTTGAGCAAGTGATTTTACTCTTGTTTGCTTACGGTGCTCTTTATCATAATTGTTATGACATTTCTGGCATAAAGCACGCAAATTATCAGGGTTATTATTTTGCGGATTATGGTCTAAGTGTGCAATAGTTAGAACAATCTGAATAATTTTAGCTTGCGGGTAATATGTCCTTATAAAATTATAGGTTGTTGCATCTTGCTTTAAGAAACCGCCGTCAAAAGTCCTAATACCTTTAATATGATTAGGTACTCCGCAAAATTCGCATTTATTATCTGCTCGTTTTAAAATTTGTTGCCTTATTTCTTTCCAGTTTTTTGGATATAGTTTTTTATTTTCAGGTTTTATAGGCATTCTTCACCGCCTTTCAACAATTCGGGGTTTTCGTACTTGTTGCCGATTATTTCGATTTCTGTTTTTTCCATTGTACAGGGAACTGTTGCCCCATAATCTGTGTAGTAACGGTAGCAAAAGGCGGCTCGGTCTTTATCATAAAAAACTTCGCTTATTTGATGTTTTGTTAAATTTCTGCACCTAATACTGATAATATCGCCCTCATAAATCAGCTTGCCGTTTTTGTCTTTTAGCCCTGTGCATTGCATAACCACGCATTGTTTATCAAATTCCAAATCCTGCTGATTGAACCGAATCATATAATCAATGCCTTTTACTTCTTCTTGTATAGGTGCAACATATCCTGTTGCCGTTATTACAAAATCATCATAGTGCATAATTTTTAACGGCTTATGCCAAACCCTAAACTTTAATCTATCCTGCATTCCTGCTCCTTTGCTTTGTTAATAAACTCTTGAATTTCTTTGTATCTCCCATTAGCATAAACACTTCCGCCGCCAATTTGTTTAATAAGTTTTTCAATTTCCTCAAGTGCGGATTTCAGCTTTTCGCATTCCTGCGTTTTGCGTGCTAACTGCTTAAAACTACAATTTGGATTATCTTTACACCATTTGTATTTATAACCGCCATAACATTGTTCTTCGTCATAAGCAATACAATTAGATACATCTACTCCGTCAATTATTACTTTGTTATTTGTCATTGTTTCTCCTCATTCTTCTATATATCCATACTGGCATTAAAATCGGGCATAATATAAAGCCTATCCAATCTGTATAAACAATAATTCCTTCTATTGTCCGTTTAGTACCAAATTCTTTTCTTTCTTTCAAAAATACTGATGTGCGTTCTGCTATTGCAGCTAAATAAACCAGTACACAATAACTTATTAAAATTGTTTTAATCATCTATTCCCCCTTTAAATATTTTGCTAATCGTTCTTCGCCGATTTCTTTAATTGCAACTCTTAAAAAAGGTTCTAAACAATATACATCGTCTGTTTGACTTATCGTTCTATAATCTTGCGCCAAAATATGTTCTTCGATGTCATATAGCAAGTAATATTTTTCTTGTCGGACATCATTCCAATCAATCTTTTGTCCTTTATTCAACCTCAACGCTATATCTTCTAACTGTGTACGGATTTTCATACGTTCAAGGGCTTGTTCTGCTTGTTCTTTTGTTTGATAAATATTACCAATAGAATATCTAATTTTGTCTAGTTGACAATCGTACCAGTAAAGGGAAAGTATTTTACACGAGTCAGAAATAAACCAACAAATGTCCCCTATTTTCGGTTTCCACCTGCCGTATTGCTGTTCAGGCTTTTTTATTTTGTTATAAAAACTTCCTAAATATTCTTTTATAGTGTTACCGAACGTCTCAATTTCTTTCTCTTTATTTACGAAGTTTTCTATTCCTAAAAACAATACTAATGCTCTTCTAAACTTAGTTGCATACTCTGTAATCAATTCTTCTTTTGTCATTTTATTACCTCAATATTTACTGTGTTTCCTATTAAAAATCAATTCCCACCTTGATATATGATTTTTCTTTTCAAACTCTACATCTGAATAACTCAAATTATGTAGTTCTATGTGTAACCATATAGGCATATATATAAGCTTTTGTTCTATTCCGTGGTCTATATACCACTTTTTATATACCTTATATTTCCCTTTTGGTATAAAGTGATGTAAATTATACCTGTAATGGTCATAATCTTTTGTTGACTTTATCCATAAACACGGCTCTAATTTGCCGTTACTTATGAAGTATATCGGATATTCTTGTATATCTTTATTCATTCAAGCCCTCACATAACTTCTT
>CAZDPJ010000033.1:0-12295 GCA_964507405.1 uncultured Staphylococcaceae bacterium
AGTTTATGTAGAAAAGTATAAGATACTTTAATATTAAAATCTCTTTCTAAAATTAACGTTAGTGTCATTTGAAATATTAGTGTATACTTCAATAATTTTTTTACTAATAGATTCATCAATAGTAGTAGGTGGCTTATTTTTATGGTTACCATGGGAAAAGATTCTTTCCCATTAAGTTTATATTTTTTAACATAATTATAAGCTATTTTAAGACTACAATTTAATTTAATAGACAAACGTTTAATATTACGTTCTCCATTGTCGACAAATTGTTTTACCATTTCATATTTTGTTTGTTCATTCATTGTTAATTCAACCTTTCTCATACGATACCACCTTTTTGTATTATTATATTATAAGCATAGTTATTTTGTAAAATTCATATGTTAATCAGATGAATATGAATTAAACTTTGTATTTTTATTGAAATAATAGCTTATATTTGATAAAATATATGTGAAATTAACAACCTTGATAGTTTTTATAAATTACCTAAGGATTTAATATAAATAATGATACTACTCTCTTTAGGTAAATCTATAGGGAGTTTTTTGTTTATATTTCATACAATGTAATAAGGAGGTATTGAACATATGTTTAAAATAAAAACAATTAAAATATTTTTAATATTGGGTGTGATTCTATTTAGCCTCGTTGGGGTTGTTGGCTGTTCTAATCTAACTGGTAGTAATAGTATAAATGCTACATATATTAGAACACATTTTGAAGAAGATGATATAGATGGTCAATTTGAAATAATAAGCAATCATATTGATTTAATAATGTTATTAGGAAATAATATTCCCGAAAAATATGATGATAACTTTTTTGAAACAAACTCTCTTTTAGTTTTTAAAATAGTTGAATCAAGTGGTGGTAATAAAAGTGAAATTGAATCTTATATAATTAATGATCAAATACTGAATGTATATGTTAAAACTAAGCAATATGGAGACACTACTGATATGGGATATTGGTGGTTCATTTTAGAATTAAATAAAAAAGAGGTTAAAACTTTTGAAAATGTTAAAATATTAAAAAATGGTGAAGAAATTATGAGTAAGTTAAATAATGGAAATAGAATCAATAGTTTTTATGTTAAGTCGGATTATTACAAATTTGAAGAAGATTTAACTATTGTGGATACACAGAAACAATTAGTAGAGTATTTACAATTTAAAGATATTAAAAATTATACATTCAATACATATGATGATGCTTTTTTTGTGGGCAAATCTTTGATAATTTTCACAAATTTTGAGGAAAGTTCGGAAAATGAAAGTATAATTTCATCATACATTATTGAGAACAATGTAATAACTATTAATGTAAAAACAATAATAGAAAGTGATAATGGGATGATGAGTTATGGTTATTTCATTATGGAGCTTTCTAAAGATGAAATCAAGTGTATAAATGAAGTAAATATTGTAAAAAATGGGAAATCATTAAATATAGGAAGGACATAACGTATGAAGAAAAAAATTTTTATTTTAAGTTTATTATTAAGCTTAGTTTTATTAACAAATATTAATTTTGGTTATGTAAGTGTGTATGCGAATGAATTAGAACAAATAGAAAATTTAATTATTGATGATGAATCAATTTCTAACAATTCGATAATTGTTATTTTAAATGAGGAAGATACATATTCATTTAAAGAATATGAGGAGAGTGATTTTGATGAATATGATTGCATTTCAGTAGAAGAATTAACTGCATATTCTTTTGAAGTTTTAAAGGAACAATTAATGTGTTCCGATAATTCTGATAATATTATTGATTATAATTCTTTTAGAAGAATCCTTAAATTATCTTTAGAAGAAACGACAAAAAGTAATATTTTAACTATAATTGAAGAGATTAAAGAAAATTTTAATTTTCAATATGTTGGTCCTGAGTTTATTTATGCTGAATCATCGACCTATCCTTTTGATTCTACATTATTAAATAATAATCAATGGGCACATGATTCTATTAATACACCAAAAGCGTGGGATTATACTACAGGAAGTGATGAAATATATGTTGGTGTTATAGACACCGGTATTGATGGAACACATAGTTATTTGAGTGGAAATATGGATAATGGACTACATATGGATTTTTCAGGTAATACACCTGAACCATTAAATATTCCGATAGATTCATCCGATCATGGCACACATGTAGCTGGTATTATTGGTGCTGAACCAAACTCCTCCACTGGTGCAGTTGGTGTTTGTTGGAATGTTAATATTGTTTCACTAAGAATTAGTATTGATGGATACTGGTATTCTTCTAGAGCCATTCAAGCTGTTGATTATGCTATTTTGAAAGGAATCGATGTTTTGAATTATAGTGGGAGAGTTAGGTATGAAGAAACTAATCAAATAAATATTAATGATCCTGCTTTTTCTCAAATTATAGCTAATTATCCTGGATTATTTGTTGCTGCCGCTGGAAATTATTATTCTGATAATGACGAAGAAGATGTTTTTCCTGCTAATTACTCATTAACACATTCAAATGTTATTTCTGTTGGCGCTTTAGATGCTAATGATGAAAAACCTTTTTTTTCAAATTATGGTATAAATTCCGTGCAAATATATGCTCCAGGTTATGATATTTATAGTACATTACCTAATAATGATTATGGTGCGAAATCGGGCACATCAATGGCGGCTCCATATGTGACAGGGGTTGCAGCCTTACTATTATCGATAACCCCATCATTAACAGGAACACAATTAAAAAACATATTAATTAATAGTTCGAATAGTTTATTAATAGAGGTGAATGATGGAACGAGTCACACAGTAAGGAAACTAGATGCATATAATGCTGTTAAATATGTATTAAAAAATTATGGTTTAGAAACAGCTTTAAAATTTAACACAAAGTCATTAAGTAAATCTGTTGATTCAACAAGCACATACTTCAATGAAAATAATTATTTTCTAAAAATGAATGTTGAAAATGCATACGAATATGATTTTACAATATCGTCGTCTAGTGCATTGGAAGTTACATTATATGATTCTAATTTTAATAAAATAAATGTTTCTCAAATATCTACTAATGGAGGTTTAACAAAAACATTTAATTATTATTTATCAGTTGGAACATATTATCTACAATCTAATTATGTTAGTTCTATTGCAAGTGGAACGATAAATGTTTCTGTTGTTGGCGAACCACACGCCCATTCATATACAATGCAATACTATAATTATAAATGGCATAAATTAACATGTGAATGTGGACAATCTACAGGTTCAACACAAGTACATACAATTTTACAGTCAGAAATTGTCAATGGAAGATATGCTGAATGCTTGGGATGCCATCATTTGTTGGATTTAAATTCGGATATGGCATTAGTGGGAGGAATCAATAGTGCTTCAGTAACACAAGTTTCAATTAATGGTAGTTATATTTTACCAAGTGGAATCATTGTGTTAGTTGATGAAGACTTAGATACATATTTAAATGGAACTTTAGTATTTTATAATAAAGATAAAGTACCAGTGATTCAATAATATAATTAATCTTGAAAATAAACAATTAACATATAATCATTTAAATTTAATTAGTAAATATCAGAAAGATAATAGTGAAGTATATAGTTATGAATATAATTATCAAGGAATAAGAACTAAGAAAATAAAAGAAAATGATTATGAAGTAAGATATTATAGTGATAATAACAGAATTATTGGAGAAGATGTAAAAGATTTAAAAACAAATAATATTATAAGAAAACTAAGATATTTTTATGATTCATTTGGAATATGTGGAATAAACTATATAATAGATGGTGAAGACCATTACTATAATTTAGTAAAAGACTCAATAGGAAATGTATCAAAGGTAATGTATCGAGGAAAAGTAATAGGTGAATATAGCTATGATGCCTGGGGGAATAGTGAAGTAATAGAACTAGAAGTAGCTAATCAAATAGATAAAGATGTAATAAAGTATAATCCATTTAGATATAAAGGATATTATTTAGATATTGAAACTGGACTTGCGATGGTGGGACAAAGATACTATTCTTCAGAACTTGGAAGATTTATCCAACCAGCGGATGTTTCATGTTTAGATCCACAATCTATCAATGGACTAAATTTATATGCATATGTAAATAACAATCCAATTGGAATTGCTTATAGTAGTTCTGGTGTTGGTTTTTGTGGTAATGGTGGAATGATTGGTTCTACAAGTGGAACAATCAGTAATATTGTTGGAAGCGGAAGTATAGGTGAAAGATCAAAAGTTACTGGCTTTGGGTCATTAGGTGGCTCAAGTTATGGTGCCATTAATTGGCCTAAAACGAATTCTATTGCAATGACACACTATACTACTTCGCTGATTGAGAATGCTTTTATTGGGGCTTTCTTTGGTAATATTTCTTATACTGTAACAACTCAATTGAACGATTCAGAAATGTTTTATTCTTATAGTAATATAGGTAATGGAGGATATAGCGATGGGGTAGGAATGAATTTAGGAAATTGGTATGGAATTAGTGCTTATGTTTCATCAAACCTTGGATTTGGTAATAATATGCAACTAACACCATGGATTACTTATGGAGCAGCAATTAGTTTGAAAGATGGTATTTCTTTCTCATTTGGTACAATTTCTGGTAATACTACTCAAGAAATTACAACAAATGTAGGGTGGGGTACTATTGCTGGAGCTTACCTCGTATGTGCAGGAATTGCAGCAATACCAATGCCAGGAGCTAGAGCGCTTGCGGGAGCTGCTGCCTGTGTAATATTATTAATTGATATTTTTAATTAATCGGGAGGAAAATTATGAATAACAAAATAATTGATGGAATGAGAAAAGAAGGGAAGCCTTTTAGGAACATTATGTTGTTTAGATATATTTTCGCAATAATAATGCCTTTGTACATCTATTTAATGAATAATGATAAATATAGTGATAAAGATATTATTTTATTTGCAATTGCAGGAGTTATGTTTGGAACAATTGGCTTATATGGATGGCTATATTCTACGAAATATAGATTAGAGTTTGATAGTGAAAAAGTTTATTTGAAGACTTTATTTAGAAAAATTGATCTTAATATATGCGATGTTAAAAAATATACATGCAATAGATATAGAAAATCTGTGTTCTATCAATTTAATTTATTCATAAATAATCGAAAAGTATTGATTAATACAAGATATAAAGATGAGTTGGAAAAAGTATTAAAAGATAATAAAATTGAACAAATAATTAAATAATTGTAAACAGAATAAGACGTGCTACACTCTACATCACATAGTCTTGCACGTCCTCTTGTTTTAACTGGGATACCCAGCTTAAAATTATAATGGTAATGAGGCGATGATATGATAGAATCTATTTTGTATAAGACTGCTATTTATTGTAGACTTTCTTTAGATGATGGTTCACTAGGAGAATCTGGTAGTATTCAGACACAAAAGATGATGCTAGAGAAATATTGCCGTGATAATAACTTTACTATTAAAGAAGTATATATTTATGATGGTTAATTAGGACTAAATTTTGATAGACCAGCATTTAAAAGATTAATCGCAGACATTGAATCAGAAAAGATTAATTTAGTAATAACTAAAGACTTATTTAGACTTGGTAGAGATTATTTATAAACTGGATATTATACTGAACAATACTTTCCTTTACATAATGTAAGATATATCGCAGTTAATGGTGGTGTAGATACATTGATAGACAATAATGACATCGCATCATTTAAAAATATCTTAAATGATATGTATGCTAAAGATTTATCTAGAAAAGTTAAATCTGTAAAAAGACAAAGATCATTAAATGGATTATTTATATCTGCTCAAACACCTTATGGATATATAAAAGGTCCTACAAATAAAAATCATTTAATAGTAGATGAAGATGTAAGACACGTTATTGAATTGATATTTAATATGTGTGTTAATGGTAAAGGAGCACCTACTATTGCAAAAGTTTTAGAGGAAAAAGGAATATTAAATCCGCAGCCTATAAAACATTAAAAGGTTCAACTAGATTTGCTAAACTTCAATGAACTAATCATTATAAATGGAAAACAGTAACTATTAGAAAAATATTAACTGATATGGCTTGCTGTGGACATATGGAAAATGGAAAATATAAAATTGAAAACTATAAAACAAAAAGAAGAGTTAAAGTTCCTGATAATGAACATATAGTAGTTAAAAATACTCATGAAGCTATTATTAGTGTAGAAACATTTGAAACAATACAAACTGTTTTAAGGGCTAGACACTATCCGGCACATCATGAACATGAAAACTTATTTAAATCAATCTTGCTTTTGAATGTGGCAAAAAAATGGCTATAGCACATAAAGTAAGAAATAATAAAAAAGACACATTTTATAAATGTGCAAATCATGAAAATAATCCTCATGAATGTCCTAGATTAAATATTATTCAATATCATCAAATAAAAAGCAATTATTGAAAAGAGATATTTAAAATAATTGATAAATTAAGAAATAGTGAGAAAGCATTTGAAACTTATGTTAATAGAATTAAGAAAGATAAACCTTCAGAAATCAAGAAAACAGAATCTAGGATTAATACTTTAATTAAAATAGCTTCAAAATTATATGAAGATTATGCAAGTTACTTAATTAATGAAAGAACTTATAAAGAATAGTTACTTAGAAATAAACAAGAACAAGATTTGTTAGAACAAAAGTTACAAACATTAAGAAATGTGTATAAAAATTTAACTTATAAATTAATGAGATTAGACCAATTAAAGAATGAATTTAATATATTCTTAGATAGTGTAGAGTTAACAACAGATATGGCTAATTCTTTAATAGAACGCATAGAATTAAGCTATTATACAAAAGATGAAGATGGTACTAAACATAGACGAATGATCATAAAATACTAATTTATTGATGATTCATTATAAATATTATAAAATATAGATGACCTAAATGTTTAATATTTAGGTCATTATAGAATATGACGTCGAAACAATACTATATTATTGTTTAACAAGATATTTTAATCTAAAGTTATGTAGATTTATAAGACAAGATTCAATTGAATATTTAGATTGTGAATCAGTTAATGGATTAAATCTATATTGTTGCTGTGCAAATGATCCTGTCAACAAGTACGATTTATAAGGCCATGCTTTAATTTCATTATTAGTTTGATTTTGGTATTGCTGCGCTTATTGTCGCAGGAATAGGGGGCAGCATCATATACAACTGGACAATTTATTGATTATACGATAACTGATGACTTTGAATGGTCTTGGGGTGGATTCTTTGGATCAACAATTTGCGGTGAAGTTGGCGGAATGATTGCATATGCATTTCAGATACAAAAGAATATGAGTGATTTTTTTTAATTAGGAGGATACTGAATTGATAAAAAAGATTTATCATATTGGCTTTCTATATTCGGCAAGTATATTACTATAGTTGATTATAGTTTTTGTTGGGTTCTATGCTACAATACTAAGTTTATATAAGTTAATTACACTTAAAGCTTTTGTATTAATAATTCCTATAATATCAGGTTTATATATTGCAATATTTTCTGTTATGTAATCATTTGTAACATTTCTAATAAAATGATATTAAATAACGAAGGAATCACTGACAAAGGCCAAAAAACAAAGTGAAAAATTCAACATAAAGAATTTATTAAATTTTGTAAAATTAAAAACGTCAAATTAATTTGTGCACGTATAGATTCTAAGGGAAAACAAATAAATATTACTGGAATTGCTACCATGAGACCACTTATATTTTTTGAATTTGAATTACAAAACGAAACTTCAAAACTAATATATATAGAAATTTATGTTGTACGACAAAGAAAAAAATATTGGATTTAATTAATAAATTTACTAATCATAATTTTTCATATTGTAATTTAGAAAAAGGTTGATCTATCAATATTTAGGAAAAAAGAAAATAAATAGAAAATTATGACGATGTAATTTAGTTTGTGGCATAAAAAAGCAATAATTTTATTTTATGCTTTTTTGCCAATACACATTTTTATTTTAGTTAAATTTTATATTTAATTTTTTTTAGGATTTCTATTATATGGAATAGCTTTATTTAAAGTGAACATATTTCTATTTATTAATCTATTAAAATTAGAGTATCTGTTTCCAGATTTTAGAATTGTTTTAATTTTTGAATTCACTCTTTTAATTGGTCATTTGATATTTATTATAAATATTATTTTTATAAAAAATAGTTGCAAAAATGATATAAAAACATCAAAATATAGTATACATTTAAGATGTAAAAAAGGGGGAATTTTAATGAAAAATAATAATTTTTTAAGTTTTTTAATGGCTAAATTTGATGAAAAGATTTTGTGTAAAGTCAAAGAATTTTAGTTGAAAATCTATATAAAAATGTTAATTTATTTAACAATGATATTGTGAATATTAATGATGTAAAAAATGTAGATTTAAATTATAAGCAAGTATGGATTGATAGTAAAGACAACAATAAGATTGATTTTGATATTGTTGTTGAAGTAGATGCTGATGTAAATGCATATAATAGAAAGCTAAAAGAACAATGTATTCATAGTATAAGATTATTAGTATTAGTAAAATGTGGCGGTGATTTGTCAATTAAATTAAAAGATTTTAGAATTTACGGAGTGGAAGATTATGTAATGTCTAAGCCAGAAAAACCAATGTCTGGTGATATGGTGCCGATTATATTTAGAAATGAATATGAAAAATATGGTGAAGAAATTTTAAAAAAGTATTATCCTGAAGGACTTGTAAGTAATAAACCAATTGATATAAAAAAACTTGTAACAAATATGGGGTTACAAGTTTTTAAAACCAAAATAACTAAAAATCAGTCAGTTTTTGGACAGCGATATTTCGAAGATACTAAAACTTGGATATATAGTTGGATATCAAACCAATGGGATAATATTAATATTCCTAAAGATACAATAATCATTGATGTTGATGATTTACAAAAAGTTAATGAAACAATTAATGAAGTCATAGTTCATGAATGTATACATTATGCGCTTCATAAATCTACTTTTTTGTTTAATCAACTATTTTATGAAAATTTGTATATATTAGAATGTGAAAATAATGGTAAAATTAAAGGAATTGATAATAATGCTAACATTATGTGGATGGAAGAATAAGCCAATGGATTAGTTCCATATATTTTATTACCAACTATTCCTTTTAAAAAACAAGTAAAAAAGATATTGGATAAATATGAAATAAGTAATACTTCAACATTATTAAATAATATTGAAAATGTAATTGTAGAATTATCAATATATTATAGTGTCAAAAAGGATACTGTAAAAACTAGAATGATTGATATTGGCTATCCAGAAGCTGCTTCTGCTTTTAGT
Organism: uncultured Staphylococcaceae bacterium; assembly: GCA_964507405.1. GTDB lineage: Bacteria > Bacillota_I > Bacilli_A > ML615J-28 > CAG-313 > UMGS75. The sequence continues at coordinate 9,387 of CAZDPJ010000033.1, forward strand.
TATATTAATGAAAATCATATTAGGCCATTTGTTTACACTAAATGTGATATAGATGAAAAAAAGTATATTCAATTGAAGCATGTGAACTAAAATAACAAATGGTTAATAACAAAAAATTAATGGAGAGAGTAGAAAAAGGCTATTATCTATATATTGACTCCCATCTTATTTTTAATCATCCTAAATATATAACAAAACTTGATAATGGGTTTTTAATATTATCTGACTATGCAAGAGAAAATATGGATGAATGTTCAGTTTCATTTAACATAGAATTATTAAATAAAAAGACAATTTTTGAGGAGCCTTATTTAATAAATTATGTAAATAAAAATATTAATGTTCAATTTGAACAAAAAATTGTTTTTCATAATGGTTTTGAAAATAGTCGTAATGAAGAAGCAAAAAATAAATATTATTTAGATGCTATTAAAGAACAACAAAAAATATATAATAAATTGACACCAGAATTTGTAGAATGTTTAAAAATAATAAAAAAATGGCGTAAAGTATCTAATGAATGGATTGCTGATAAAATGCTTGTAAGTGAAAAAACAGTTGAAAGAATGTTATCTGGATCTACTGAACCAAGCTACCATACATTATGCGTATATTTACTTGTTTTAAAAACACCATATTTAATTTCTAATTATATTGAAAATATTGCCCCTAAAAGATTTGATTCTCATAAAGAAGAACAATGGCATTTACGTCAATTATTATTAGTTAATAATGGAATGGAAATGGAACAAATACGAGAAGAAGCTAAGAAATTAAAATTAAATTTATAGTTATTTAAAAAAGGTACCATTTGGTGCCTTTTTTCGTGTTTTTTCCCTTATGATATAGAGTATAATACTATTATATTAATATTTGAGGTGTAATATGAATAAAAAAATAATGAAATTCTTTTTAATAATTCTTTTTCTACTTACTTTTACTAAAACTAAAGTTCAAGCAAAAAGTCAAGTAATTACCCATCTAATTTTTAATAAAACATCATTTGAGATAGGTGAAGAAATTAAATTAACAATTAATCTTGAGAATTTTAGTAACTTAAATGAAACAAAAATTATAATTAAGTGTAATGACAATGTTTTTATTCCAATTAAGAAAAATGATAGTTATGGACAATTATTATCAAATTCAATTTATGATGGTTCGGTTATTAATGAATATGTAAGTGGTGGTTATATTAGATTTCAATTACAAAAAAATGATTTAAATAGTGGGTTTAATTCAGGATTTAAAAATAATATAGGTGAATTTTATTTCGAATCAAGAAAAAAAATAGATAATATTTATAATTATTTTACATCTGGTAATTTTGAAATGCTTGAAACAGGTATAAATATTAATTTAATTGATATATACAATCAACCAATTAATCATTCAATTAATTATAGTGAAAAAATAAAAGTATTATGGGATAAAGATAAATATGATTTAGAAGTATATGGTGAAGTACCTAACTTTATAGATGATATAAAAGTTACTAATCGTTTAATAACTGAATATGAAATAGGGTATTCCGATATAATAAATAATACAATTTTAGGATGTCAAGTTATTACAATAACTATTTTTGATCATGTAAATAAAGATTATTTTTCAATGTCTAAAGTCATAAATATAGTTGATACAGTAGCCCCAGTTATAACTGGAACAACTATGTTAGATATAAAAGATACTGAACTAGATAGATTAAATTTAAGTGATTATTATTGGGTTGATGATAATTACGAATTATTACCAACGGTGAATATTAAATATTACAATGATGTAAATATTGAAATTAAGAATTATGATTTATTTATTGAATATTTAAGACATCATTTAAATGGAAAAGTTATTATTAAAGCTAGTGATAAAAGCGAAAATATAAGTGAAGACTTTGTTATTAATATTAATATTTTAGATGTTTCGGCTCCTAATATTACAATTTTAAATGATTTAGAAATTAAAGATATTGATGTTAATAACTTTAATTTTGAAAAATTAATTGATATTAGTGATAATTATGATACAAGTCCGATAATTTTTATAAAAATATATAAAGAAAACCAAGAAATTAATGAATATAACCAAGAATTAGAGCGTGGTAGTACATTAGTATTTAAGTATTATGGTATTGATAAAAATGACAATAAAACGAATGAAATTATAGTTAAAGTAGAAGTAAAAGATACAACTGCACCTAATGTAATTGGTCCTACAAGCACAACCATTAATGATAATGAAGTATTTAAGTATGATTTTTTAAATAAAATAACAATAACAGATAATATTGATAATAATCCTAAAACTATTATGAAGTATTTTATAAATGAAGAAGAAATGATTTATGAAGAGTGGAAAAAACAAATAGTTAAAGGGTATGTAGGAACGATTATTTATTATGGAATAGATCAATGTAATAATAAAAGTAATGAAATTAAGTGGGAAATAATCGTTTGTGATAATACAGCTCCTATAATTAAAATTAATAATATTAAAGATGGAAATAAGTATTTAAAAATAGAAAATATAAATTATGAAATAATTGATAATTTTATCGGTGATGTAAAATATTCTATTTATTTAAATGGTGTTTTGTATGAAAATGAAGCTATTACCGAGGTTGGTAATTATACTGTAAAAATAGAAGCAACGGATAGTTCAGGAAATATTAGTGAAAAAGAAGTTAATTTTTCAATAATTGAAAATAACGTAATTGGCTGTGGTAATGATTTAGATTGCTATTTAGATAATTATTTAGTTGTTGTGATTATTGTGACAATACTAATGATAATTATCTTAACTATCTTAACAATTAAGCTATGTGCTTGGCGAATTAAAAAGAAAGTTAGGTAAATGTGCTAAATTGTAATTAGAAGTGCAACAAAAATTATAAGGTTAAATATCTAGTA
>CAZDPJ010000034.1:0-11937 GCA_964507405.1 uncultured Staphylococcaceae bacterium
AATCAACCTGGTGTAGAAATCCATGTATTACAAGGTGAAAGAAGCATGGCTCAAGATAATAAAACTCTTGGTAAATTCCAATTAACTGGTATTCCTCTAGCTCCTCGTGGTGTTCCTCAAATTGAAGTTAAATTTGATATTGATGCTAATGGTATCGTTCATGTAAGTGCTAAAGACTTAGGTACTGGTAAATCGCAAACAATTACAATTAGTGGTGGTAATGGTTTAAGCGAAGAAGAAATCGACCGTATGGTTAAAGAAGCTGAAGAAAATGCCGCAAGTGATAAAGCTAAGAAAGAAGAAGCAGACCTTCGTAATGAATGTGAACAATTAATGTTCGCTGTTGATAAATCAATTGCTGATTTAGGTGAAGAAACAACTGAAGAAGAAAAGACAAATGTTAATACTGCAAAAGAAGAATTAACAAAAGCATTAGAAGGTACTGACCTTAATGAAATTAAAGCAAAGAAAGAAGCTCTTGAAAAAGCAGCTCAATCAATTGCTGTTAAAGCATATGAAAAGATTCAAAAAGAACAACAAGCAAAGAGTCAAGCAGAAAACAGTCAAAATGAAAGTTCAAACAATGATGATAACACTGTTGATGCTGACTATGAAGATGTTAAATAATAAAAATAATAAATTTCAAGTAGAATAGAAAGGGGTCATTTATGGCAACAAAAAGAGATTATTATGAGGTATTAGGCGTAAGTAAAGATGCCTCACAAGATGACATAAAAAAAGCATATCGTGCTCTTGCTAAAAAGTACCATCCAGATGTCAGTACTGACCCCAATGCTACGGAAAAATTCGCTGAAATACAAGTAGCTTATGATTGCTTAAGCGACCCAGAAAAACGTTCTAATTATGATAATTATGGAACTGAAGACCCAACAAATGGGTTCGGGGGATCAGGCTTTTCTGGAAGTGGTGGATTCAGTGGATTTGGCGGATTTGAAGATATCTTTAGTAGTTTCTTTGGGGGAGGCCGTTCAAGAAGTAGTAATGGAGCAACAAGGGGACGCGATATAGTAGTAGATGTAACACTAACATTTGAAGAAGCTGCATTTGGTGTAAAAAAACAAATTAATGTAAATCGATATGAAGAATGTAATCATTGTCATGGAAGTGGAGCTGAGTCTCCAAGTGATATTTCAACATGTTCTAAATGTCGTGGTACTGGTAGAGTAACTGTTCAACAAGCAACGATTCTAGGAAGAATTCAAACTGAAATGGTTTGTCCAGATTGTAATGGTAGGGGAAAGAAAATTACCCATACATGTCATAAATGTAATGGTAATGGCCGTAATAAAAATAACAAAACAATCAATGTTAATATTATGGCTGGTATTAATGATGGGCAAACTATCCGTTTATCTGGCGAGGGGGAAGCTGGAACTAATGGCGGAACTAAAGGGGATTTATTAATTCGTGTAACTGTAAAACCTCATGAAATATTTGAACGTGATGGTAATGATATTTATTTAGAATTACCTATAACATTTAGCCAAGCAGCATTAGGTGCGACAATTGAAGTAAAAACATTACAAGGAATGGTAAACTTAAAAATCCCAGCTGGAACTCAAACTGGTACTAAGTTTAAGATGTCTAATAAAGGTATTGATAATAAAATCACAAATCGATGTGGTAATCAGTATGTAACTGTTAAAGTTGTAACACCTACTAAATTATCAACCAAACAAAAAGAATTATTTACAGATTTATCTAAAACAGATGAAACCGCAAATAATACTATCTTTGACCGTATAAAAAACTTTTTCAAAGATAAAAAATAATAATTCATTTTTTTCCGTAAAGATTGACAGTAGTTTATTGTCAATCTTTTTTAAATTTAATGATTATTTTTTCTGTAAAAAAATTATAAAAGTGCTATAATACTTGTGAAATGGATGGTGAATAAAAATGAAAAAAGGGAAAATTATTCAAATTTTTAGTCTTTTTCTTTTATTATTAACTGTATCTTTTACAAGTTGTAAAAAAGACAAAGAATCTATATCAAATGAATTTATTCCTTCATCTATGCTTTTTGAAGAAGTTAAAAAGTTAGAATGTAATTATGAAATTAAAAATATCATTAGTGATGATCCGACAATTATTGAAGTATTAGATAATAATTCAATTAAAGCAAAATGTGTGGGAATTACAAAAGTAACGGTTGAAACAAATGAAGGAGTAGTTAGTCAAGATATTACGGTTACTGATGATTTAGTTACTAATATTCCTAGTTCAATTCTTTGTGATAAAGTAGTATCATTAAGAGTTTATACTTGTAGTGAAACTAGAATTACTGATTATCAAATTGAAATTACTGATGAAACAGTTCTATCAATGCATAATGGTATTTTAATCCCTGGAAAACTAGGCTCAACTACTATTAATGTTACATATGGTACTTTTAAAAAGAGCTATGAAGTAAATGTAGTTGATGAACTAAGAATGAATGTCTTAGAAAATATAAAAGTTAGTGAAAAAGTTAAAGTTGAAATTAGTAATGCGCAAGGAAAAAATATGAAAGATGCTGTTCTTTTATCAAGTGATCCTTCAGTTATTAAAGTAAATTCTTTAACTGAAATTGAAGCCTTAAAAGAAGGCAGTGTAACTCTTACTTTAAAATGGAATGGAATGGAACTAACCAAAGAAGTAACTTCGGTTAAAAAATTTAATTACGAATACAATGAAGTAATGAAGATTGGTGATTCCGTTGATTTTAAAGTTTTAGAAAACTTAAGTTCTTTTACTTCATTTGATTTAACAAGTAGTGATACAACAGTAGTTGAAGTAAATAATAATAAATTAGTTGCTAAAAAAGAAGGAATCGTAACTATAACTATTAATCTACACGGGTTTTATGTAGATGAAGTAACAGTCACAGTTGCTAAAATGAACGTAAATGTTTTAACAACTATGAAAAGAGGAGGAGCTCAAATTATAACTCCTAAGTTTAATCCTTCAAGTTTTTCAGAACCATTTACTGTTTCAAGTAATAATTCAGATGTAATTAGTGTTTCAAATAATAAAATCTCGGCGTTAAAGCCTGGTACTGCTAAAATCACAATTATAACTTCTAGTGGTTTTAGTGAAACGTTTGAAATTACAGTTCAAGATGTCTATTATAAAATTACATATGAAATAAGTGCTGCTGATAAAGCCTTAATGCCAACTGGCTATATGGAAACTCATAGTCAATTTAGCGTTGATGATTTACCAATCAAATTACCAATATTAAGACGAGATGATGCATCTTTCTTAGGATGGAAAATAAATGATAGTAGTACCGAATTAAATTTAGAAGCAATGAAAACCGAAATTAGTGAAGGCACTAACTATGATATCGTTCTTACTGCTCATTGGGGTTTATCTCGCATTGATTTATCATATGAAAATGGACAAGTTCTTGGAATTGGTGAAGATGAAAAAATTATTGTTACTCCTTATATGGTTGCCTCATATATTGATATAACTAAACTTGAGTGGAGTAGTGATGATGAAAAAATCGCAACTGTCAATAATGGTGTCGTAACTGGAGTTAGTGAAGGTAATACTTTAATTAGAGTATATTGTAAAGATAATCCTAATATTTCATCTAATATTGGGGTTACGGTAAAAGGAGATTTAGACGAAATGAATGAGTTATTAAAATATTTTGTAGATACCGCAAGGTCATCTGTTATTGCTAAAAACATAACAGTATATGGATATCAATTTAATTATCAATACCGTTTACTTGGTAGTCCACTTGATTATTTATTTGAAGATTTTACAGTTAATGAATCTTATAAAGTAGCAAGTAATATGAGTAACCGACCAGGCACTGTTACTGAAAAATATTATATTGTTGTTCATGATACCGCATCAACAAAAGCAACAGCGAATGCACTTGCCCATGCTAAATATGTATGTGATGGTGGTGGTGGTACATCATGGCATTATTCTGTAGGTAATGATGGAATTTATCATCAAATGCCTGATAATGAAGTTGCCTACCATGCTGGTGATGGTCATACTGATGCTTCTAGATATGTACTTAACGAAACTGGGGTTAAAGGAACAAATCCAAATCCAGTAGTTACAATAACAGCAGATGGATACTATGCCATTGATGGAGCGAAAACCAAAATTCTTGCGCCTACATACCAAGGCAAAATCCTTACAACGGAAAATATTAATGATATGGGTATTAGAGTTGTTGTTAAAGATGGCTATTATTATATAGGTAATACTTATTATAATTCTACATATCAAAAGATATCTAACTATGGTGGAAATATGAATAGTATTGGTATGGAAACAATGGTTAACTATGGTTCTGATATTTATTATACATGGCAAAAAACCGCAAAACTTGTTGCTCATTTAATGAAAGATAATAATTTAACAATTAATGATGTTAAACCTCACCATTTCTTCTCTGGTAAAGATTGCCCAGAAACAATGCGTGGAGCAGGTCTATGGGATAATTTCATTAAACTTGTACAATTTGAATATGATATGATAACTAAATATGAAGGTTATACTGTATCATTTAAATCAAATGATCCTGAATATTTAAATGATCTTGGAAGGATTATAAAACAAGATGAAACGACTAAATCTGTAAGTTATAAAATAACAGTAACTAAAGATGGAGTAAGTGAATCAATGACATTGTGGACCGCAATTCCAGGTTCATCACAATTTGAAAAAATAATCGCACCAAGCGATCCATATTAAAAATCATACCTTTGGTATTAAACTACCAAAGGTATTTTTTTAGGAAATAATTATTTAGTAAATAAGAATATTATATTTTAGTAAATAACGTTTTTTGTTCTAAAAACAAATGAAAAAGAATAAAAATAAATGAAAACGCTTTACAAAAATTACTTAAAGTGCTATAATAAAGTGTAAAATTAAGAAAGGAAAAGGAGATAAAAGATGATTAAAAAGAAATTTTTCTTATTTTTAACAATCATTTGTACGGTTCTATGCCTTGTATCATGTGTTGAAGGTGCTCAAGGCTCAGTTCGTGTTTATTTCAAACAAAAGAAATTTGAAGTTAAATTAAACGAAGAACTAGTATTAGAACCTGTAGTAAAGGTATCTGCTGATTTAGATGAAGCTGATATCGAATTAGTATATGAATCTTTAGATGAGTCTATCGTTCGTTACGAAGATGGTGTTGTTTATCCTGTTGCTATGGGTAAAACTAAAGTTAAAGTATACTATGATGAAGATCCTGATATATATAGTACTGCAGAAATTACTGTTATTAAGGCTGCATTACCTGAATTTAAATTAGAGGAATCAATGACTGTATTAAAAGGAGACGAAAAGCAAATATCTTATAAATTAGTAAATAATTTATCTGAAGCTTCAGCTTCATTTACAGTTGATGAAGAATCTGCTGATGTTGTATCAGTTACAAAAGAAGGTAAAGTTACTGCTCTTGCAGTAGGCGAAGCTACTATTAATGTATTAGTTAGTGATTATGAAGAAAGTTATGAAACATCAATTAAAGTAGTTGTTGTTGAATCTGATTTTGCTATTTCATATGACTTAGATGGAGGCGTACTTCCAGAAGGAGCAATCACTGGTTATTGCGCATTAAATCTTCCAATCCCTCTACCTACTCCAACAAAAGTTGGTTATGAATTTAAGGGCTGGAAATTAAATGGAAAAGTTGTTGAAGCTCTTCCTGTTGGAACTTATGGTAATGTTTCTGTTAAAGCTGTATGGGAAGTTGTTACTTATACTATTACTTATAGTGAAGCTGTAGAAGGAAATGTTACAACATATACTGTTGAAGATTTACCTTTAAGTTTACAACCTGCAACAAAAGCTGGTTATGAATATAAAGGCTGGAAACTTTTAGATAAAGTTGTTACTGAAATTCCTGCTGGCACTACTGGTAATCTTGAATTAACTGCTGAATTTGAAGTTATTGAATATGCAATTAGTTATAGTGGTGTAGATGAAGCAACACTTGCTGGTCTTCCTACTCATTACACTGTTGAAGAATTACCTTTAGCTTTAGTTACTTTAACTAAGAAAGGCTATGAATTTAAAGGTTATAAACTTGGTGAAGAAGTTGTAAGTAGTATTAAAGAAGGTTCTTTAGGAAATGTTGAATTAGCTCCTGTTTTTGAAGCTGTTACTTATGAATTAACATATGATGCAAATGGTGGTAAACTTGTTGGATATAAATCTCTTGAAGAAATCGCTGCTGATTTCTTAAGTGATTATAATAAATTTGCTAATACTTCATTAACTCATGTTGCTGAATACTGGAAAGATTCACAAAAATCTAGTTTCTGGAAAAATGCAGAATTAAATGCTAAATGGAAATGGATGGTTGAAGTATTAATTACTTATTCTAAAGCTCAAGGAAAAGACGCACAATATTTAGAATCATTAATCGCAGAAACTCCAACAGTATTTGGTTATGCTACACAAAATGTTATGATGTACTTACTTGGCATTAATAATGATATTTGGAATTCAACTTATAAAGATAATTATGGTGGCCTATCTAGTAAATGGACTGCTGTTGACTGTACTAGTGAAGAAGTTCAAAATTCATGGATAACTAAAGTTGGTATCGTTACTTCATTTACAGTTGAAAAAGAAGTTGAATTAGTTAACGCAACTCGTGAAGGATATGAATTCTTAGGTTGGTTCGTTGGTGAAAAACAAGTTACTAAAGTTGAACTTGGAACTGCTGAAAATGTTACTGTTGTTGCTAAATGGAAACAAGTTACTGCTGAACATACAATTAGTTATGATGTAGATGGTGGTGTTTTACCAGAAGGTGCAGCAACTAAATTTGAAGAAGGTAAAGGCTTAGAAACTCTTCCTACTCCAACTAAACAAGGATATAAATTCTTAGGTTGGTATGAAGGTGAAGAATTAGTTGAATCAATTTCTGCTGAAAGAAAAACTGATGTTTCATTAAAAGCTAAATGGGAAGAAGAAAGCTCTACTGGTGAATTAACAATTGATGACTTTACAGCTGAATTTATTGCTGATTGGAATAAATATGCTGTTTCACAACAAGCTGTTGTTTCAAACTTCCAAAATACTACAGCAACTGGTATCAGAGAAGCTTTCGCAAATGCTGATATGCTTGCTAAATATAAATGGTTATTTGAATTTGCTTTAGTTAGTTTAGCAGAAGTAAATCAAGGCCATTTAACTGAACTTCGTTATACAAATACTGTAGAAGTTCTTGAAGGTTTAGTTAAAGGTGATACTGAAATTATTAAAGATAGTGGAAATGCAGAAGGTAGAACTTTAATTCGTCACTGGTTACATGGCTTAATGAATAAAGAATTACCTACAGCAAATGCTCCTTATACTGAGTATTCAGTTGACTTCTCTAAAGCTGAAAATCAAGCTGCATTCTTAGAAAAATATGCTGCAGCTATCGCTCCTGTTATTGAAGTTACTTATGATGATGTTGTTAAAACATTATTAGCTGATTTAGGTCTTGACATGACAGTTACCAAATGGGCTTCAAATATTGATGATTTATTCCGTGCTAACTTAGAAAAATGGGGACCATTACTTGACTACTTTATTGCTGTTAGACCTGCTGATGAATTTACTGCAAAAATTACTGATATTAAGAATGGTGTTGATTTAACTGGTAGTGTTGATCCTTATATCATTACTGGTGAATTAGTTGCCTTTATTAATAAATCTGTTGTTGAATATCCATCTGCTGGTATTACTAGTGGTGATTATAGTGTTGAAGCAACTCGTGAAAGATTATGGGAATTCGTATCTAAAGATGTAGCTGTTGTTACATATGGTAAATTATCATTTGAATTAAATGGTGGTGAAGTTGAAGAAGAACTTCCTACTTCATATAAGATTGGTGTTAAATTACAATTACCTACTCCTACTAAGAAAGATTATGTATTCTTAGGTTGGACATTAGAAGCTGAATCTACAGAATATTTAACAAGTTTACCTGCATCTTTTGGTGAAACTTCTGCTAAATTATATGCACAATGGAAATTTGATGCTATTTATGTAGGTGAAGGTTTAGATTATGCTACTATTAGTGAAGCATTAGCTGCTGCAAAAGAAGGCGACATCATTATTGTTGCTGCTGGTACTTATGCAGAAGAAATCGTAATTGAAAAAGATGGTATCGTTATTTTAGGTGCTAATAATGGTATTGCTTATAATGGTGAAAGAAGTGCTGAAACTATCGTTAACTCTATTACAGTTAAAGCTGATTATGTTGTTATCGATGGTGTACAAATTGCTAATTTCCAAGCTATTAAGATTACAGGTGCAAATTATACTACTATTAAAAATAGTATTATGCATGCTAGCCCATCAGGTGAAAGAGAATATGTTATTACATTTACTGATGATACAAAAGGATTTACTTTATTAAATTCATCAATTAAAGAAACTGATGCAACTACACATACTCGTGCAATTCAAGCAGAAGGTGTTAAATCAATTGATATTACTATTATTGGTAACTATATTGGTCAAACATTAAAATCTACTGCTACATGTTATATTGACTGTATTAAACTTTCTAATATGGTTGGTTCAATTACAATTGAAAATAATATATTTGAATGGCCTGGTGATAACTTTACTTTATTCTTAGGTAATGAATCATGTGACGATAATACAGTTGTTAATATTAATAATAACGTATTTACAAGTGAAAGAAATTCTAGTGGTGTTTCTGTTAATGGTCTTCCTGCAAGTGCTACTGTAAATATTATTGGTAACTCATTTAGTAAAGTTGCTGGTAATGTTATCAGAGTTCGTGGTAAAGATGCTAATGATACTACTACTGAAGTTACAACTAATATTTCAAATAATGCATTTAAAGATACATCTGCTAAGATTACTTTAAATATTAGTGCTACAAATGTTACAGTTAATAATAACTATTTCTACACTGATGTTACTTGGGCTGCTGTTAAAGCAACTGTAACTAATAGTGCAGAAAGTGCAGAAAATGCTTTAAATGGTGTTGTTACTCATAAAGTTACTTTCAATGCTGGTTTAGGTCATTTATATGGTGCTCCATCTTCATTTGTTGAAGGTTCTAAATTAGGTATTGCAAGTGTTATTCCTACATATGTTGGTATGAAATTTGTTGGTTGGTATGCTAACTCTGATTTCAGCGGTGAAGCTGTTACTGAATTAGGTTCTCAAACTGCAGACGTTACTTTATATGCTAAATATGAAGCTTTAGCTGTATATGAAGTAGAATATAAATTAGGTCATGAAGGTGTTACAGTTGAAAATTTAGTTACTTCTGGTTATGAAGGAACTGTAATTAAATTACCTGTTCCATCTATCTTCGGTTATACATTCTTAGGTTGGAGTTTAGTTGAAAATGGTGAAGACTATGTTACATCTATCACATTAAATAGTGATGTTACTGTTTATGCTAACTGGACTAATGAAGAAATTTTAACAGTTACTTATGTATTAAATGGTGGTAACTTTACTTATAAAGATTTAGATAGCGTTAAAGCTGCTTTTGATGTTGATTATAAAGCATTAACTGGTCAAGGTTCATATAGTATTTGGAACAAAAGTTCTAAACTTGGTAAAGTATTTACTGATAGTAATCATAAATGGGATTGGCTACTTGAATATTGGGCAGGAGTTAACCCTAATAGTTATGGTGGAAATAGTAATGCTGATGTATTCCTTCAAATGAGAGATAAAGGAACTTGTCCTGATTATTATTTCTATGGTGTTGAAATTACAGCTTGGACTTCAAGTACTCAAAAATCTGTTTATAGTGGTGGTTTAAAATCTGCTAACTATGCTGATGTTACTATTCAAGACGGATGGTGGACATATTTCTCTAAACATGAAAATAATACTCAAGAATTTATTAAGAAGTTAGTTCTTCCTACTAGTATGTATAATAGTGAAACATTAGAATTTGTTGGTTGGTATAGTAATCCTGAATTTACAGGTGAAGCTATTACAGAAGTTACTGAAAGTACTACTGTTTATGCTAAATGGCAAGAAAGAACTCCCGTTACTTCAATTGTTGTTGATAATCAAATTTCTGAATTAACTAAGTTTGCTACTTATCAATTACAATGGACAATTAATCCTGCTGAAGCTTATATTAAATCTGTTCAATTAACTAGTAGTAATCCTGCGGTTGCGACAATTGATGATAATGGTTTAATTACTGCTTTATCTAATGGTACTACAACTATTACGATTAAATCAAAATCATCTAGTGGTGTTTCTGTTTCATTCGATATTACAGTTGTAACTCCTAATTATTTTGAAGCTGAATATGAAACTAATTCATTTGTTGGAATCGATGAAGAAGTTAAATTAATTGCTCAATATGTAGCTGGTTCTGCTAAACAAGCTGTTGCATGGAAGAGCTTAAATGAAGACATCGCTAAAGTTAGTGCTGAAGGTTTAGTAACTGGTAAAAAAGCTGGTATCGCTGTAATTCGTGCTTATCTTGCAAGTGATGATACTAAGTATGTTGATTTCTATGTAACTGTTGTTGAAGCTGAATTATCAGATGCAATTAAACTTGTTCTTGCAAATCATGAAAGTAATGTCTTTACAAAATATGATTTACCTATCGGTTATCCTGATAGCAACCAAGGATATTATAAAGATATTTTTGGAAGTGTAAGTAACATTTTCTATAATCATGAACTTGAAATTGATGAAAGTTTCTTAGCACAAGGAAATTCAACTGGTGCTTATTATGAAAACGCAGTTAAGAATGAAGGATTAGAATTTATTACTGTTCACTATACTGGTACATTTGGTACTACAGCTGATACAGATAATATCGCAACTAACTTTACTAAGACTGGAACAACTGTTTCTATTCACTATGTTACTGGTAACCATGGTAAAGATTCAAATGGTAATGAAACTGCAGAAGTATTCCATACTTTAAGTCATGACCATGGAGCATATCATGCTGGTGACTCTCGTGCTAGAACATATGCTAACTATCCTGGTGATTTCAAATGGTATAATACTGGTGTTCAATATGATGGTTGTGATTTATTAGATGTTGTATTTACAGCTTCTCAAGACTTCTATTATGAAATCAATGGTAAGAAGACTTTAATTGAACTTCCTAAAACTTGGGATTATGATGGAAGAAATAGTAATCATATTTATAATTATGAAACTGGTTTAATTAGTTCTCAATCTAATTTCTTAAGTAAATTTAGTTGGGGTACAACTTTCCAAAATAGAACTCCTGAAAGTTTCTTCAATTCACTTGACTTCCCTATTAAAGTAATCGATGGTTACTATTATATGGGTCCTACTTGGTGGTGCTTTGACCAAGTTGTTGAAGGTCGTATTTGTGGATCTGGTGGTAACCGTAACTCAATTGGTATTGAATCATGTGTTAATGAAGGTAGCGATGTATGGTATACATGGCAAGTAACAGCACAACTTGTTGCTAAATTAATGTATGATAATAATCTAGGTATCGAAAGAGTTAAAGGACATCATTTCTTCTCTGGTAAAGATTGCCCTCAACCATTACTAGAAAATGACCTTGAAATTTGGCATAAGTTCATCGAAATGGTTCAAGCTGAATATGAACTAATTGATACTTATAAAGATTATGAATTTACACTTTCTACTGAAAGCGAACTTCTAAGTGCTAATGGTCGTGTTGTTGGTACTCCAAATGATGCAACATGTGTTCAATACACAGTTACAGTTAAAGTTGGCGATAAGACTGAAACTATTACACTTGGTTCTATGGTTCAAAGTTTATACAATAAAAACTAATCTATAAAATTAAAGCATGTGGTATTTATATCACGTGCTTTTTTATGTTATTAAGAATATTCAATAACTTTGCAAAAAAAAGGGATTTTTGGTATAACCCGAGTTTGCCACCGAAATTTTCTAAAAAAGACCAAATTAAAAAAGTAT
>CAZDPJ010000035.1:0-11301 GCA_964507405.1 uncultured Staphylococcaceae bacterium
TTTATTTTAAGATTGTATCAAGATAGGCACAATCTAGTGTTTCACATGAAACAAACTTTAACTCACTAAAGCATTGTATTTCTTATAAAGCAATTAAAAATTATAATTGTATTATTCATTATAAAATGATATGATACTCAAACGGGCAATAGTGCCTTTTATAACTGTACTAACGGTTTGACGGGTGGAAGGAAGGTTGAAAATGACAATTGAAATTATTATTCACATCAAAGAGGTATCAATATTATCGACGTCACATTCGTTGCTCGGTTATTGTTATTTGGTATCAGAAAATAACATATCTGAACAGCTTGAGAGAAAAAAAGAGGGTAAACAGGTTTATACTTCAATTGATGATGTAGAAATGAAATGTTATCAATTAGAGTGTGCATTAAATGATTTAATTAAAGATGAGTATAAGCGTTTTACGGTAGATTACAGTTTTAATTTTACCGAAAATCAAGAAAGTGCATTGCTTAAATATTTAGATGCTGATAAAAGATATTATAGCGGTTATACATCAAAAGTTAATAAAGCTGTTAAAAAAATGATTAATGAACTTTAATTGAGGGGAGATAAAAAAATGAAACTAAATGCTTACAAAGGAATAATTTACAATATTGAAAAAGATTGTATAGAAGTAACCGGAATAACAGGGAGCAAAAGGGCTTTTACTTCAAAATATAAAGAGTATAATAATAATGGTTATCATTTCATATTTAAGCCGTATGAGATTGATGTAGAAGAAATTACAAGCGATATAGCAAATCAGACTGATAGGGAATGTGTAAAAATGGCTTTAACGGCTTATTTTAAGCCGATTAGCAAAGACAATAAATAATTTACTTCAATAGATGTGCTAACAGACTATACGGGCAGAAAGAAGGTTTACATGTCACTTGCAAAGTATAATAAAGGTGGTATCAAATGGAATGTTGAGATCCCGGAAAACTGCGGCTTTACAAAACTCGACAATGAGAATATCAAAGGAATTGTCAAGGGGTTTTTTCCTAATAGTAAAGGCAAGTTTGGTACTCAATATGTAATGATAGCATTGCTTGACGGGCACAAGGAAATATCACTTATAGACTTACCTAAACACATGACTGAGGTTTGCTCTGAAATTTGTGAGGATAAAGAAGCCGTTGAAGAAATAAATAACGGTGAGTGCCGTTTCCATACTGAAAAATATTTCTCAAAGAAATACAGCAAAGAATGTTACGGTGTTATATTTGATGAATGATAAAATGTTTCATATGAAACAATAAAGGCTAATCCCTATACTGCTTATACAGGGTATAGGGATTTTTTAACAGGAGTTAAGAATATGATAGACATTGAAATTATAAATAATATTCCGAGTGTGGGGCAAGTTACGGATGCTTATAATAAGGCACTCAAAAAAGCTATTGACAGGGGCAAGACACAAATAAAGAAACGTATGAAAAGACTTGAAAACAATAATTTAACAGATAGCCCCGCTTATAAACAGTATTTAAAAAATGATGTGGTACACTTTTCTGTTAAAGGTAAAAGCACACAAGAACTTCAATCGATGTATTGGCAATTAAAACGATTGAATGACATGAAAACAGGCACGGTTAAGGGCGCACAAAAAGTATTAAAAGAGATTGCAGATAATACCGGAATAACATACAAAAATATTAATCAGCTAAACCAAAAGAGCAAGCTGTTTTTTAATTTGGCAAGTAAAGCACAAGACTATTTAGAGAGTATGGGAGAGACAGCAAAAGCGATTGATTATAGAGCTATATGGCATGATGTATCAGACATAATGAAACAGGATAATAAGGCTATTGAAGCGGCTTTAGGGGATATAGAAAATTTGAGTGAGGATGCTTTTAATAATTTATCCGAAGATATATTCTCTAAATTGCAAGATTATTTTTCACAAGAGATTAATGACTTATGAAATATAAACTTTATGGAAAATATGACTATAAATCTAAATCAGTAATTAAGTACTATAATGTTGCTTGTGGCTTTGATATTGAAACTACATCAATGTATATTAATAATTCAAAAGTGGCGTTTATGTATATATGGACGTTCGGCATTGATAATAAAATAGTTGCACATGGCAGAGATTGGAAAAGTTTTATTGACTTTTGTGTATCGCTTGTTACTGATTTAGATTTATCTGTAAATAAAAGGCTGATTGTATACGTTCACAATTTGGCTTTTGAATATCAATTTATGAGAAAATATTTTAATTGGATAAATGTTTTTGCCGCTGATGATAGAAAACCGATTTATGCCGTTACAGATTTAGGGATTGAGTTTAGAGATAGTTATATATTATCAGCTTTATCACTTGAAACGACTGCTAAAAATTTAATTAATCATGATATTAAAAAACTTATAGGAGATTTAGACTATAGCAAAGTGAGGCATGATAAAACACCTTTAACAGCTATTGAAATGGGATATATTGACAATGATGTGTTAATAATCCTTGCATACATATCAGAGCAGATAGAACAATACGGGAATATAACAAAAATCCCTTTGACTAATACAGGAAGGGTGCGACAATACATGAAAAAAGAATGTTACGGAAAAACACACAAAAAAGTTAATAACAATGCTAAACGATACCGCCAATTAATGAGTGAGTGCGTGTTAGACTTAGAGCAATACAAATTATTAAAGAAATGTTTTCAGGGCGGCTTTACACACGCAAGTTTACAATATAGCGGCGAAAAATTAAAAAATGTATCATCAATAGATTTTACGTCTAGTTACCCTTTTGTAATGGTATCTGAATTATATCCCATGAGTAGCCCTAAACCATTTACAAGAAAATTAACATATCTTGAAATATTAAAGAGTAAAAGAGGAAGCATTTTTAATTGTATAATACGTGATTTACATTGTTATAATACTTATGAAAGTTATCTAAGTTATTCTAAGTGCCGTAATATTGAAAATCCTGTTATTAACAATGGTAGAATTTTTTCATGTGATTATTTAGAAACTTCAATTACAAATATAGATTTACAAATAATAACACATTGCTATAGCTTTTCAGATATAGAGATAATTAACGGCTATTCTTTTCATATGCAGTATTTACCTAATAGCATAATAAAAGGAATATTGAACTTATATCAGAAAAAAACAGAGTTAAAGGGTGTAGAAGGAAAAGAACAAGAGTATCTTGTTTCAAAACAAATGATTAATTCGGTTTATGGCATGAGTGTTACAGATATTGTTAGAGATTTAATTTGTTATGATAATGAAAAAGAATGGTATACAGAAACAGGCAATTATGAGGAGCAATTACAAAAACATAATGAAAGCAAAAACCGCTTTTTATTTTATCCATGGGGTGTTTTTGTTACTGCTTATGCAAGGCGCAATTTGTGGAATGGCATATTAAACATTGGGAACGATTATATTTATTCTGATACAGATAGCATTAAATTATTGAATATCGAAAAACACAAAGATTACATTTCAGAATACAATAATAATTGCATTAAGAAATTAAAAGCTATGTGTGACTTTACAGGAATAGATTTTAATCTAACAAAACCGAAAACAATAAAAGGAATTGAAAAACCTTTAGGGGTGTGGGATTTTGAGGGCACTTACAAATACTTTAAAACTTTGGGGGCTAAGAGATATATTTATACTGATAATGAGGATAAATTACATATTACAATAGCCGGATTAAGTAAAAAACAGGGTGCGGAATATATCGGAAAACAAAAAGACCCTTACAAATTTTTTAATGATGATATGAAAATACCAAAAGAAGAAACAGGAAAAAACACACATTTATATATTGATACGCCTTTTGAAGGTGATATAATCGATTATACGGGCATTAAGTCACATATTGAAAGTAAAAGCTCTGTGCATCTTGAAAGCGCAAGTTTTGATTTATCAATGAGTGACAGTTATTTACAGCTGATACATGATGTTGCACATGGATTAATCAGAATAGGAAGGATGATAGATATATGAGATTTTATGATTTACGACCGATATTAAAAAAAGATGCTGTTTATAATATAATTATCGGGCAAAGGTCTAACGGCAAAACATATGGATTATTGAAGTATGCAATACAAAATTATTTTAGGACCGGAAAACAGTTTGCACTTTTGCGGCGGTGGGATATAGATATAAAAATGAAAAGGGCTACTTCAATGTTTAGCGGCCTTAATGCTGATAATGTAGTCACTAAAGCAAGTAAAGGGCAATTTACTCATATAGTTTACAATGCCGGAAAATTTTATACAGCTGTTTATGATGATGATTTGAAGAAATATATCTATTCTGATGATAATTGTTGCGGTTTCATTTTTTCTTTATCAGCTATGGAACACGACAAAAGCATATCTTTTCCAAATGTAAATTTAATAATCTTTGATGAGTTTTTATCTGTACAGCATAATTATCTATTTAATGAGTTTAATGTTTTTATGAATGTTATTTCAACGATTGTTAGGAATAGAAATGATATTAAAATATTCATGTTGGGCAATACAGTAGATAAATACTCACCGTATTTTAATAATATGGGATTAAACCATATTACAGAGCAAAAGCAAGGCACTATTGAAGTTTATTCATACGGTGATAGTAAATTAAAAGTTGCTGTTGAATATTGTGAGAATATCAAAAAAAGTAAAGATAGTAATAATTTTTATTTTGCTTTTGATAATCCACATCTTGAAATGATTAGAAGCGGCACGTGGGATTTAGGTATTTATCCGAGTAAACCTATTGACTTCAAAAATAAAGATATTCAATTTATCTTTTTTATAATTTATAATGAAAATGTTTATCAATGTGAGATTGTATTTATTGACGGCTATAATTTTATATACATACACGATAAAACAACTGAAATTAAGGACACTGATAAAGACATTATCTATTGTCTTGACTACGTGCCAAAACTTAATTATACTCAAAACATATTGAAACCAATATACAAAGTAAATCAAAAAATTCTTTGGTACTTTTTGAATAACCGAGTATATTACCAAAATAACAATGTGGGGAACGCAATCAATAGTTATATACAGGATTGTAAAAAAGGAGATTTTAACAATGGATATTAATCTTATAGGACAGTTTGTTTCAAGTGTCGGTTTTCCTATCTTTGTGGCGGTGTGGATGCTATGGAAGGGAAGTAACGACACAAAAGAACTTGAAAAAAGCATTAATAAACTTGAAAACGCAATACTTGAACTAACCACATATATAAAGACTTTAAAGCAAAAGGAAAACGAAAAATGAATATAAAAGACTTCAAATCATTCTGTAATAAAATCGGCTTACAAGGTAAGGCTGAATATATATTCAACGACAAAGGAAACAATGTAATAAGACAAGTTGAGTATATGCTGGCACGTAGCAATATAATGTTTATCTATGATGGTTTGCCGGAAACAATCCCACCTTACGAACTTGAAAAGATACTTCAAACGCAAGGTTTTGCGATTATCGGAAAAGCTAAAAATGATTTATATGCTTTGTATGGTGGATTAGGCGGAAAAGAAGACGTTTATTATCGACCGACTAAAGCGACCGTATCAATCCCATATCTGAATTATAATGATGTGTGGGAAATAGGCAAAGACTGTATTGTTATTAAGAATGACTTAATGAATACAGGGTTATTGCCTATGTATTTACGTTACTGTACTCAAATAGTAGAAGCTGATATAACTTTAATTCTTGAAATGGTAAATAAAAGAGTGCAGGCATATATCAGCGCAAGTGACGACAATACAATTAAATCAGCCGAGAAATTTTTACAAGATGTTTTAGAAGGTAAGCAGGGAGTTATTGCAGATAGTAAATTTTTTGAACAAGTCAAAACTTCAATAGTAAACAGCGGCAGTTATTCAATGAGGGAGACTATAGAAGTTTTACAGTATTTGAAAGCAAGCCTTTATAATGAGATAGGTTTAGCAAGTAACTATAATCTAAAAAAAGAACGTGTCACTTATGCCGATATAGAAATGAATAGCGATAATCTATATCCCTTAATTGATGATATGCTGTATTTTAGGCGTAAAGGCATAGAAGCCGTTAATGAACTTTACGGGCTTAATATCTCTGTACAGCTTAATTCATCATGGGATTATCGCAGTTATAACGGCATGGAAATAGACAATGCACAAGAAAAGATTTCAGTTAATGAAACCGACTTAATCAAAGACCCCGTAGAAGCTGATACAGGCGATTTAGAAGCCGTTGAAGATGGCAATGCAGAGAATGACACTAAAGACCTTGTAGAAGCTGATACAGGCGATTTAGAAGCCGTTGAAGATGGCAATGCAGAGAATGACACTAAAGACCTTGTAGAAGCTGATACAGGCGATTTAGAAGCCGCTGATGATGTTAAAGAGATTACAGAACAAGTTATTGAGGAGATTAAAGACAATGATAAAAATAAAGAATAAAGACGGGCTTGCAATCTTTACAGCTTTGGAAAAGATAGCACCTGATTTAAAGCTGTTTACTTTAGAAGATGGAAACAATTTAGATTTGCTTTTTAATTCAATGTATTCTGAACGAACTTTAACAAGTACAGATAGAACTAATGAACAATATGCAAATCTGATTAAATCCCTTTTCGCTAAAAAGTGGGACGGTGCTTTTGATTTGTTCGATAGCGCAAATCTTGCGATTAGCAGTTTAGGGGTATCAGATACACGAACTGAAACAGTACAGGAAAAAATAAAAGATGATACTTTAAATATTAATCAAGTATCGGCTTTTAACGTGGATGATTTTACAAACGACAATCAAAATAATTCCACATATAACAGGATAAGGGATGAAACCAAAACGACCGATAATAAAAACATGCAAATAAATAACTTTTCTGTTTCATGGGAATACTTGCAAAAAAATTATATTGAAGATATAATTTTTAATGATGTAGTCACTCACATAACATTAAGAGTGTATGACAAGGAGGATTAGAAATGAAAGTAAATCAGATTTACGAAATTATTAACTCAATAACAAATGAGGTCACGGGCAAATCGGATATTGTAGCGGAAGATTTGAGCAATATTGTTGATGTTGGAAAAGAAATATTTGAAGCAACCGCGGTAGACAATTACGTCAAATCGCTTGTAAACCATATCGGTAAAGTTATCTTCGTAAACCGTGAGTATAAGGGTACTGCCCCAACTGTACTTATGGACAGTTGGGAATATGGGAGCGTACTTGAAAAAATTCAGTGTGAGATCCCGGAAGCGGTGCAGAATGACACATGGAATTTAACGGATGGCACAAGCTACGATGTAAATGTATTCCATGCGCCTAAAGTTTCGGCAAAATTCTATAACAATAAATCGACTTTCGAAATACCCATGAGTTTTACCGAAATGCAAGTAAAAGAAAGTTTTTCGGACGTCACGCAGTTAAACGGCTTTATGTCAATGATTTATAGTGCAATTTCTCGTTCAATGTCAATCAAAACAGACAGCATGATAATGAGAACTATAAACAACATGACAGCGCAAACCATTGCTAATGAGTTTTCGGGCGTGTCTGATGGCAATTACAGCGCAAGCGATAGCCCTAAGGCAATAAACCTTTTGAAGCGATACAATACAGCAAATAACACGTCATTGACGGCAAAACAGGCGGTTAGCAATCCCGACTTTATCCGATATGCAAGCTTTGAAATGGCATTGACGGTTGACAGGATGAAAAAAATGTCAACGCTGTTTAATATAGGCGGCAAAGAACGTTTTACGCCTAACGACCTGTTACATATTGTAATGTTGTCTGATTTTCAGAAAGCAAGTGAAGTATATCTACAATCGGATACTTATCATGATACGCTTGTAAAACTGCCTAATAGTGAGACAATCCCGTTTTGGCAAGGAAGCGGCAAAACATATGACTTTGATACCGTATCAAAGATTAATGTTACCACAAACGGCGGCGATACTTCAAAGAATGTCACAATAAGCGGTGTGTTAGCTGTATTTTTCGACCGTGACAGTTTAGGAGTATGCAATTATAACGAACGTGTCACGACAAACTACAATGCAAAGGGTGAGTTTTTCAATAATTATTATAAATATGACTGTGGCTATTTCAACGATAGCAACGAAAACTTTGTGGTTTTCTTTGTAGCGTGATTTACAGCGTCAACATGATGTAGTATTATTACAGGTGTGTGGCTTAATGTTACACACCTGTATTTGTTTATAGGGGTATAAAATGGATATTAAATTATATAAAAACCATTCAAGCGATAATGTACTAGAAAAGCAGATTACAGAAATATCTGTTTTATCAGATTGCAAAATAAAAACGACCGAGAATATAATAAATATAAATGTTATATTGAAAACAGATATTTCAATTCTTGAATGTAATTATATTTTCTTATCTGAACTTAATAAATATTATTTTGTTCGTAATGTACAAGTTACGCCTAATAATATTTATAATTTGTCTTGTGAGTTAGATGTTTTATATACATACCGAGAAATAATAAAAAAGTTAAATGCCGTATGTATTGAAACTTCAACTTTTGATGATTATCTACAATCTAACACTTACGATATTCTATCTACATTAACAAACAAAAGTGTCATAGTGCCGTTTGATAAATCTGTAAATGATGTTTTAACTGTTACTATGGGAGATATAAGAAAATGAGTGTATGTTTTTATAATCATGCTTTGACTTATACAGAGAATAAGGGCATTAACGTTCAAATGTTAATGACATTCAATACTTCAACTAAAAATACACCGCTGTTAATTTCAGATAATGCACCGTCACGAACTAACAGCAATAGTTATGTGAACTTTACTGATAACGATATAAGGAATTATAAAGAGTGTACTGTTAAAATAATCAGCGGCTTAGAGTATCTTAAAGAAAGTAAAAAAGTTACTGATTTATTCCTATATCGTTCAAATAATAGGAGTGGGACGCTATACAATAATACGGCTGGTAGATATACATATACTACAAACTGGCTTAATGATGTTTCGAATACCGTTGAAGCAAATAAGTTATATTTTGATAGTACAGGCACTTGCAAAATTCCCACGGGTTTAGACGACTGGCAACAAGTTTTTATCATAGTAGATAATTCATTTTTAAAAAACTACTTTGATAAAAACGCTAAACCTGTTACCGAGATTGTCACGCCTTCTATATCAGCAAATAATGCGACCGTAACAATTACAAAAGATAATACACCTGTTACATCATTCAATAGCGGCGATACCGTTTCAATAGATATAAAACCGGATGATAATTATCAGCTATCAGCTTTAACTATTGAATACTTTAACGAAACAGGTGAGAAGCAGAGTTATAGCGACTTCAATAATCTACCTGTTACAATTGCCTGTTATAATCAATTAAATATAGTAGCATCTACCACACAAACAATATCAAGTTATCAATTCACATATAAAGCAGTTAACTGTACTGTAAAGACAACTATAAACGGAATTGAAAAAGATACTTATAATTTAGGAGATACTGTTACAGCCGAGATAATAGCAGACTTTAATAACTTTGCTTATGATAATACAACTGCTTATGTGGATTGCACGGAATATGGATTATCAGAACTTCGTTACTTCAATAAAGCAACTAATAAATGCACGTTCATAGCAAATAACACGAATGTTACAATATATGCACGGCTATATTTACTTGTGAAAAATGATTTTATAAGAAATTATATTGTAACAAATAAGGATATGACTGCTTTGGCACAATGTAGATTTTCTTACTTATCTCAAACAAGTAGCGGCGAAAACGGTTTTTTATCAGATTTAGCGACTTATGCAATAAACTTCAAAAGATTTTATTGCTCAATTCCTTTTATAGGAAGTGAGTTAATGAAAATCGGCTATTATCAAGTTAGCGGCACGGATTGCAAAGTTTGTGACGAACTGCAATTTAGTTTAGATGATTTTGTTGTTGAGATACCGAAAATCTATAATAACCGCTTAGATTTTGACAGTACAATAAAAATCTTTTTGCCGTTTATCGGATTGCAGAACTTAGATACAAAACTGTATATGAATGAACGTGTCATTGTGCGTTATAGGATTGATATTATCAGCGGCGAATGTATCGCAAATCTGATTAACTCGCACAATATTATATTAGATACGTTTACCGGAAAAATAGCTATTGAAATACCCTTTAATGTGGATAAAACATATTTGAATATATCCACAAATAACAATGCACTTTTGCAGGGTGATATAATAGCGACTACTTTTAACAATAATTTGTTAAATAAAGCATATACTTCAAATATAAATAAGTTTTGCACTATAGGAGATTTGACAGGGTTTAACAGATTTGATTTTCCTGTAATGGATAATATAGAACTTCAATCTGAAATAAAAGACTTAATAAAACAAAAATTGAGTGAGGGTATAATATTATGAGTAAAGTTAATGAATATGTAAAAAAGATTACTTCAATAGCTAAAGACAATAAACACGGCTATTCACAAAAAAACCGCTTAGGCAATCCCGATTTTGATTGTAGCAGTTTAGTTATATATTGCGTTGATAGTTGTGACATTCCGGTTAAATCACACGGGGCAAGTTATACGGGCAATATGTACGGCGCATTTATTAAAAGCGGCTTTATTGATGTTACTAAGTCAATAAACCTTATTACAGGTGACGGGCTTATCAGCGGCGATATATTATTGACACCTTATAAGCATACTGAAATTTATACAGGAAAAGGCAATATAACAGGTGCACGGCGTGATTATGACGGTAAAACGGGAGATAGTACAGGAAAAGAGATAGAAACGCACAAATATAAAAATTATCCGTGGAAGTATGTATTGCGTTATGTGGAAAATAATAACGGTGCTGATTTGCCTATTGATAGAAGCCGTGACGATAATATTAATGTTTTGGTAAATGACATTATATCCGGCAAATATGGTAACGGTGCTAAGAGAAAACAGACAATAGAAGCTATGGGTTACTGCTACAAAGATATACAGACTATTGTTAACAGGAAACTAAAGAAATGAGGTTGATTTTGTGCCTTGCCACTCTTATAACTACAATAGCCCTTTTTACGGGTCTAGCATTAATTGTAACGGCTTTTAATGACTTCTTTGATTAAATATACCATGAATTAATTAGAAGCTGTTACAGAGCTTGCTAGACACCTTATTACACGCTTTAAAGTGCTAAAGTATTGTACTCATATCTATACAATTTATATTTGTTTCATGTGAAACACTAGATTGTGCCTATCTTGATACAATCTTAAAATAAA
>CAZDPJ010000036.1:0-10156 GCA_964507405.1 uncultured Staphylococcaceae bacterium
TAGTAATCGTTCTAACACCTATGGTAATCGTTCTAACACCTACATCTAAAAATGGCTAGAAAAGCTATAATTTAGATACAAAAAGTCCACCAGACCATAAAATCTGACGGACTTTTACACTGAAAGTGCCATTTTCAACCTTAAAACACCTAAAAAAGCGTAAAAAAATAGTCTTGACACCTTTTATTCAGTGTATCAAGACTAATCATTTTTAATGGCGGAGGAAAGGGGATTTGAACCCCTGCACCACTTCTGATCTACCTGCTTTCGAAACAGGACCCTTCAACCACTTGGGTATTCCTCCTTTTTTGTTTTATTACGTGAATCGTAATAAACTTGTGATTTAATTTTATTATTAATTTTTTGAACAGTTTGAATAAACATTAATGGTTCATTATTATGTTCTTTTTTTTTATTATTCATTTAATATCACCATTATATTATATGAAAAGAAGTAAAATTAATTCATATAATATAAGGAAAGAAGTCCTTCTAATAATATATTAGGTTCATCTGAATATTTAAAATTAAGAATAGTCTTAACATATGATGCTAAACCACCAGTAAGAATTACTACTGTATTTTCATCATTTAATTCTTGATTTATTTTTTTAACCATTCCATCTATAAGAAAACTAAATCCATAAATCATTCCACTTTGAATGCAAGTTTGTGTATCTGTTCCTATTACTTTTGATGGAATATCCATTGGAACATCAGATAGTTTTGCTGCAGAATTAATTAAACTAGCTAATGATTTTAATAATCCTGGGCTTATTGCTCCTCCTAAATATTCATTGTTTTTACTTACAACTATAAATTTACTGGCTGTTCCTAAATCAACAATTATAATATTTTGATTAGGATATTTTTTAGAAGCCCCAACTGCATCACAAAGTAAATCTGAACCAAGTTGACTTGGATTATCAATTTTATATGTTAATCCAGAATTAAGAAATGGATTTACTAATAATGGTGAAAGATTAAAATATTTATGACACATTGTAACTAAAATATTATCGATTTGAGGTACAACGCTAGAAATGGCAATTCCTTCAACAGTACATTTTCCAATTATTTCTTTAAATTTATGATAGTACTCATCTTCAGTTAAACTACTGTTAGTAATAAATCGATATGTTGAAATTATTTTTTTATTTTCAACAATTCCAAGTACTATATTTGAATTTCCTACATCAAATAACAATAACATTTTACCACCTCTATAATTATTATACTACTTTTATCTATTTTTTTCAAATAAAAAACAGATATATAAAATATACCTGTTAGTAAATTTTAGTAATTAGTAGCTCTTACTTCAAAATAAGCTTGAGGATGAGCACATACAGGGCATGCTTTAGGAGCTGTTTCACCAATATAAATATGGCCACAATTTCTACATACCCAAGCAGTAACACCTGCTTTTGCGAAGACTTGTGCAACTTCAATATTTTCAACTAATTTACGATATCTTTCTTCATGAGCTTTTTCAATTGCAGCTACGCCTTCAAATTGTCTAGCTAATGCTTCAAAGCCTTCTTCTCTTGCTGTTTTTGCAAATTCAGCATACATTTCAGTCCATTCATAGTTTTCACCTTCAGCTGCAGCAACTAAGTTTTGAGCAGTAGTTCCAATTCCACCTAAGGCTTTAAACCATAGTTTAGCGTGTTCTTTTTCATTTTCGGCTGTTTCTAGAAAAATCGCTGCAATTTGTTCATAGCCTTCTTTTTTAGCAACACTTGCAAAATAAGTATACTTATTTCTTGCTTGTGATTCACCAGCAAAAGCTGTTAATAAATTTTGTTCTGTTTTTGTTCCTTTTAAGTTCATTTTATCACCCCAAACAATTATACTAATTTTTATAGTTTTAGTCAAATTTTTGTTCTTGTAAATTGCATTTTTCTCTTATTTTTTGTATAATATTTAATGGTGATAATATGAGTATAATAATTAAGACACCTCATCAAGGTTTTTGTTATGGGGTAAAACATTCTATTAAGATGGTAATTGATGTATTAAATGATAAATCATATCCAAGACCAATTTATTTATTGAATAGTATTGTTCATAATGATGATGTAAATAATTATTTTAAAGAACAAGGTGTTATTGTTTTAGAAGGTAAATCTAAATTAGATTTACTAGATAACATTAAAACAGGAACAGTTATTTTTTCTGCTCATGGCGTAAGTGATTTAGTAAAAGAAAAAGCTAAACTAAAAAACATTACTACTGTTGATGCAACTTGCCCTTTTGTTGAAAAATCTTATCAATTAATTAAAAAATACATTAATAATGGTTATCATTTATTATATATTGGTAAAGAAAATCATCCTGAAACTGAAGCAGTTCTAACTTTTGGTGAAAATATTACCTTAATTAATAATAATAATATTAATTATTCTTTTAATAATTCATCATTACTTGCTATTGCGCATCAAACAACAATGTCAGATTATGATGTAAAATCTATATATGATAAAGTAATTGAAAAGCACCCCAATATAATAGTTTTACCAATGATGTGCAATGCGACAAAACTAAGGCAAGATGATTTAAAAGAAGTCTTATCTACTACTGTTCTTGATAATGCTTTAATTATTATTGTTGGTGACCATCATAGTAATAACTGTACTAAATTATTTGAATTATCACAAATGTATAGTAAAAATGTTTTATTTGTAGCATCATATGAAGAACTAAAAAATGTAAGTCTTACTGAATATGATACATTTATTATTTCATCTGGTACTTCAACTCCAATTATAAATGTAAATAATATTGAAAAATATTTATCAAATAAAAAAACACATAAAACAACTAATCTAAAAAAATATATTAATTAAAAAATCTACCTAGGTAGATTTTTTTATCTATTAAACATGATTTTTTCACTTTTAAACATTTGTTTTACAATTGTTAAAATAATTATGAAATAAATTAAATTAGAACCTAAGATAACTAGAAAATACTTTAGTAATAATTCATTCATAAATATACCTTTAAGTCCTAAAGTAAGATTATAAATAGGAATAAAATAAGGTAAAATACTTGTTGGAATACTCGTATTAAACATTGTAAATACTCCACTAATTATTCCAATTAAATAAATAGGCATTGCATACATTGTTGCTTCTTTAGTTGATTTTGCGAAAGTTGATGCAACTAAGAATAGGCTAACAGCAAGTAATGATATTAAAATAATTATAACTAATAATTCACATACAGGTCCAAATGACATTGTAAAGACAATATCCGAATTACCAAATGCGGCTAAATAATTTGATAATGAAGCCATTAAACCAATAAATGAACAAATTGAAGATATGATTGTAAGAATAATAGCCGAAACAATTTTACCTAAAATAATTTGGTCTTTACTAATTGGAGCCATAAGCATTGTTGCAATCGTGCCTCTTTCTTTTTCTCCAGCAATTGAGTCAGAACCAATTGATAATGCCCCCGCAAATATAAAGGTCATAATTAACATTGGAGCCATAATCGCAAGAATAAAGGCATTTTGTTCAGTTTCCGTTGCTAAATCAATGGACATAAAATCTATTTGATATTCGTTTAAAGAAGATACTTTTGTATTAATTATCTCTTTAATTAATTCACCAATTGTATTTGAAAATTCATTTTTAGTATGAGTATATACTTTAACTACAGTTTCCCCTTTTACTGTTCCATTAATTATTTTATCGAAATTAGTATCACAATATACCCATACATCGGTATCACCATTTTTCATTGATTCATACATTTTATTATAAAAGTTGCTATCTTGATCTAAATCATTAATTGTAACGTCTTCATTTAAGTTTTCTGTTTTAATATTATATGGAGGGATAACTAAAATATCATTTAATGATGATGATGAAGTTATATTCACAACTTTATATTCATGCTCTAATAATTTTTGACTTTGACTTTTTGCACTTGTACCCATTAATGAATACATAATAAAGATTAAAATAGCAGGAAGTAAAAAGGTAGAAATAATTAAACGCGGACTTTTAAATATTTTATCTAATTCTTTTTTTACAATATTTAAAACATTTTTCATTTTCCTTCACCTACTTCCTTCTTATATAATTCAAAGAAAACATCTTCTAAATCATGATTAGGATAAGATGATAATACATTTGTTAATGAATCACATAGAATCATTTTACCATTAATTATGATGCCTACACGGTCACAAAGTTTTTCAACTAAATTCATTATATGAGTACTAATAATAATAGTTTTATTTTGTTTTTTAAGTTCAATTAAATAATCAGTTACTTGTTTCGCAGTTAATACATCAAGTCCGTTGGTTGGTTCATCAAAGATAATAATATCAGGATCATTAACAAGACTTACAACAATTGATGTTTTTTGTTTCATACCTGTTGACAAATCACTAATTTTTACTTCTGAGAATTTATCTATACCAAACTTTTTAAATAACTCATTACGTCTTGAATCAATTTTTGTTTGATCTAAGTCATAAAACTTCGCATAATAATTAAAGGCATATGTCGGTGTCATTTGTTCTTCTAACTTTAATTCATTAGTTAGAAAACAAATGTGTTTTTTTACTTCAATTTCATTTAAACTATTAATTCCATTAATAACGATACTACCACTATCTGGTTTAATTAATGTAGAAATACATCTTAAGGTAGTGGTTTTACCAGCTCCGTTTGGTCCAAGGAGTCCAAATATTTCTCCTTTATATGTTTCAAAACTGACATCATTAACAGCAACCTTTTTATTATTAGCTGTATTTTCAACCTTCATTTGCTTTTTAGATATTACAAAAGTCTTAAGTAAATTTTTAACGATTATTGTTTGTTCTTTATTCATTATTTCACTTCCTAAATTCTAATGTAATATTCTACCATTTGAATATTATTTTGTCAAATATTTTCCATTTAATTAAATAATATGATATAATGTTATTGTAAATTTTAAGGGAGGCTATATGAAAAAGAAATTTATTTTTATTTTAAGTAGTTTTATTTTAGTATGTATGCTTTTAATAAACGCTACTACTGTTAATGCCTATGATCCTAACAAAGATACTGTTTCTGTTGCTGGTGCAACATATAAGGCAACTAAGAATGTATTAGTTCAAGATTTAGGTTATGGAATTACACACACCAAAGATTTAGGTGTTAGTAGTGCAACTCGTTTAAATGATTATGATAGTTGTGGACCTAAAGATACTTTAGTAGGTCAACAAGTTAACGTTCTTACTATTCCAAGTAATGAAACAGTTAGAATCGTCAACTGGACTTATATGAATAGCAATGGTTGTACTTTACAAACTGTTAGAAAACTTGCTGAAAACTTTGAGTTATATAATCCGGGATGGAAAGTTATTGCTGGAGTTAATGGTGACTTTTTCGATATAAATGCAAATGGTGCACTTCCATATCAAGGTAATGGTTATTCAGTAAGTAATGGTGAAGTATATCGTCCTTATGGTTCTACTTCTAATGTTGGTTTTAAAAATGATGGTTCTTCTACTCCATTTGTTGGTGGTAAAACTATGGAAGTTTCAACATTAAAACTACAATTTTTAAATGACTCAGGTGAAATAGTTAAAGAATTTGATGTTTCAAAACAAAATGAAGCACCAACTGAAAATGAAATCGCTGTATGGTTTACATATAATGTTATGAATACAGTAACATATGAAGATGGTTCTTCATCAAAGGTTCGTGAAACTGTTTCAATTACAGCTCCTGCTGATGATTGTTATGTTGCACTTACTCCAATTAGATGTTTAGCAATGTCTAAAACTACAATTTATGGTAAAGGAACTGTTCAAAAAAATAATTCGGAACTTAAATTAAAATTAGGTCAATTTGCTATTCAAACAAAAGATACAGAAGTAAAAGATTATTTAGATAAAGGATTAACTGTCCGTGTTCAACAAAATATTGTTGGTGACTATGCTGAATGCGATAATATCTCTGGAGCTGGTGCTCAACTTCTTCTAAATGGTAATGTTGTATTAACAGAAGGTCTAGAAGACCGTCATCCTCGTACGGTTGCAGGTGTTAAAGCAGATGGTACAGTAATCTTAATGACAGTTGATGGTAGACAATTTGAAAATAATATGTATGGTATGAGTTATGCTGAACTAAGTGCTACCTTATTATATTATGATTGTGTTGAAGCTTATAACCTTGATGGTGGTGGTTCAACTACATGTATTACAAGAAATAAATATGGTGAATTTGATGTATATAATTCTCCATCTGATGGAAATGAACGTGGCGACTCTAATGCTTTATTAGTAGTTGTTCCTGATGTTACTTTAAAAGCAGAAAAAATTACTGATTCTTCTATTACCCTTTCTTGTGAAGGAAGTAAACAAACTGTTATTAGCAATGCTTCTATTACAATAGGTACTGAAACTAAAGAAATCACAGGTAATTCAATTTCATTTAATAATTTAACCTCTGAAAAACAATATGTTGCTAAATACACATATGATGTAACTTATAAAAATACAACCCTAACAAATCAAACTGGTGAATTCTATTTTAAAACCGGAAAAACATTACCAGTACTTGATAAATGTTATTATGAAGAAACAGACTCACATTATATCATTCACTTTAATTTTAGTGATCCTCGTAATTCATTAGTTTATCTTTCAATATGTTATGATAAAGAAATAGATAAAGTCAATGAAATTAATAAAGGAGAAGTTAAAATTATTAAGAGTTGGGTAAATGATCCTTCAACGTTTAAATTTAAATATACTTATAATATTAATTCTTCTATTGGTGAAAATGAAGAGAATGAAGTTAAAGTTAAAAAATTAGTTAATTATAATATTAATTATGTATTAGATGATGGTATAAATAATGTTAATAATCCTTCTACTTATAATGCATTAACTGCTCCTTTTGGATTATATGAACCAACAAAAGATGGTCATACTTTTAAAGGTTGGGTTGATGATGCAGGTAATATTGTAACATTATTTGACTGTGAACAAGAAAAAGATATTACTTTAATTGCAACATGGGAAAAGAATAAAACAAAAGGTGGATGTGAATGTAATGCGTCTACTAATGTTGTAACTATGCTTTTATCAGTTGTTACTTTAGCATCTTGTTCTCTTATTATTCTTAGAAAAAAACACTAACAAATAAGACGTGGTTTTAACTAGCCACGTCTTTTTTCTTTAATATATTTTCAAAATGAACTCCATACCAATGTTCATCTTTATCTGGTATTGTTTCCATAATAGCATCAACTGTAAAGTCAACTGCTTTTTTCCCAGCATTTACAAATGATTCATCATTCATTAAATTACCAAAGAAGCAAGAAGCATAAACATCTCCTGTACCATGAAAACTTTGTGATATTTCTTTTCTAAAATAATAATTAAAAGAATTTGTCATACTATCATACATAGCAACACCAAGTTCATCACTTTCAAACTTTATCCCCGTAATTAAGACTTGTTTAGGGCCTAATTTTGAAAGTTCAACTAATAACTGTTCAATTACTTCTTTATTATAATTAGTAATATATGGTTTATCTAATAAGAAGCATGCTTCAGTTAAATTAGGAACAATTACATCAGCCATTTTACAAAGTTCTTTCATTTTACTTACAAACTCTAAATTAAATCTACTATATAGAATACCATTATCCGCCATTACCGGATCAACTAATACCATTTTTGCATTCTTCTTAAAATCACTTATGATATTTTTGACACAATCAATTTGATAAGATGATGCCATATATCCAGTATAAATACCATCAAATGATATATTTTCTTCTAACCAATGGTTCTTTATTTTCATCATTTCATCAGTTAAATCAAGACATGTAAAATTTTCAAATCCACTTGTATGAGTTGATAAAATAGCAGTTGGTAAAACACAAGTTTCAATACCTAAACTAGATATTATTGGTAAAGCTACAGTAAGTGAACATTGACCAAAGCAAGAGATATCTTGAATTGTTAATATTTTTTTCATAATATTCCTTCTTTCGATTTATTAAAATATACTTATAATTAAACTAATTATTAAGCCCATTAGATAACTACTAATATTTAAGATTAAACTATATTTTAAACCCTTAATAACATTTTTAAATATTAAATAATAAAGCATTGCTTCGATAATAATTATTACTAATTCAAGTAATAATACTATTAAAAAATATGATGTAATTGAGGAAAATGAATAATTTAGAATAAAGATATTTAAAGGGATGTTAGTAAAAAGATTAATAAAGATAGAAAATAGATAAATTTCTTTTCTTTTTTCTTTAATAATAAATAATACAACCATCTCGATAATACATGTTAATATAAATGAAGTTAAAATACTAATGATATAATTCATTTTTATCGTTTACCTCTATAATTAAAATAAATAAAATTGAAATAATACTAAGGATACCAATAAGCATTAGTTTAATAGTATTATCATAAGCAATCATTCCTAAAAGATAACCAGGAATTAAGGATGCGGCTAAAAGACCAAAAGCAAGTCCTTGTCTTTTATTAATTAACTTATTCATATACCAAAGGGTTATAGGCATTGTTGTATTAAATGCTATAATTCCAAGAATAGTTAAATAGAAATTATTATTAAAGAATAATAAACAAATAAATGAAATAAGCATTGTACTTATAATTGTTACCCGGACTCCTATTTTTTTTACAAGTATACCTCCAAGCACCTTACCTAGTGCTATCGCGCATCCCATTATAAGAAATACATATTTATTAGTTTTAAAGTCTATAACAGTAATTTTGCCAACAAATGACCTAATAATAACAACAATTATTAAAAGAACAACTAAAATAAAGGTTTTATATTTATTTTGATTTTGATATGTAATTTTATTATCTATATTATTAACATCATCACTAATACATAATATTATCGAAAATAAAATTATAAAACCAATAAAAATAATAAGTAATAATTTAGAATAAAAATATTGTCCAATAACTAATCCAATTGCACCTGTAGAAACAAATAAACCAAGATAGATTATATCATTGGATGACCTTTCAGTTACATATTTTCCACCACTTATATGGAAAAAAGAATTACTAGTACCAAGAAAAATAGCTGATACAAGATAATTATTTTTCGTTAGAACTCCTAGTATTAATAAAAATACTGATATCAATAAAAAGAATCTTGGATAATTAAATTTATCAATTAATAAGCCAAGAAATACTTGCGATAAAAAAGCTAAGAAATTATAAATAAAAAAGACCGTTAAACACCTATTATAATCATTATTATATAGAGATGAGAATATTATTAAAGAACATAAACCATCTACTAGAAAATGTAATAATGTGTATAATAATATACTTTCTTTAGTTTTAATTTTAATTTTTCTCACAGTTTCCTCTTTCTATTCTATAATTCGTTATATTTTTTAGATACTCCTTTGCATTTATTAATTGGATATTTTAAAGCATTTTTTTCTATTTTTTTAAAGTTATATCTTTTATATCTAAATCTAAACATGATGCAAGTTGAATACAGTAATTAATAACATCAGCAAGTTCTTCTTTTACATTATCTATATTAAATTGAGTATCACTCCATTGAAAACATTCTAGTAATTCTCCTGCTTCAATTGAAATTGATTTAGCAAGATTTGATGGGGTATGGAATTGTTCCCAGTTTCTGTCTTTTGTAAATTGGTCAATTATTTCTTTTAATTCTTGTAGACTGTCCATAATGTGTATCCTTTCTTTATTATATATTCAAATACTTTATCTTTTTTATCTTTTTTACAAAATAATACTTACTTATAATAATTTAATATTCGATTACTTATTATATTTTACTATGTCATTATTCTATATTATAGCATTTTTAGATATTTATCGCAACAAAAATGGTGTTAGTACTTTAACACCATTTATAAAATAAATTAGTAATAATAATCATTTTGCTTTTTATTTTGTCATATTTTCTTTTGCAATCGCAAGCATTAGTTTAATTCTATTTTCTTGATTAACACGGGTTGCTGAAGGATCATAGTCAATAGCAACAATATTTGATTCAGGATATAGTTGCTTAATCTTTTTTATTACACCTCCCGACTTTTGCAGTTGTTGTGCTATAAAATTTAATATTATGCTATTTCTATG
>CAZDPJ010000037.1:0-9181 GCA_964507405.1 uncultured Staphylococcaceae bacterium
ATGAGCCGCAGTCATATGTATTAGGTGGCAGAAACCACCCTTTACATATTAACTTTTGATTGGATATGGAGTTGCTCTCGCCCTGCAAATCATCATCTTATGTCTTTCATTTTTGGTAAAGAGCAAAAAGCAAGAGAAATCAACGGTTTAGCGGAGAATGGCTATCCTCCCACAAACGAGAATTGAATAGAAAACAGACTTGAAGGGTGCGGATATTAAAAATCAGCGCCCTTCTCCTGTATGGCACGCCGTAGGGATAAAAACCTATGGCGTTTTTTTATGCCCAAAAGAAAGGAGCCGGATAAATGAATTTGAATGAAGCTGAAAAGAGGATGGTCTACCAGATTGAAAGTACAAGTCAGTCGGCCGCCCTGAATGAAATTTACATGACCTGGCGCTATGCGCCGAACCGTGACCTGAAGGACACGGCAGAGGGCCTTTTGAAAAAGCTCCGTCCGCTCTCTAAAAAAGAGTGCATGGACGTGATCCGGGATGTGCAGCAGAATTACCGTCTGCCAGACAAGGCGCGTACCGTCGGGGAAATGCTGGCGGAGGCAAGGCAGCGGTCCGGTGTCCAAAAGCTGGCCGGCCACGATATCATGGCCCTGGAGCGTTTCGAACCTGATACCCGCCACATGATCGTCTTTGACGTCCTCTCCCATGAGTCCCCTATGGGCTATAAGGGCGACAAAATGAGACTGTTCCTGACCGAGACCGGATACGGTAAAGCCCTGGAGAACCAGGACAAGGGATTTATCATGATAAAGAACCATGCGAAGGTCATAGCGGGAAAACTCCGGTACGACCACAAAGACCGTGAGCTGTAAGAAACAGTCCAAAAAATGTATGAATTAGGGTGGAAAAACCGCCGTTCTTTCCTCCGTGGCTTGCGTTCCGTGATGGGCGTGGGTGTTTTCCTTTGCGGAGGATAACGGAGGGATACAGACGGCAAAAACACCGAAAATCAACACTTTTCATTTTTACAGGAAGGAGGTACGGAAATGGCAGTATTCCGCATAGACAAGACCCGTGATTACACGGTCATGTCGAACCATCATCTGCGTAACACGGAATTGTCCCTGAAAGCGAAGGGGCTGCTCTCCCTTATGCTCTCGCTGCCGGAGGAATGGGACTACACCACAAAAGGCCTCGC
The DNA here is from genome assembly GCA_964507405.1 of uncultured Staphylococcaceae bacterium. Classification (GTDB taxonomy): domain Bacteria; phylum Bacillota_I; class Bacilli_A; order ML615J-28; family CAG-313; genus UMGS75. Next base: position 1,154 of record CAZDPJ010000037.1, read on the forward strand.
CCGTATCTGCAAGGATGGCGTGGACAGCATTTGTGCCGGAGTGCGGGAGCTGGAGGATCACGGGTATGTGGTCAGGGAGCGTGTCCGCAACACAAACGGGCAGCTTGGAGCCATCGAGTACACGATCCTGGAGCAGCCCAGACCGCCCGAACCTAAACGGGAAAAGCCTGAACGGGAAAATCCAGTTCAGGTAAATCCAGTCTTGGATAACCCTGTCTTGGGAAAACCTGAACAGGAAAACCCCGCACAATTAAATATAGATATATCAAGTAACTATAAATCAAAAACTGATTTATCAATTACTGAACCATCAAATCCTATCCCATCAAATCCCCAGCCCCTTACGGGCATACCCCCAGAGGGCAACGGTGAGCGCAAACGCTCACGGATAGGAACGGATGGGATGGGAGCGAGAGAAACATACCGTGAGATCGTTTTGGAGAATATCGACTATGACATTCTCATTCAGGACCCGAAGATGGACCGTGAACAGCTTGACGAGATCGCGGAGCTCATCGTGGATACCGTCTGCTCTGCAAGAAAGACGATCCGCATAGCCGGAGACGATTTCCCGGCGGAGGTGTTAAAATCCCGTTTCCTGAAGCTGGACAGCTCCCACGTTCAGTATGTCATGGATTGCATGAAGGACAACACCACCTATGTCCGCAATATCAAGAAATATCTCCTGGCGGCGCTGTATAACGCGCCCTCCACCATCAACAGCTATTATTCTTCCCTGGTGCAGCACGATATGTACGGGGACGGACGAAGGGGGCGTGAGTAAATGCAGGAAGAAGTAACCGGGAAAGCCGTTGCCATTATCATCAACGGCGCAAAGATCAGCGAGCACACGCTTGAAAAAGCTCTCAAAGCCTTTTTGGAGGCGCAGAAGAACAAAGGCGCAAAGATACACCGAGGCAAGCAAAGCCTGAAACAGCTTGCGGGTCAGAATGCGGGCCTTGCGAATATCGAGATCACCGACAAGAATATCAAGGCATTTACGGCGGTCGCAAAAAAGTACCACGTGGATTTCGCCCTGAAGAAAGACACCACAGCCGAAAAGCCCCGGTATATGGTGTTTTTCAAAAGCCGGGACGCAGACGCGATCACGGCAGCCTTCCAGGAGTTCGCAAATAAGAAAATGGCCCGTGAAGAAAAGCCGACCATCCGGGAGCGTCTGGCAAAGGCGAAGGAAAAGGCGGCGCAGAGGGCGGAACAAAGAACCATTGACCGGGAGAAAGTAAAGGTCAAAGATCGGAGCGTGCAGCTATGAACGTGAAAAAACTGATCCTAACCAACCTCCCTTATGTGCTGTTCGTGTATCCCTTCGACAAGCTGGCCCAGGCCTTTCGTCTGGCACCGGGCGCCGACCTCTCCGCAAAGATACTCTCCCTCGGTGAAGGATTTACAAGGGCCTTTTCCTCCCTTGCACCCAGCTTCCACCTTCTTGACCTCCTAATCGGTATTGCGGGTGCTGTCATTATCCGCTTGATCGTGCATTTCAAGGGCAAGAACGCAAAGAAATACCGTCTCGGTATGGAGTACGGCAGTGCCCGATGGGGTACGCCTGCGGATATCGCACCATTCGTGGACGAGGACTTTTTCAACAATATCCCCATCACTCAGACGGAACGTATCACAATGTCAAGCAGACCGAAACAGCCTAAATACGCGAGAAACAAAAACATTCTTGTGATCGGAGGCAGCGGCAGCGGTAAAACGCGCTTCTTCTGCAAGCCTTCGCTTCTCCAGTGTCATTCCTCCTACGTCGTGACCGATCCGAAAGGAACGATCCTAAACGAGGTGGGACGCCTCCTGGAGAGAAAGAAATACCGTATCAAGAGCCTGAACCTCATAAACTTCAAAAAATCCATGAAATACAATCCGCTTGCGTATATCCGCTCGGAAAAGGATATTTTGAAGCTGGTTAACGCCCTGATTATGAATACCAAAGGCGAGGGAGACAAATCCGGCGAGGATTTTTGGGTAAAGGCGGAACGTCTCTATTACTCGGCCCTGATCGGATATATCTGGTATGAGGCTACCGAGGACGAAAAAAACTTTATCACGCTGCTTGATCTTATCAATGCCAGTGAAGCCAGGGAGGACGACGAGGAATATCAAAGCCCCGTTGACCTCCTTTTTGCTGACCTGGAGGAAAAAGACCCAGACCATTTCGCTGTCAAGCAATACCGAAAATTTAAGATGGCGGCCGGCAAGACACTCAAAAGCATTTTAGTTAGCTGCGGTGCCCGTCTCGCTCCCTTCGATATCAAGGAACTGCGGGATCTGATGGAGACCGACGAGCTGGAACTGGATACCCTGGGTGACAGCAAATCGGCACTGTTCGTTATCATCAGTGATACGGACAGCACTTTCAATTTTGTCGCAGCCCTTATGTATAGTCAGCTATTCAACCTGCTCTGTGACAAGGCGGATGATTTCTACGGTGGGCGCCTGCCCGTTCATGTACGCCTGATCCTGGACGAGTTCGCAAACATCGGCCAGATACCAAACTTTGATAAGCTGATCGCCACCATCCGAAGCCGTGAGATATCGGCTTCTATTATTTTGCAGTCGCAGAGCCAGTTAAAAGCCATCTACAAGGACAACGCGGATACCATTGTGGGTAACTGTGATAGCACCTTGTTTTTGGGAGGCAAGGAAAAATCGACGCTCAAGGAGATTTCGGAGCTGCTGGGCAAGGAGACTATCGACAGCTACAACCAGTCCGAAAACCGGGGCAGCCAGATTTCCCACGGCCTCAGTTATCAGAAATTAGGAAAGGAGTTGATGACACAGGACGAATTGGCAGTTATGGACGGAGGCAAATGTATCTTCATGCTGCGCGGCGTGCGTCCGTTTCTTTCGGACAAGTACGATCTGACGCGGCACCCGAATTACAAGTACACAGCCGACGCCGACCCTAAAAATGTCTTTGACATGGAACGGTACATGAAAAAGCTGCGCGCCGTGGTGAAGCCCGGCGACCGCTTCGATGTGTACGAGATCGACGTGAACGAATAAACCAAAATCAAAAACATTTTTTAGGAGGATTTTTATATGGCATTTTTCAATAGCGCAGTTGGTGTTTTACAAACTCTGGTAGTTGCTCTGGGCGCGGGCCTGGGCATCTGGGGTGTTATCAATCTTTTGGAGGGCTACGGCCAGGACAACCCTGCCTCTAAGTCCCAGGGCATGAAGCAGCTCATGGCCGGCGGCGGTGTCGCCCTCATCGGTATCACCCTTGTCCCTCTGCTCTCCGGCCTGTTCGGTTAATCCGCGGGGCGTGATCGCTTATGGGCGGCATACTCGACAAACTTGACGAGTGGCTGCGCGGGCTGCTCGTCGATGGTATCACGGGAAACCTGTCGGGCATGTTCGATACGGTGAATACCAAAGTAGGCGAGATCGCCGGTGAAGTGGGAATGACGCCGCTGGCATGGAACAGCGGCGTCTTTTCCATGATCCGCAATCTCTCCGAAACGGTGATCGTCCCGATCGCCGGGGTTATCCTGACATTTGTGATGTGCTATGAGCTGATCCAGCTTGTAACAGAAAAAAACAACATGCACGACGTGGATACCTGGATGTTCTTCAAGTGGATATTCAAGACCTTCTGCGCCGTGCTGATCGTGACCAACACCTGGAATATCGTCATGGGTATCTTCGATGTGGGCCAGAGCGTGGTGAACAGCAGCGCAGGCGTTATCATCGGAAGTACCTCCATTGATATCAGCAGTGTTATCACGGATTTGGAGGCCCAGGTGGAGGCGCTTTCAACGGGTGAACTGTTCGGCCTGTGGTTCCAGTCCCTTTTCGTGGGGCTGACGATGAACGCCCTATCCATCTGTATCATGCTCGTCATTTACGGCCGCATGATCGAGGTGTACTTGACGACCTCCATCGGGCCGATCCCTCTTGCTACTATGACGAACCGTGATTGGAGCTCCACCGGGCAGAATTACTTAAAATCTCTGTTCGCTCTGGCGTTTCAGGCATTTCTCATTATGGTGTGCGTGGGTATCTATTCTGTTCTCGTTCAGACCATTGGCACGACCGGAAATATTTCCGGCGCCATATGGAGCTGCATGGGATATACGGTGCTTCTGTGTTTTGCGTTGTTCAAAACGGGTTCACTCTCTAAATCTCTGTTTGGGGCGCATTAAGGAGGCGGCATGAAGAAATACAACGTCATTTATGCCGATCCTCCCTGGGCCTACAAGGTATGGAGCAAGAAGGGCACGGGACGGAGTGCTGAAAGTCATTATCCTACGATGAAGATTGAGGATATCAAGGCTTTACCCGTGGGCGAGCTTGCAGATAAGGACTGCGCCTTATTCCTTTGGATCACCTTTCCTATGCTGCGTGAAGCGTGGGGAGTGCTTGACGCCTGGGGCTTTGAATACAAGAGCATCGCCTTCGTATGGGTCAAGCAGAATAAGAAGGTCCCGACCCTGTTCTGGGGGATGGGATATTGGACGCGGGCAAACGCGGAACTCTGCGTGATCGCCACCAAAGGTAGTCCCAAGCGGCAATCAAGGAGCGTCCACCAGGTTATCGTTTCCCCGGTGGAAGAACACAGCAAAAAGCCCGACGAGGCAAGGAAACGAATTGTGGAGCTTATGGGGGACGTTCCCCGCATAGAACTTTTCGCAAGGCAAAAAACGCCCGGATGGGACGTATGGGGCAACGAGGCTCCCGACAGTATCACTTTTCCGGGCAAAGGAAAGGAGGCCTGATAATGGCGTATGTTACCATTCCCCAAGACCTAACAAAAGTCAAAAGCAAAGTCATGTTTGGTCTCACCAAACGGCAACTAATATGTTTCGGCGCGGCGGCACTCATCGGAGTACCGCTTTTCTTTTTGCTCAAAGCGGTCATGAATACCACCGTCGCCACCCTTTGCATGATCTTAGTCATGCTCCCGTTCTTTCTTCTCGCTATGTATGAGCGCCACGGTCAACCCCTGGAGGTGATTGCCGGTTATATCATCCGATCTATGTTCACAAGAACGAAGGAACGACCTTATCAGACAAGCAATTTCTATGCCGCAGTTGAGCGGCAAATGCAGACAGAAAAGGAGGTGATGGCTGTTGTCCGAAAAGCAAAGAAAAGAGCCGCAGGCAGTCAGAGCGGCAAAACCGAAGGTAAAGCTGACAAACGCTGAAAAGCGTGAGATCAGACGCATTATCGAAAATGCGAAGGGCGACGGCAAGGCAAGGACGGCGCAGGATACCTTACCTTTCCGTCAGATGTACCCGGACGGCCTCTGCCGTCTGGATGAAAAGAGCTGGTCCCGCTGTATCGAGTTTGAGGACGTGAATTATCAGCTTGCCAAGCCCGACGATCAGACGGCGATTTTTGAAGCTCTCTGCGATATGTATAATGCCCACGACGCTTCTATCGGTATGCAGCTCTCCCTTGTGAGCCGCCGCATGAACCGGGAGGATTTCGTGAAGCGTATCGAGATTGCGGCCCAGGGAGACAGCTTCGACCATATCCGCGAGTGCTACACGCAAATGCTCCGGGGGCAGCTTGAAAAAGGCAACAACGGCCTGATTAAAACAAAATATCTTGTACTCACCATCGAGGCGGAAGATATCAAAACGGCAAGGGCGAGGTTTTCCCGTATCACAATGGACGCGCTCAACCATTTCAAGGTGATTGGCGCCCTGGCAAAAGAACTGACCGGCCGTGAATGGCTGGAGGTGCTGCACGGCATCCTCCACCCGGACGGCGAGCGGTTTTCCTTTGAATGGGGCTGGCTTGCCCCTTCGGGCCTTTCTGTCAAGGATTTTATCGCCCCGTCCTCCTTCCGTTTCGGGGAGTCGAGGAAATTTACGATGGCGGATAAATTCTGTGCCGCGTCCTTCTTGCAGATCAGTGCGCCCGAGATGGACGACCGGCTGCTCACCGAGCTTCTGGATACCGACAGTAATATTCTCGTCAGTCTCCATATCCGCAGCATGGACCAGAACGAGGCGATCAAGACCGTCAAGCGCAAGATAACTGATATCGACAGCATGAAGATCGACGCACAGAAAAAGGCGGTTCGTGAAGGGTTCGACATGGATATCATCCCGACCGACATTGCCACCTATGCGAGCGAGGCAAAGAATATCCTCCGTGACCTGCAAAGCAGAAACGAGAGAATGTTTCTCCTGACCTTCCTTGTGGTGAACTTCGCGGACAGCAGACAAAAGCTGGATAACGACCTTCTCCGCGCGGCAAGCGTGGCGCAGAAATATAACTGTCAGCTTGTGCGTCTGGATTTCCAGCAGGAGGACGGTTTCGTATCGGCCCTGCCTCTCGGTGTCAACCGTATCAAGATACAGCGAGGGCTTACGACTTCCTCCGTTGCGGTGTTCGTTCCCTTTACCACACAGGAGATTTTCCACGGCGGCGAGTCACTTTACTATGGACTCAATGCCACCTCCGGCAATATGATCCTTGCCGACCGAAAGAGACTGAAAACGCCTAACGGTATGATCTTAGGCACACCGGGCAGCGGCAAAAGTTTCTCGGCAAAGAGGTCAATCCTGGGGACTTTCCTGAGCACGAAGGACGATATCCTGATTTGCGATCCCGAGGCGGAATATTTCCCGGTGGTAAATAGGCTGAACGGCCAGGTCATCAAGATATCCCCGACAAGCAGGCAGTATGTGAACCCTATGGATATCAACCTCAATTACAGCGAGGACGACAACCCCCTGGCGTTAAAATCCGATTTCATCCTGTCCTTCTGCGAGCTTGCGGCAGGCGGAAGGAACGGGCTGGAGCCGGTGGAAAAGACCCTCATAGACCGGGCCGTCCGTACCGTGTACCGTCCGTATATGGCAGACCCCCGACCGGAGACTATGCCGATCCTGGAGGACCTTTACGACGAGATCAAACGGCAACCGGAGCCGGAGGCACAGAGAGTCGCCGCCGCCCTGGAACTCTATGTGCATGGTTCGCTCAATGTGTTCAACCATCGGACGAATGTTGATATCAATAACCGCCTTGTGTGCTTTGATATCAAGGAGCTTGGCAAGCAGCTCAAAAGCCTGGGAATGCTCGTCATTCAAGACCAGGTATGGAACAGAGTCTCCCAAAACCGAGACCTGGGTAAATCCACCTGGTATTTCGTTGACGAGTTCCACCTTCTGCTGCACGGCGAGGTGGGAGCCTGGAGCGTGGAGATTTGGAAACGCTTCCGTAAATGGGGCGGTATTCCCACAGGTATCACGCAGAATATCAAGGACCTTCTTTCCTCCTCGGAGATCGAGAATATCTTTGAGAACAGCGATTTTGTGTACCTTCTCAACCAGGCAAGCGGCGACCGCAAGATACTTTGTGAACGCCTGAATATCTCCAATCAGCAGGCAACGCATATCTCAAACGCAGGACCCGGGCAGGGGCTTATCTTCTTCGGCAACGTGATCTTGCCATTCGTGGATAACTTCCCGAAGGATAACGAGCTATACGAAATTATGACCACAAAACTTGGTGAAACAGTGAAAGGAGAAACCACGCATGAATAACGAAAACATTTATCTCATTCCCGAAAGCTCTTATAAGGATATCATCAATGACCGCATCCTCCTGTATGGCTTTGTCAAGCAGCTTGCGCTTATGGTAGAGAAAGCACATACCCCCATAGATTTGGAACGTCTGAAAGCGGCGTCAGCTTCCTTCTTGGAGCAGGCGGATATTCTCTTTGAGGCTTGGGAGGGCCACGATTTTTATACTGTCTGTGGCGACGACATCACCGATAAAGATACCGAAGGTGAGACCTCCTTCGGTGAAACGATGTGGGGATTGATCACAAAAAGCAAGGCGGTAACGGCGGACATGGAGACCGTTCTTGCGGAGCTTGACGGCGAGCTTGCCGCCTTCCGTCGCAACGGAAGCGATGAATAAACCGACCCATGTGAGCCTGTTTTCCGGCATAGGCGGTCTCGACCTTGCGGCGGAGGCCGCAGGGTTTGAAACCGTCTGCCAGTGCGAGTGGGCGGATTTTCCGCACTCTGTTCTCTCGGCACG
>CAZDPJ010000038.1:0-8569 GCA_964507405.1 uncultured Staphylococcaceae bacterium
AACCCTCCATGCGTGTTTTCTCCATTATACAGCCGCGCAGCCACCATGTCGAGTCTGTCTTTGGAAGAGAAGGAGCTACCTTTTGAATCCTGTCTAATAAAGCGCCCCGCCATATCAAGCTGTTTTTTGCCACCGGCAGAGCCGATGGCTAGCTTTGGTCAGCCAATATAAAACGGCAGCCGGCAAATTTGCCAGCTGCCACATTCGCTAATTATTGCCCACCCCATCCAATTCGCGTTTCAATCTCTGCATCAAGACATTTCGAATTCGTTTCTGACTGTGACTTGTATATTCTTTAAGATGGAGTTGTGCCAAAACACTGGGCCTGTGATAAAAGAAGAATAACTGTTCACCAATAATTGAGTATGCCAGAATTGTAGCCTCGTCGTGGCTTAACTCAGGCCGAAGTATTTCCAGGAGCTGCACAAAAGGTTTTGTAGTTGACATATGAATCGGTGTTTTGACATCACCGGACGGATCATAAGAAGACCGCAACTGAAAGAATAACCGCATTTGCTTATCATTTTGAGGATCAAATACATAATCCATATGTCGATTTGCTAATTTGAAGAGCAACTGTTTTGCAACATCCAGATCCTGATGCTCCTGCTGCATAAAAATGTCCACATCCTGAATTATTTGCTCGAAATACAAGGCAAATTCATCCGTAGCCATCTGCACCACCTGCTGAAACAGGTTATCTTTATTATCGAAATGATATGGAATAGCTGATAGCGACACATCGGCCTGTCCGGCAATCATGCGCACTGTCGTTGCCGCATAGCCGCATTTCCCAAATAAATCATAAGCTGCATCCAGAATCCTCAACCGCGCATAGTCGGAATTCAGCATTTATATTCCTCCTAAATCTCTTTTTTACTTCAATTATATTATTTTTTGTTTTTTTGTCAATTGTTTTTCCAAATACGGAAGAAAGCAGAAAAATAATTATTTTGTGTTGACAAACAGAGAAAAATGGTCTATAGTGTTTATTGAACAATAGTACTAACTTAAAACAATCGTACATCCAATGTCCATATAAACTTCTACATGATATGGGGGAAGACCATGCGTAGGCACTACCGTGAGTTTGCATTTGCTTTCGTGTTTCTGTCAAGCATCGCTATCGGCCTACTGCGCCCCTTTTCCCCCGAACTGGACGTACTTGGTCATTCAACGCTTGCTGTTTTGATCTGTACCACTGGATTGTGGATTTTTGAGCCTTTTGGATTGAGTGTTGGAATTTCTTCCTGTTGCATGTTTGCTTTGACCCTATTGGTCGGTTTACCCACGGAAACTGTCTTTTCCGGTTTTTCGCAAACATCTGTGTGGACGATGATTCCAACACTCTTTTTTGGTTATGTTCTGAAAAAAACTGGCTTGGGCAAACGAATGGCCTATCTGCTTCTGCGTCAGATCCACACCGTGACCTATCCAAAGCTGATTCTGTGCTGGAGCTTATTGGGTATTCTGCTCTCTTTCTTCACTCCATCTATTACTGTGCGCGTTATTCTGATTATACCACTGGCGCTGGAATGTGTTCAGCTTTGTGGTATTCCGAAGCACTCCCGAGGGCGTTCGCTTCTGCTGCTGACTGCATGGGCAATGGCCGTTATCCCCGGTATCGGCTGGTCCACAGGCTCTTTGATGGGGCCAATTCTTACTGGCATATTTTCTACTGTGGATGCACTGCCTGATATTAGTTTTTCTGTCTGGTTTCAAGTAATGTTTTTACCAGCAATGCTGGTTAGTCTACTGCTTGTTTCCGCAGGGGCACTGATACTTCGGCCACGAGATTCACTGCGTGTAGAAGCAACCGTCTTTGAAACGCTCTACCAACAATTACCGCCGCTGTCTCGTCCTGAAAAAATCTCTGCAATTGTCCTTTGTTCCTGCTTTCTTCTATTTGCCACTGGTACCGTACATCAGATTCCCGATGTAGTTATCTGCCTGCTGGGCTTCTTCATTCTCTGCACATGCAGAATTATCCAGCCGGCAGAAATCAGTACAGGTATCTCATGGGACATCGTCTTATTTGTCGGCGCTTCTATGAGTTTAGGTTCTATTTTCACCGCTTCAGGACTTTCCGACTGGTTTTCCAAGTTGCTATTTCCTTTATTCGGGACAATTCTGCAAAATCCTTGGGTTTTCATGCCTGTCATGCTGACCCTACTTTTCTTGTGGCGTTTCATTGACGTTGCATTGCTTACGCCCACTATCGTGGTGCTCTCATCCGTATTGCCTGACCTCAAAGAAAGCTATGGTTTGAGTCCGCTGGCATGGCTTCCGTTGTTTTGCTTCGCAATCTGCTCGTTTTTTCTGAAATACGAAAACATGTTCCTACTTATTGGTGAAGATATTTTGCAAGACAACGGTTGGACTGGCAAAGATCGTAGCAAATACGCTACAGTCTACTTCGCTGCATGTCTAGTTACTATATTGGCAATGATTCCTTATTGGACAAATTTGGGATTATTCAACAATTAATCAGGAGGCGCAAATATGGCACGAAAGTTAGCACTACTTGCAGACAGATTCAACACACTGTGGTTTGAAGACGGGTGCGTTCATATGCTCAACCGCCGCAAGTATCCCCACAGCATTGAATTTGTTACCTGCACGGATTTAGAATCTGTCGCTCTCGCAATTGAAAACATGACCATCCAGGGGGCTCCCCCGCTGGCCTATGCCGCTGGGCTTGCTCTCGCCATGCATGCTCGCGTACACGAAGATGAGCCCGAGGATCAGTTCTTCACCTCGATGGAAGCCGGCTGCTATCGTCTACAGCACACCCGTCCAACCGGGTGGGATTTGAATTATATCTTGGCTGGATGCATGGATATTGCCCATAAAACTTTTGCACAAAACGGAGATGTTTCTGAAGCAATTCGCGCCTTTGTCTACGAAAAAATCGCAGAAGGCAACCGTATTGCCCGGGATACTGGCCGATATGCCGCTGATTTAATTTCAGATGGGGCTCGGATTCAGACAATCTGCTTTGCTGGTGCTGCTCTTGCATATACGTTGTACTTTGCTGCAGAGGATGGGAAAGACATCCAACTCTTCGCCTCCGAAACAAGACCTTATCTGCAAGGTGCCCGGCTAACCGCCTGCTCTTGTGTAGAGATGAACATTCCTGTTACCGTAGTTACAGATAATATGCCAGCCTATCTGATGCAGAGCGGCAAAACCAATCTATTTCTCTCCACGGCAGATAAAATCACGATGGATGGATATATTGCCAATAAAATTGGTACCTATCCACTGGCAATGGCCGCTCATGACAACGATATTCCCTATTTCTTGTTGGGTTATAATGGACCAGTTAAGGGGAGTTACGGCCCTAATGCTTTTACAATTGAAGAGCGCAACCCTCAAGAGGTTTTACACTGCTTGGGGCAGCGGACTTCTGTTGACGGTGCACAAGGTTATTACCCGGCTTTCGACATTACTTCGCCCAAGTATATCTCTGCTGTTGCAACTGACCGTGGCATCTTCCCGTCGCGATTAATTTATCGCTATCATGACACGATGTATCGTGATCCTTTTGAAAAACGGTAACGATCCATCTGCATGTTTGTGAAAAAGTGGATACATTAGAAGGAGGATTTGGAAAGATGGAAACTTCAAAAAAACGTTCGAACACTGGATTAACATTGACTCTGTTGGGCCTGGTAATGGGCATTGTTGCACAGTTCCTGCCATGGTTCGACAACACACAAACCAGCGTCACGGGGCTAACAACCGTTACTGCGTTCGGTCCAACGCTAGTCGTCGTGATTGCCGTCGGTATTCTGATGGCTGTAATTCCTGCATTTTTCATGAGTAAAGCAACCGGTAAGACACCACTGTTTTTGTGTGGTCTTCGCATTCTGGGCATTATTTTCGCCGCATATGCACTAATGGGCGTACGCAAACTGATGGTTAACGGCCAGGACAACTTGCCTGTTACCATGCTCTTCGGCGCATATATTTTACTCGTCGGTCTGATCGCGCTCTTTATCGGCGTGGTGACAGATCTGTTTTCCACCCGTAAACGTGGCAAGAAGACCTCTACAATCAACCTCGTTCTCATTGTTATGACCGCCGCTATTTATGCTGCTGCACTACTGACGCTGAGCTTCATCAAGCTTGCCCCTGGCACTTGGCTGCGTCCGGCCAATGCGCTTCAGGCACCTTTCGGCATTCTCTTTGGATTACCTGGTTGCATTGGCATTACCATCGGAAACTTCATCTCTGATCTTACGCAGGGTACTGCGCCTCACGTCATGGTTATGGGCGCGCTAACCAATTTCTTAACCGCATTTATTCCTTATCTGTTTGTCAGCAATGCAAAACTCGCAACACGGCGCAGCATTGTAGAGTTTGTCTGTTGGGGTAGCATTCTGGGCGCACTCCTTGTCGCTTCTTCCATCTTTGTTAACGTCATGTTCGGCCTAACACCCAAGGCAGTTGCCATTGCGTTTTTCCCCACCACTTTCTTGAATCAGTTGCTTCCTTCCTTGCTTTTGGGTATTCCGCTGTGCAAGCTGCTGTATCCGTTCGTCATTCGCTCCGGCCTGTACCGTGGCCGAGAGAGTGCTCGAAGCATTGAGCAAAAAGCTGAGGAGGCTCAGGCATGACACCATTGGTCTCGGTAAAGGATTTAAGCTGGACGTATATTGGTGCCCAGCGTCCTGCACTTGATCATATCAACTTTGATCTGATGCCGGGCGAGGTTCTCGGCATAACAGGTCCTTCCGGTGCCGGTAAGACTACACTGTGTATGTCCATCAACGCCCTGATTCCTAACAATTTTCATGGCACTTACAGCGGCCAAGTTCTGATGTGCGGTAAGCTTACAGAAGAAAACGCCGTTTGTGATTTAGTTCAGGATGTCGGTTTGGTCTTTCAAGATCCAGAGTCCCAGTTTATGGGCATGAGTGTCGAAGAAGAACTCTATTTCACGCTAGAAAATCTTGGACTTTCCGATGAGGACATTCACGAACGAATCACAAAAGCCATTGAAATGGTACATATGGAAGCGTTTCTGGATCGCTCACCATTCAGTCTCTCCGGTGGACAGAAACAAAAAGTTGCTATTGCTGCATGTCTGGCACTCCATCCCTCTGTTCTTGTGCTGGATGAACCCACTTCAGAACTAGATCCCATCGGTGCAACGGAAGTCTTCTCCGTTCTTCAGGAACTGAAAAAAAGTAAGGAAATTGGAATCATTCTCGTTTCCCACGCTACAGAGGATCTTACTTCTCTTTGTGACCGTGTACTGTTGCTATCTGAAGGCAAACAGATTGCACTGCTTGATGCGCAGGAGTTTTTTACTTCCTTTGATCTTATGACAGAATATGGCGTGCAGATTCCTCAGATTGTAGAGGCATTCCATATGGCAGATTGTCTAGAACGGTTCCAGATCCCCATCACGCTTGAGCAAGCAATCAGTACCGTTAAGGAGGTATCCCATGGCAGCGTTGGTTGATATTCAGGATCTGCGCTACGCGTATTCGGAAGACGGTCCTGAAATTCTGCATGGTCTAAATCTAGAGATTCAGGAAGGCGAATATCTAGCATTAATCGGCCAGAATGGCTCCGGCAAAACGACCCTGTCAAAGCTAATTGGCGGCTTAAACAAGCCCACATCCGGTGATATTCGGATTATCGGCAAATCTGTTATGGAGATGTCCATCAGGGAACGCGCGTCCCTCGTTGGATACTGCTACCAGAATCCGGATCACCAGATTTTTCTGAACACTGTTGAAGATGAAATCGCCTACGGTCCCAAAAACCTTGGGCTTTCACCGGATGAGGTAGAAGATCGGGTTGTTCAAGCATTAGAGGCAGTCGGTCTGCTCAAATACCGTAAGGAAGAGCCGTATTTTGCAGGGAAAGGCGAGCGACAAAAAATTGCTGTTGCATCGGTTCTTGCCATGCAGCCTAAACTCATTGTTCTGGACGAACCAACTACTGGTCTGGATTGGCGCGACAGCCAGAATATGATGCGGCTGATTCACACCATTCATGATGCTGGTCACACCATCATGATCATTACTCATAACATGCGACTGGTTGCAGAGCACGCACACAGAGCAATCGTCATGTGTCAGGGACAAATTAGACTGGATGGCACACCAGAAGAGGTGTTCCAGCATGATGAGGTGTTGGCCGCCAGCTTTGTGCAACCGCCTCAAATCACTCAGTTTTGGCGAGCGGCGCAGCGTAGCGGAGCACCTTGGATGCAGGCAGCCGATGCAGTCCCTCACATTCGCTCGACATTTTTAACTACATAACAAACACAAGAAAGGAAGGATTTCATCATGGAATTTCCGGAACTGACACCTGCCGCTTATATCATCTTAGGAGTTTGTGTTGTCGCACTTATTGTATTTTTCGTAACCGCAGATAAAAAGAAATAACAAATATGCGCACGGACCATCTGTTATAAGAGGAATTAATTATGGCTAAAACAAGAGGCGCTTTCGTATATGAAAGCACGGGCAGTGCGTTTGAAAGGCTGCATCCCACAACACGTACTGTCTTTATGCTCACAGCAATCTGTACAGCGTTCTGTATCCAGCATCCGCTGTTACTGGCCGCACTTTACGCTGTTATTTTGTTGGTAACCAAAATCGCAAAAATCTCAAAAAAACTATTTGTCGTCTATCTGGCGTTGATTGGAACAGGTGCCTTAGTTAGCTTTTTGTTCTGGATACCCTTTGGCGGCGATGTTGGTGGAGAAGTTTACTTTGAAACAGGGAAATTTCTTGGTATGAGCATTGCATTCTCCGATGTAGGCCTGCTCTGGGCTATTTCCATGGGGCTGCGCATTTTAATCAGCTCTCTGCCCATCTTCCTGTACATCTCTACCACCAAACTGCGTGACATGACCATTGGATTCTCCGGCCTCGGTGTCCCATTCTCAATCGGTGAACTATTCGTGCTGGCTTTCCGTTTTGTCCCATTGGTTCAAAATGATGCGTCCATCATCACAGAAGCCCAACGGGCCAGAGGTTTGGATTTTGAGAGTGGTGGCTTCAAAGAAAAGGCTCGGAAATATTCCGCTATTTTGGCACCCATGATTTTCATGTCTCTGCGTAGAATCCAGCTTGTATCCAATTCTCTGGACACAAAAGGCTTCCGTAACAAATCTCACAAACATCGTTTCTATCGCAAGCCGAAATACCTCCCCATCGATTATGCAATCACGGCAATTTGCATTCTGACTTTCTGTGCGTTTTTGGTTGCTCGAATCGTCGGCTGGGGTGTTCTTGTACCAAGCAGACTTTAATAAAGAAAGGAATTAAACCGATGGAAAAGAAACATCCGAATATTGAGATCATGGTCATGGGCGGTACCGAAGCTTACTTCCTCGATCGCGGTGACATTGGTCGTGTCGTTGATGAAGTTCGCATTGAGACACCCTACGGCTTGGCCAACAAGATTTCCATTATTGAACTATCTGGCCATTACGTTGGCTTTATGTCTCGCCATGGAGAGCACGGCTATTCCGTCTCCGCCCCCTTTGTCAACTCCCGCGCTAACATCTATGCAGCCAAAGAATTAGGCTGTAAGCGTATCCTGTCTTGGAACGGTGCAGGTGCTATCTCTCCGCATATCATCCCTGGCGACTATGTCATCATTGATGACTATATCGATATGACCAAAAAGCGTGACTACACTTACTACGTCGGCAAAGGCTTTGGATTTATCCGTCAGAACCCCGCATTTTGTCCAGAATGTCGCGAGGCGCTATTCGAGGCTGCCAAAGAATTTGAAGCACGCACTTTTGACGGAGGTGTTTACGTCTGCACCGAAGGCCCTCGTCTAGAAACTAAGGCCGAGATTCGCATG
Organism: uncultured Staphylococcaceae bacterium; assembly: GCA_964507405.1. Taxonomy (GTDB): domain Bacteria; phylum Bacillota_I; class Bacilli_A; order ML615J-28; family CAG-313; genus UMGS75. Next base: position 7,843 of record CAZDPJ010000038.1, read on the forward strand.
TATGGCATGTGGGGCGGCGACGTTGTTGGTATGACCATCATCCCCGAGTTATATCTGGCTCGTGAGTTGGAGATGTGCTACGCCTCACTGACTTATATTTCCAACTATGCTGAAGGATCAGCTCGTCTTGGCCAGAAAAATGATAGCATTTTCTCCGGCATGCTGCCAGAAGACGTTTCTAAGCGCATGAAGGATTCCACGAAGGTCTTGCCTTTGATTTTCAAAAATGCGATGCTGAAGCTACTCGACAGCAGTAAGTGTAATTGCAGCCATTCCATGGATGTTTACAAGAATCGTGGTGACATTGGCCCCGATTGGCACACATGGGTAACCACACCTTGATTTTACCGAGATGTAAAAGCAACTAACCAAAAGGTGAATGCGCCACAGCGATAAACCGCAAGGTTAGTTTTTAGGGTACCTTCGAGTAGTAAGAATTGAGTCCTCGGATATTGAGGAACGCCATACGGCAGGGGGATTTTTGTGTGAGACATACGAAATGGGTGATTGTAACTTCTTGGTTATGGAAATGACGATCATGTGAAACAAACAAGGTATTATAAAACTACCAGTAAGATACGAAGTGAAATATCCTGCGGATGTGAAATAATTTCCTTACGGAAATTGTGAAATTGGATGTTAACACATCCAGTGAAATAAAATCAATCCACCCACGCCCGCAGGCATTTCACATGGCGCAGCCATATTTCACGCGCAAGGCGCATTT
>CAZDPJ010000039.1:0-7820 GCA_964507405.1 uncultured Staphylococcaceae bacterium
AAAATTAGAAGAATTAGATGTAAGTTATTTTAATACTTCTAATGTTACTAATATGGATGGAATATTTCAATATTGTAAAAATTTAACAAGTATAAATTTAAGTGGTTTTGATACATCAAAAGTAACCAATATGGCAGGAATGTTTTATGAAAATAAGAATTTGAAAAGTTTGGATGTTAGCAATTTTGATACCTCGAATGTAATTGATATGTCATATATGTTTGATAGTTGTGAACAACTAGAAACTTTAAATGTAAGTAACTTTAATACATCGAATGTTACAAGTATGTATGTTATGTTTTATAATAATAAAAAATTAACAAGTTTAGATTTAAGTAGTTTTGATACCTCGAATGTTACCAATATGGAATTTATGTTTAGTGATTGTGAATTATTAACAACATTAGATTTAAGTCATTTTGATACTTCAAAAGTTACTAGTATGCGATCAATGTTTCAAAACTGTAGTTCTTTAACAAGTTTAGATTTAAGTAGTTTTGATACCTCGAATGTTACATCAACATATTATATGTTTAGTGAAACAACTAGTTTAAAAGAAATTGATTTTAGTAAAGCAGATTTTAACAGTGTAACAAATTCTGCTAATATGTTTAATGGTTGTTCAGCATTAACAACGATTAAAGTAAAAGATAGTGATGCGCAATCATTTATTAAAAATCTTACTAGTGCAAATGTAACAGTAGCAGGTCAATAATAGGTGTAAAATTTATTAAATAATATTAATAAAGTAAAATAAAATAAGCAAGGTTTTCTTGCTTTTTTTGTCAAAAACATGAATTATAGTGTATAATTAAATAGGAGGCTATATTATGTTTGAAAATAAAAAGATATTTATATTAGGAATGGCACGAAGTGGTTATGAAGCAGCAAAACTACTTTCACAACACGGGAATACAATTCTTGTTACAGATAGAAAAGAACAAAGTGATGAACATATTAAGGAATTGATGGATTTAGGTGTTAGAATTGAGATATGTGATGATCCGATTGATTTATTAGATGGAACGTTTGATTATGTTATTAAAAATCCAGGAATTAAATTAGATCATCCAGTTGTGTTGAAGGCTAAAGACTTAAATATACCGGTTACTAATGAAGTAGAAGTTGCGTATAGTTTTTTATCAAATAATAATAAAATTATTGGTATAACAGGTTCTAATGGAAAAACGACAACTACAACATTAATATATGAAATATTAAAATTAGCAGGGCGTGATGTATATTTAGGTGGAAATATTGGATATCCAGTATGTTCTTTAGTAGATATGGTTAAGGAAGATAGTATTCTAGTATTAGAAATATCTGGTCATCAATTGCATGATACTATTAATTTTAAAACAAATATTAGTGTAATGACTAATTTAAGTGAGGTACATATTGATCATTTTGGTAGTTATGAAAATTATAAATTTAATAAATGTAAAATCTTTAATCATCACACTTCTAATGAAGTTGCAATATTAAATTATGATAATGATGATGTAATGGATGGTACTAAAGATATTGCATCTAGAAAAATATATTTTTCATCTAAAAATAAAACTGATTTATGTATAGTTGATGGTAGTATTTATTATAATGATGAAGAAGTTATTAAATTAAAAGATATCAAATTAAAAGGGGTACATAATTATGAAAATATTATGTGTGCAATAGGTGCTGTTAAAGAATTCAATGTATCAAATGAGGATATTTATAAATTATTGAATACATTTACTGGTGTTGAACACCGTATTGAATTTGTTGGAAATGTTAATGGCAGAGAATTTTATAATGATTCAAAAGCCACAAATGTTAAATCCACACAAATAGCGCTTTCAGCGTTTTCTAATCCAACAATTCTTTTGTTAGGTGGTTTGGATCGAGGGCATTCTTTTGAAGATTTAACCGATTATTTAATTAATACTAAGTTAATAGTATGTTTTGGTGAAACTAAATTACGAATTAAGGAATATGCGATTAGTATTGGTAAAGAATGTATTGTAGTTGATAATTTAACGGAGGCGACGAAAATAGCTTATAATAATTCAGAAGAGGGGGATACTATTTTATTAAGCCCAGCTTGTGCTTCTTGGGATCAATATGATTGTTTTGAAGATCGTGGAAATGAATTTAAAAAAGTTGTAAAGGATTTATAAAAGTTGAAGGAGAATATTATGAAGATAAAAAATGTAATAGGAAGAGAAGTTTTGGATTCTAGAGGGAATCCTACTGTTGAAGTGGATGTAATTTTAGAAAATGGTATTAAAGGTAGAGCAATAGTTCCGAGTGGTGCTTCAACTGGAGTTCGTGAAGCGCTAGAACTTAGAGATAATGATAATAATCGTTATAATGGTAAGGGTGTATTAAATGCTGTTAGTCATGTTAATAATGAATTAAGGGAATTGCTGATTGGAATGGATGTATCTAATCAAAAAGAAATTGATTATAAAATGATTGATGCTGATGGTACTTCAAATAAATCAAAATTTGGGGCTAATGCTATTTTGGGAGTATCAATGGCTACATTAAAAGCAGCAGCGTTAAATGAAAATAAATCATTATATGAATATGTTGGTAATGGGAAAAGTATGCCACGTCCAATGATGAATATTTTAAATGGAGGAGCACATGCGGATAATAATTTAGATTTTCAAGAATTTATGATTATACCTAATCGTAAGACAATAAAAGAAACGATTCGTGTTGGGGCTGAAGTGTTTCATGCTTTAAAGAAAGTTTTAAATAGTAAAGGTTATTTTACTGGAGTTGGAGATGAAGGCGGGTTTGCTCCTAATTTAGTTTCTAACAAAGAAGGTTTTGATTTAATAATTGAGGCTATTAATAAAGCTGGTTATATTCCAGGAAAAGATGTTTCTATCGCAATTGATGTAGCCGCATCAGAGTTTTATGAAGATGGTTTTTATAATGTTGATAATAAAAAATTAACTACTGATGAATTAATTAGCTTTTATGAAGAATTGATTAATACATATCCAATTATTTCAATTGAAGATCCTGTTGATGAAAATGATTGGGAAGGATTTAGTAAAATTACTGAAAAATTAGGTGATAGAGTTCAACTTGTTGGTGATGATTTGTTTGTAACAAATAAAGAATGTTTACAGATGGGAATAGATAAAAAAGCAGGTAATGCTATTTTACTTAAATTAAATCAAATTGGAACAGTAACTGAAACTTTAGAAACAATAGAACTTGCTAAGAATAATGGATATAAAACAATAATATCTCATCGTAGCGGTGAAACGGAAGATACGACAATTGCTGATCTTGCAGTTGGACTTGATTTAGGTCAAATAAAAACAGGATCTATGTCAAGAACTGATCGTATTTGTAAATATAATCAATTAATGCGTATTGAAGAAGAAATTAGTGATTAATTTCTTTTTTTTTGTATAAAAATATGATATTTTCTCACAATAGATGTAGGAGGAAATATGGAAAAGGAAAAATATAAGAGAATTGTAGATAAACATACACCGAAAGAAAATAGACTTACTAATAGTTTAGTTTGTTTTCTTATTGGTGGGGTAATGGGATTAATAGGACAGGGGTTAATTGATTTATACTCTAATCTTTTTAATATCGCTACTAAGGATGCGTCAGTTTTTATGATTGTAACGTTAATATTTATTGGATGTTTGCTTACTTGTTTTGGTTGGTTTGATAAACTTGTGAATTTTGCTAAGTGTGGATTAATTGTACCAATAACTGGATTTGCTCATGCTATGATGAGTGCAGCTTTAGAATATCGCAAAGAAGGAATGGTAACAGGAATAGGTGCTAATATGATGAAACTTGCTGGTAGTGTTATTATTTTTGGAGTTGTTAGTGCATGGGTATTTGGGCTTATACGATTGATGATAATAGGAGGTTAAAATATGACGTTTAAATATAATAATGTTTATTTAAATGAAACTAGTACAGTTACAGGACCATATGAAGCAAATGGACCGTTTAGTAAACTTTATGATAAGAGTTATGATGAATTTTATTTTGGTACTAAAACTTGGGAACAAGCAGAGAGTAAATTAATTGATGATAGTATTGATATTGTTCTTGCTAAAATAGGTAAAACACGTTTTGATATTGATATACATATTTCAGGTGATTTATTAAATCAATTAACCGCATCTAACTATTCGGCATCACGTATGAAAATACCATACTTAGGAATATATAATGCTTGTGCTACTAGTGTTGAAGGATTAATTTTAGCATCTAATATGATTGAAGCAGGTCAGGTTGATAATGCTCTTGTAACTGTTTCTTCACATAATAATGGGGCTGAAAAACAATTTAGATATCCAGTTGAATATGGGGGTCCAAAACGAAAAACGACAACATTTACTACTACAGGAGGAACTTGTGCTTATTTATCACGTGACAAATCAAGTATTAAAATTGAAAGTTCAACGGTAGGGATTGTTGAAGATTTAGGAGTAAAAGATGTTTACAGTATGGGAGCAGTCATGGCTCCAGCTGCTGCTAGTACAATATATCGTCATTTATCTGACTTAAGTAGAAGTATAGATTATTATGATTTAATCTTAACAGGAGATTTAGGAATATATGGTAAAGATATTTTAAAAGAATATATGCAACTGGAATATAATATCGATTTAAAAAATTATGATGATTCAGCATCGATGATATTTGATATCAATGAAGAACCAGTTTATTCTGGGGGCAGTGGACCAGCATGTCTACCATTAGTGGCTTATTCCTATGTTTTAGATCAAATGAAAAAAGGTAAATTAAAAAAAGTATTACTAGTAGCCACAGGAGCATTAATGTCACCCACAACGGTTAATCAAAAATTAAGTATTCCTAGTATCGCCCATGCGATTAGTTTGGAGGCTCAAGAATGATTTATTTAAATGCTTTTCTATTTTGTGGAATTGTTTGTGTTTTAGGACAATTAATTTTGGATAATACTAAACTAACTCCCGGACATGTCACAACGATTTTTGTAGTTGTAGGTGCCTTCTTAGATACCTTTAATATTTATGATAAGATTATTTTGTGGGCTGGTGGAGGAGCATTAGTTCCAATTACTAGTTTTGGACATTTACTTATTCATGGAGCAATGGCAAGTGCTAGTGAATATGGTATTATTGGACTATTCATGGGTATATTTGATCTTACCGCTTCTGGTATTTCATCAGCGATTATCTTTTCATTTGTCCTTAGTTTATTTTTTAAACCTAAAGATTAGTAACGCAAGTTACTTTTTTCTTTAATTAAAATATTGTATAATATAGTTGTTTTCACAAATAATACACAAAAATGTGTTATAAAAATATAGAGGTGATTTTGTGACAACTATTTTAATTGTAGATGATGAAGAACGTATTAGAGAAGTAGTAAAAGAATATTGTTTGTTAGAAAAATACAATGTTTTAGAAGCTAGTGACGGGGTAGAAGCACTAGATATTGTTAAAGATAATAATATAGATTTAATTGTTTTAGATATAATGATGCCAAAATTAGATGGATTATCGACTTTTAAAAAGATTAAAGAAATAAAAAAAATCCCAACTATTATTTTATCTGCACGTGCTGAAGAATATGATAAATTAGTTGGATTTGAGCTTGGAATTGATGATTATGTAACAAAACCATTTAGTCCTAAAGAATTAATGGCAAGAATTAAAGTTATTTTAAAACGTCAAAATATTGAAGATGTATATATATATCAAGATTTAAAAATAGACTATTTAGGTCATGTTGTTTATGTAGAAAATAAGGAATTAAAATTAACCCCTAAAGAATATGATTTATTGGTATATTTTGTTAAAAATCCCAACGTTGCGCTATCACGTGAACAATTATTAAATAAGATTTGGGATTATGATTTTTATGGAGAAGATAGGACAGTTGACACACATATAAAGATGTTAAGAAATAATTTAGGTAAATATCGTGACTTAATTGTTACTGTAAGAGGAATGGGTTATAAATTTGTTACGCAATAAAAAGAATCACTTAAAAAATAAGGTGTGGTTTTATTTAATAATCTTCTCATTATTAATCTTAATCTTTTTGTGGGCTTTTCAAACTATTTTTTCTAATACTTATTATGAAATAAACAAAACAAGAGAACTTAATACGATTGCTCGAAAACTAAAAAATACAGATGATATTTTATTAAAAACGCAAGTTGATACTTTAGCGTATAATTATGGTGTTTGTATTGAAGTTTATTCTAATAATACTTTGGTTTATTCGTCTAATTCCATAGAAAGAGGTTGTATTGAACAAAATGATTTAAGTTTTTATAATTATAAAAACAAATTTATTTCTAGCAATGATGTAGTTGGAAGTACTTCTTTTTATAATTCAAGATTTAATAATAAAACATTAGTTAAAGCGATAAAGTCTAATGACTATAGTTTCTTTATTAATGTATCACTAGAACCAGTTGGAACAACAACAATTATTTTATCACGTCAGTTAATTTTATGTTCATTCATAGTTTTGGCTTTATCTTTTTTGTTAAGTTACTTTATATCAGAAAACATTTCAAAGCCGATTGTTAAGCTGAATGAGAAGGCCCATGAAATATCTAAAGGAAATTTTAATGTTTCGAGTGAGAATATATCAAAAATTGAAGAAATAGAAGAGTTGAATAATACTCTAAATAATGCGGCAAAAGAACTTTCTCAAACAGAAACATTAAGACGTGAATTAATGGCTAATGTTAGTCATGATTTAAAAACACCACTTACGATGATAAAAGCGTATGCGGAAATGGCGCGAGATATAAATTATAATAATAAGAAAAAAAGAGAAGATAATCTTAATATAATTGTTGATGAAGTAGATAGGTTAAATCTTCTTGTTAATGATATATTGGAATTATCTAAAGTTCAGGCAAATACTGAAAAATATGTAAAAGAAAAAATAGATTTATATGAATTTGTTGGCAATATTATTAAAAAATATGATTATTTAAAAGAAGATGGATATGAAATAATTTATAATAGTCTTAAAGATATATATGTAAATGAAGATAAAAAAAGAATTAATCAAGTTTTAGATAATTTACTAAATAATGCGTTGAAATATACTGGTAAAGATAAAAAGGTACTAGTAAATATTGTTGATTTAGATAAAAAAGTTCGTATTGAAATTGTAGATTCTGGTAAAGGAATCAAAAATGATGAATTAAAATATATTTGGGAAAAGTATTATAAAATTGATAAAAGTTATCAACGAAATACAAAAAGTACTGGTTTAGGATTATCGATTGTTAAAAATATATGTGTACAAAATAATATTGAATATGGTGTTATTTCAAAAGTTAATAATGGTAGTACTTTCTTTATTGAATTAGATAAAATGTAATTATATTTAAGTTTTAAATAATTTGTTGATAAAACTGAGATAATGTGATAAAATTAAAAACAGTTAGGAGGAAAACTAATGGAAATTATTTTAATGATTGTATCAATTTTATTAATTGCGATTGTGCTATTACAAAGTGGTAAAGCAGAGAGCGCATCTAATGCTATTACAGGTGGTAATGACAGTTTATTTGCTAATCGTAAGGAAAGAGGCGGAGAATTAGTTATTAGTCGTATTACATTAGGTTTAGGTGTTTTATTCTTTGTATTATGTTTTATAATTGGTTTTTAATAGTGCAAGTTTTGCACTATTTTTTATTTATTAAAATTCTGATGTGGTTTAGGTCATTTTTTTATTATTATAAAATAATTATGTAATTGTAAAAAAAGTAAAAAAGTGAAATGAAAAGTTAAATTTCAGTTTAGGGCATAAATTGAGAATTGCAAAAG
>CAZDPJ010000040.1:0-7746 GCA_964507405.1 uncultured Staphylococcaceae bacterium
GACTGTTGAAAAACCTACAATTTCTAACCAAGATAATTATATTTATAATGGAAAAGAACAAACTTGTGAATTTGATTTTAAAGATGATGATGATAAAGAATTAGTTACTATTACAGGCAATAAACAAACAAACTTTGGAACATATTTAGTAAGTATCACTTTAAATGACTCTAGTTATAAATGGGTAGATACTTTAGGAGCTGAAACTGGAGATTCAATTACAATAACTTTTAACTGGACTATAAAAAAGAAAAATATAAGTTCTGCAATTGTTTCAGGTATAAATGATAACTTTACATATTCTAATGTAGCTATAACACCAAAACCTACATCTGTTACCATAAAATTAATAGATACAGTTACTTTAATTGAAGGTACAGATTATCTAATTAGTTATTCAAATAATATTAATGCAGGAACTGGTGCTACTATTACAATTAGTGGTCAAGGAAATTTTGATGGGACAAAGAATCAATCATTTACAATAAAACCACGAAACATAAAAGTAAAAAATAATTTAATTTTATCATTTGATTATAATGGAACTAATCAAACTTATTCCACTATAAGTGAATCTATACTTAACAAAAATATAATATTTGTTGATGATAGTAATACAGAATGGAAACCATCTTCATTTACAGTTACTGGCATTACTAATGGAATATTTGGTTATGGAGAATTTGAGGATATAACTGAATTATTAAGGAGTGATGGAAATAATTATTCATCAACAACAATGGTTGGATTAAGTAAACTTACAAATTTGGTTGGAAGTGAATATAAAGCATACTATGAAGTAACAGATGGTAATTATATATTATCTTCTACAAATAATAATTGTACTTTTAAATATAATACAGTTAGAATTTTAACTAAATATTATACTATCGAAGATGCTTTATCCATTACTGGAAATACTAACGACATAATTGTTTGTGGTAATAGTGCATCATATGTATATACATCATTTTCAGCATTAACTAATACTCCCCAAAAATATTTAGTTAGTGGAAAACGATTAGTTGTATCATGCCAAACTGATGTACAAGATACAAAATACATAGAAGGATGGACTTATTCTGGTATTGTATATTCTGCATTATACATACCGAAAAATATCACTTTACAAATATCTAACAACGGTACTTTTTTAATTGATGCAAAAATTGGTTTTTGTCAACCTCATACAACATTTGTTGCCGATAGAGGAATTGTATTTAATAATGGTACAATTCAAGTAAGCAATAATTGTAACCTTCAATCATATGGATATTTAAAGGGTAATGGTGTTGTAAATTTAGCTTCTGGAGCTACCGCAGTAGATTGTTTACATACATATGACTGGCCAGGTGGATCAGCTGCAAGTTCTATTTATTCAAAAGTATTACCTACAAACGCATGGTCTGTTCATAATATTTCTTGTAATACAATAATAAACGCTGGAGCTATTTATAACGCATATATGTATGCATACATGACTGTGATTGGAACACCTGTTAATGCTGCAACAACTGCTACAATTATTGGTAATAGTTCTTCTAAAAACAGTCTGTTTAATATATCAAGTGGGTATATTGAAAAAAAAGGTAGTCCAGCAAAAGCGTGGAATACCGCAAATGATAAATTTAAAAGTTTATATTTAGTTGAAGGTAGTAATCAAATTGCTGGTCAAAAAGAAGATATTAAATTATATGGTAAATGTAAAGACAATACTTTAAAAATCTCAATGGATTTAGTAGTTCCTGTTAATTTAGAAACATCAACAAAAAAACCAGCAACTATAGGCTTTATGGATTTACAAGTTATGGACGGATCGGAATTGACATTGGAAAAATCTGATTATTTATTCTTACCTGGATCTAATATAATAATACATAAAAATTCAACATTAACTATTGGTTCGGATGTTGATGTAACAATTGAAACAGCATCTTCTATAGAAAGTGATAGTGGAGATTGTGCATTTAAGCAATATTATGTAGATAAATTAGATGCTAATGCTATTATAAATGGTAGCGTTATTGTTAACGGAAATATTGGGGGATTATGGCAAACCACTGAAGAAGGTGCACAGATTAATCTTTCTGGCGGTAATACAAGTTCAAGTTATATAATGTTTAATGCTTCGTCTTCACCGAGATATTTAGAAAAAAGTAATTTTGCTGCCACTGGTAATATAGATAACGTTCACAATCAAACATTTAATAAGAATATTTATACTTCAGTAAAAGGAACAAACGATGATTATGTCTGGACTTCTGCAGCAAATGTTAAAACATTCACATTAAATTTTTATGATAAGCATAATAATTCTTTAATAACATCAAAGAATATTCAAATATTAAATGGTAATACTTATACTATTGATGGTAATGAATTTATATATGATAAATTATTCTATAAATTAGTAGATGGTAATGAATGGTTATTATATAATAATTCAACATATTCAACAGCTATAGGTTATACATTAACTTATAATGAAAATAATACCTGTAATTTATATACAAATTGGACTGAAAAAGAATATAGTATTATTTATACTGCCTCTTATAAAGATAAAAATATTGAACCGATATTAAATAATAAACTAGAAACATTTACTATTAAAAACTTTGTTAATGATATATTATCAATTACAACAACTGCATCATATTTAAATAAGACATTTATTGGATGGTATCTAGGTATTGATGATAGTACCGGTGTAGTATTAAATGAAATAACGCTTGCACAATTTACAAAATACATTAATGAAGTAGGGGAAAGTTCTCCATTACCATTATATTGTAAATTTACAGATGAAAAGATTATTAGGATAACTTATAATTACAATAATAATGATCTTGACAATACTTCTGAAACTATAACTTATACAACTGCAAATTTAAATTTAGATATAACTTTAATTGATTTAGATAATAGTATTAAATCAGTAACTAATGATAATGATACTTATAAATATTATTTTGGTGGATGGAAAATTGGAGATAAAGAATATGCTGCAAATGAAGTAATTACAATATCTACTGATACTATAATTGAAGCAATTTGGATAGAAAAATTAAAGGTTATACTATCTAATAATATCAATGAAAATAAAATAGAAAGATATTATATTTTCGAAGAAAATAAGGTAATAAATTTACAAAATTTCATATCTTCATATGATGGTTACACATTTAATAATTGGAGTTGTATATCAAATAATGCAACTATCAATAATAATAAATTAACATTAATTAGTAATAAAACTACAGAAATTGAAGCAGAATATAAAATATATATAAGCATAATAAATAAGATTGAATTATTAGGAACAGATTATAAAATATCTGAATATGTAATTAATTATTTATCTTCAGATGGAATAATAGTTAGAAGTGAGACCTATAACAATATAATTAATCATGGTGATGAGCATAAATTATTATTTGAAGTTGGAAGTATAATCCAGATTAAATATAAATGCTCTACTGCATCTGTGGGTTTGAATAAAAAAAATTTTGAAACAAAGTCAATAGAAATTAATAAACCTATGTCAATTACTTTACGGTATGACGATTATTCAGCTAATTAATAACTATATAAATTATAAATTTTTGAATAATTATAAAATTAATATATAAATATTATTTTTAAATTTTAATATTAAATGAAAATTTTTATTTACTATAGAGGTTAAAAAACGTTTAAAAGGCTTACATAATTATTTTTAGAATGTTTACTCTAAAAAAAAGTGATTATTGGAAATTACCTATAATCACTTTTTTATATATGACTATATACACTTTTGTTATTATATATATAAAAAAATTATATAATTTTAAAAGTTAATCTACATTTATTAAAATTAACATTATATTATACAAAAATTTAAAATTTTTTTTGTAATTTATAGTTAATTATATTATACATTAGAACAAATAAAATAATCTATTTGCAAAGCGCAAAAAGGTGTAAGAAATAATATCTCACACCATATAATTTTTTATGGAATCTTTACTAGTATTAATAATAAAATAATAAATTATAATATATAAAATTTTTAATTATTTAATATACATTAAAACATAAAAATAATATAACATAATGAGAAATAATTTTAACATTACTTACTTTTATAAGAAAATACTAATATATATTTTAAAACGAAGTTTCTAATTCAAATTTTCCTTTGATGTAGTAGTGGAATTAAAATAAATTATTATTAAAAATTTTGATTTGTTTAAATAACTATAGACTGTATATATTTATAATATTCTTGATATAATAGTAATAGTTATTTTATTATTATTTGTAGTTATTTTAAAACAATATGGATTATTTTCAGTGCCATTTCCATTTATAATATCAGCGCCGTCAATCTTTGTGCTTTGGGAATTATCGCCATTATAGTTAATAACAATATATAAATTATCATCTTTACAAACAAATATTGTATTATTATAATCAATTAACGTACTATTATTAATACTATACTTTTTGACTTCTCCTCCACCTGTTCCAATAAAAGAAGTATCACTCACTATTTCTACTTTAATTAGTTTTTTCCAAATAGCTTTTACAGTTGGTGTAAAACTATTAATCGTCCATATGCCATTTTTATTATCAATCAAACCAGTTAATTCAAATTCATCACATCTATATCCATAACTAGAATTGGCATCACTTTGTTTATTTTCAGGTAGACTTAGAGCACTAATTTTGTCGCCAATTTCTCCTTTATAATACAATAGAATTAATTCGCTACCATTATCATAGTCAACAGTTAGTGTTATTTCTTTTTTAATCCATCTAGCATTTAAATTAAGTGTATAATTTATATTATCTGTTGTTTCAAACAATTCAGAATTAATATTTGTAACTATTTCATTAGTTTTATACCATCCAGCAAAATAAATATTTTCTAATGGATTATTGTTATATTCTCCTCCTAAAATAGGTAATAATACATCATTCCAATCATACTTATCATCAACAATTTTTATAATTTTTTCTATATTAGATTTTTCAGGAGCATCACTAGGATTAACTAATGTAATAGTGTAACTCTTAGTTCCTTCAGGATACCATAGAGCATAAATTAATACTTTATTATCGGCATTTAAATAATTGATTAGTTCAGATCCTTCTAATAATGTAATCTCATTTAAGCAAGATTGATCTGTATACCATCCACCAAATACATAGTTTCCATTTATTGGAGCAGTTAAAGATGTTTTAATAGTATTAATATTAAATGAAGATATATTCGTAGGTTCTGTAATTTTTTCAGTTGTTGAATTATTATTATACTTATTATAATATTCTATAGTATAATTAATTGGTTCCCATTTCGCATATAATGTTATATTTGTATAAATACTATCTCCAACAGTTATTTTTTGTTCAAAATTATTATCTAAATACCAACCTTTAAATATATAATAGTCTCTATTAATATTTGGCACATCATTATTTGTTATTATATATCCATATTTTGTTAATACTAAATTTGATTTATTTTCAACGTCACTACCACCATTACTGTTATATTTAATTGATATTGGTGAATTTATAACCCACCCTTTATTATATGAGTAATATGTAGTAGTAGTTGCATTTGATGGAGTTATTGATGTACCAGCTGATGTATATAAATAAATATTACATGTTCTTGTATATTCATTCCAATCAGCCAATAAGATACCTTTTCCTTTTATTTCATGTGATGTTATGGATGTCGAAGCATTATTTGCAATTATTAATTCAGCATTATTTTCAGTTGTTTCAATTAATCCTCCAATTTTCCCTTTAGATGAAATTTCTAACGTTCCATTTACTATTAGTCTACCATTTCCTTTATCTTTTGGATATAAATTATTGCAACCTACTGCAACATCATCAAACAAATCATAAACTATCAATTGATTAACTTTTACTTTAACATTTTTACATATTTTTACAATTGCTCCAGGTAAAATTTTAACATTTTGATTTAAATTTACAGTTGCATCCATAGATGAATTATCTAATTTATTTAAAGATATATGATAATACCATGAAATTGGAAATAGAATATCACTTGTCGATAGTGTATTTCCAACAATATCCATTGTTAACGAATTCAAATCAAAATCGCCATAGAAATTTATCTTATTAACTTTTGTTTCATTATTATACTCTGAGACCATATAACTATTATTTTTTAAATTAATTAAATAATTATTATCATTTCCAACCATTTTTATTGTTGTAGAATTACTATCATTATTTGCATATAAACTTACAAATGCTCTAAAAATACCACCATAATTTATAATGGTTTTTGAACAAATATTTTGAAAGAAAAATCTATTAAAAGCTGATCCCTTCATATTTAATTTTATTTGTGTGAATATTGTTCCTCCTCTATGTTCTATTACAATAAAAGGAATTTGAAGAGTGGCTCCATTATTTATTATTACATTTCCTTCATGATTTGTTTTATTTTTAATAGCTCCATAAACTACTAAATAACCACCACTATTATTTTCAATTATAGAATTATTAGATAATCTAATTTCAGCATAATCTGAACAAGTTTGTGAATTTGGACTATCTCCACCATATCCAGAGGAAATTTTACCGCCAATAAAAATTTTACCATTATTAACAATCTTTATATTGTCATCTACAGTAATTAAATTTTTTCTATATGTAGTAGAATCTAGAGCTAAAGTATTTCCCCAAGAATCAATTTCTGATGGGTAGTAATCTGTAGATGAATTTATTATATTCGTTGAAGTGCTATATAAAAATTGAAGTGTTTGATTAGAAGTAATTATGCAATTTGTTCTAATTCTACGTTTTTCATTTGTATCTGCAATAATATTTATAACTCCATTAGTTACACTCTTAATTGCATGTTCGATTGAACCATAATATATAGAACCACTATATGCCACAGGTTTTATTAATAGTGATGTTATATCATTGATAACTTCATAATTATTATTATCGGTTGGAATAAATCTATAATTTATTTCAGCAGGATATCCATCAGAAGATGAATTTCCATTCTTACTATAATAATAATTTATACCATCTATGACATCAATATTTTTAAAAGAAATAAATTCAAATTTACCAGTTGTATTTGCAGAACCCTCAGTAGAAATGATTGGTTTACTTCCATCATCTAATTCGCCTTCATAAATACTTTTATATATAGGTTTAGTGTTTATTATGGGTTTAGCTTTATTAATAGTAAAGGTCATTGATAATGAACCAGTATAATTTTTCTTACCATTTATATAAATTATTCCTATACCAGCATTTATATTATTTGAATAACTTAATTCGTAATCATTGTTTTCTATTAATTCAACAGTTGTTGTATTTAATTTTGTACTTACCATACTAGGTTTAGGAGTTAATTTATTTCCTGAATATGTATATTCTTTATCTTCATTTGTTATTGTTGTATTAGAGTTTTTTAATTCAAATGGTTCTATATTTATTTTAAACTCAATTTTATCTGTTGTATTATTATTCCATTTTATTCCATACTCTATTGCAAAAGACTTAAATTCAACATTTAAAGTATATATTCCAACATTTTTACCAGAAGTTTCACCAGAAATTATTACTAAGTCTTCAGCATTATAGCTAGTTTCATTAATTATATAAATATCATTTTTATCAAATGATAAAGAAAAATCTTGAATTTCCCCATTAAAGATAAATTTAGAATTAACAAGTTCAGGCTTTTGAACCGTT
>CAZDPJ010000041.1:0-6307 GCA_964507405.1 uncultured Staphylococcaceae bacterium
TTTTAATTTCTTCTTTCATTGCTTCTAAATCAAGATTTTCTAAAATATCATCACTGCTAATTACATTATTATAATTAACATCAATTTTATTAAATACTTCTTCGATATCAGCATCAACTGCAAGAACTAAACAATCAATCTCACCATTACCTGGCTTTTTGATAACTTCAACTACTTTAACAAATAAAGAATTAACATTTAATTCTTTTCCATCACCAATACATAAAATATTATCTTTCTTAAAGTTATACTCATCAAATACAGTTTCGTTAAAATAGAAATTATAATAACCATTTTTATCAGTTGTTATTTCTTCTTCTCCATCTACTACTTCTGTAATATCAGTTAAATTAATAATTTCTGCTTTTTTAACAAAGCGTAAATTTTTAACATCTTTATATTGAACATTATTAACATCAGCACTTTTATCTGTTGTCTCAATTCTAAATGAATATTGAGTAACACTTGGCTCAAGACCTTCAAAATGCATAGTTCTTGGAATTTCAATTTGATATAATTGACCATCTTGATATGCATATACAGTTCCACCATTAAAGCTTACTGCTTTTGGTTTAATAGTATAAACTAAACCATCTTGACTAACATCAAGCCAACCTAAAATATCTTTTGGAAGTTCTTCAGCAAGTTCGTCTACTTCATTCCAAGGTAAGAAACCAGTAACAGCTGTAATTGTAATAGCCTTTAAAAAGTCTTTATTACTATATGCTTTATCTGCTATGATTTTTATAGCATGGTTATTTTTCACATTTTCAGCATAATGATTTGTGGTTTCAGTAACATCTAAATCGACGTTTGTCTTCGTAAAACCAGCATATAATGTCATATCATTATTAATTTCAGTATCCACGATAAATTCATTTTCAAGAGCTTGATCGGTATACCAACCATCGAATGAACTACCAGCTAAATATGATTGTGGTAAATCTTCAATCTTTCCACCCTTATTAAGCGTAATAGGTGATACTTTATTACCACCATTAGTTTCAAATGTAACAGTTACTTGGTCTTTATCATTATTTCCCTTACAATTGTTACAACAAACTAATGTAATAGTTGTAGCAGCAGCAAGCACTAAAATCAGTGCTGACATAATAATAAACCGCAATTTTTTGTTTTTCATTTTTGTCTCCTTTTCCCAATTTTGTTTATGCATTGGGTTGCAACCTATTTTACCATATTTAAAAATCTAAGTCAAGTAATAAATTAATATATTAATTAATTTGTATTTTATCACATAAAAAAAGAAATTGTTTTCATTTTAAACAATTTCTTTTTCTGTTATCACTTTTAGAAAATGGAATTCAATAAAATTCTAATTTTATTTTTTACTCTTCGATTTTTTCCTCTTCTTCAAATATTTCAACAAGAATTTTATTTATTCTATGCCCTACAATTTCAAGAACCCTTAAGTGAATATTCGAAACATCTAATTGAATATCATCTTTCGGTTTAGGGATTTTATTTATTGATGTTACGATTAAACCAGCAATCGTATCATATTCTGTATTTTCTTCATCTAACCTTAAATCTAAATTTATATTAAGTTCATGAATAGGAGTTATCCCTTTTACAACATAAGTTTTATCATCAATTTTCGTAATATTTGCGTCTTCTTCATCATATTCATCCATAATATTACCAACGATTTCTTCTATCAAATCTTCCATTGTAACTATTCCTGAAAAGCCACCAAACTCATCCATTAATATAGCCATTTGTTCTTTATTTTCTTTCATCTTTTTAAATAAATCATTAGCTTCAATATATTCATGAACAAAGTATGGTTTTCTCATTACACTTAATAAATCAATTTTTTCTAAAGAATCATAATAACAAATACTTAATAAATCTTTAGTATTAATAACCCCTATAATATTATCTTTTTCATCTTGATAAACTGGAATTCTAGTGTATTTTTCTTCTAATATCATTTTAATATTTTCTTGTAGATTATCTTCAATATTAATCATGAATACATCAACCCGAGGTTGCATTAAATCAGAAGCATTAAGGTGATAGAACTTTAATGTTGATTCAATCATTTTTGATTTTTCTTCATCAAATGTTCCGTCAGCAATGCCTTCATTAACAACATCAATGACGTCATTATCCGATATTTTTTCTTCGTTAATTCCTTTTTCTACACCAGTAATTTTAACAAGCAAATTACAAGTACCAGATAATACTTTAACAAAAGGAGTAAAGATCATTTTAATAAAAAGTAGTGTTCTTGCATATTTCATTGAAGTTGCTTCTGGATTTCTTAAAGCAATACGCTTAGGGAATAATTCACCAAATATTAACGTTATAAAAGATAACAAAATTGTAATTAACACAGTTGCAATTTGATTACTATATGGTATGTTAATTTGGGAAAGTAAATTTCCAAGCCCATCCGATAAAGTAAGTGCAGCTGTTGCACTTGAGAAGAATCCAGCAAGGGTAATACCAACTTGAATTGTTGATAAAAACTTAGTTTCATCTTCAGTTAATTTTTCGACAGCTTTTGCTTTTTTATTTCCATCCATTGCTAGTCGTTTAATTTTATTTTTATTAATTGACACCACTGCCATCTCCGCCGAAGCAAAGAATGCATTAATTAAAGTTAAGACAACAATCAATAAAATTTGAGGCAGAACATTTGCTGGATCCGCGTCAGCATCATCATTATTTTCCATTTTTTATATTCCTTTCTTATTTATAATTTAATTCAAAATCTAATTTAAATTTAGCTGATTCACCAGCTACAACTATTTTATACTCATTAAAATCCCCAGGTATTTCATATGTATCAACAGTATTTATTTTTATATCAAACTTTATTTCGTTATTACTCATTACTACTAATCTTAAATTCCCTGATGAAACAGTCGCATCCATTGTTAAAAGAATTGTTTGATTATTTGTAGTTCCTTTAAATACTGTATTAACACCAGAAAACTTTCCAACAGATAATTTATATTTATTATTTTTTTGTGAACGAAAGCTTGATGAAGATATACTATTTCTTCCATTTATAATGTCAGAGTCTGTCACTATACATAATGAATAATCATCATCACCATTTGTGTCTTTAATATGACTCGCTGATTTACAAGAAGTAAACATACATAAAAATAATAAACACATCATAAACATGATTCTTTTCATATTACTTTTTCTCTTTTCTTAATTTATTAACTAAAATATAGCCACCAATTAAAAGAACAATTGATAAACCTAATATTAAATACATAATCCCCATATTTACTGATTTATCAAAGAAGTAAATATTACAATCAATACCATCTTTAATATTCTCAATAACTGTAACAGGAACTCCTTCTTCTTGCATTGCCTCAAGCGCCCCC
Source organism: uncultured Staphylococcaceae bacterium (assembly GCA_964507405.1). Lineage (GTDB taxonomy): Bacteria > Bacillota_I > Bacilli_A > ML615J-28 > CAG-313 > UMGS75. Next base: position 3,372 of record CAZDPJ010000041.1, read on the forward strand.
TTTAAAGCATGACTTTTAAGTAAGGCTGTGCCATATGTTCCTGGTAAAAACGCAAGGATGTTTTGAAGGGCTTTTCCGAATGTCGCAATTGGCATATACGCACCACAAATAAATCCATATACGGCCGAAACAATCCCACTAACTGCTCCAATTTGACTTTGTGATGTTAAGAAATTATTTACAAAGCAAGATAAAGCTGAACCAAACATTGATAAAAGAACTACATCTAAAAACAATAATAATATATCAATAAAACTTAAGTACCAACCACTAAAAGCAATATAAATAAAGCACAATGCCATCGCAATAAAATTAACTAATAAAGTTGTAATAAAAGTACCTAAGAAATATGAAACAGATAAAGTTGATTTTCTAACTGGGGTAATACATAAATCATTGATTACTCCACTTGCTCTATCTTGAACCATGATAGCATTTGAACAAAACGCAACCGTAATGCAACATACCGCAAGAATCGAGGCGGTTAACTGACCTTTAACTACACCATCAATAATTCTATCTTGATTTTCAAGAATAAAATTGAAACTATTTAAAGTTGACTCAAAACTATCTCGATATACTTTTGCTAAAAAAGTAGCATAAAGTACTAATAAAATCATTGGCGTAATAAGTGATGTAAGTAATAACCCCTTATCTTTAAAAAAGATTAAAATATTTCTTTTGGTTAATGAAAAAAGCGTCTTCATCTTAATTACCTCCTGTTAATTTCTTACCAGTTGCTGATAAGAAAACATCATCCATTTTTCCTTTTGTTACTTCAAAATCAACAAATAATTCAGGATATGTCGTAATTAAATTTTTTACTTCACTTGTATTTTTAATCGATACTCGGTATCCATCTCTTAACTTTTCATATGGAAGCATCATTTTTTCTAGCATTTCTTCTTTAACATTATATAAAGTAACGTTATCACCAGTATATTTATTTTTAAGATCAAGTGGCGTTCCTTCAGCTGTTATTTTACCATTATCAAGGATGATAACATAATCAGCATCAGCAGCTTCTTCCATATAGTGAGTTGTTAAAAAGATTGTCATATTATCTTTTTTATGATAATTATCTATTACATTCCATAGTATTTTACGAGTTTGAGGGTCAAGTCCCGTTGTTGGTTCATCTAAAATTAAAATCTTAGGTTTATGAATTATGGCTCTTGCAACATCAATTCGACGACGTTGACCTCCTGATAATTTACCAACTGGTTTTTTAATGAATTTTTTAAAATCTAGGAGTTCAGCTAACTCATTAATTCTTGTTTTTGCATTTTGACCAGTAATGCCATATAGACTTGCTCTAATCAATAAATTATCCATAACCGATAAACTACTATCTAGAACTGAATTTTGGAATACTACACCTAAATCTTTACTTACTTCATTCATTGAGTTATCAATATTATTACCATTAATAATAACACTACCACAGTCTTTAGAAAGCACTCCACACATAATAGATATTGTTGTACTTTTTCCTGCTCCATTTACTCCTAAAAAAGCAAACAATTCACCTTTTTTCACCTTAAAAGACAAATTATCAACAGCAGTTATTTCTTTAAATTTTTTAGTGAGATTTTTAATCTCAATTATTTCATTCATTTGAAAACAATTCCTTTCAAATAGCATCAATGCTATCAAACAATAATAATACACTATTTTTTATATAAAATCAATTTTTTTGCAAAAGATAGCTAAATTTATTATTTATAAACTAAATACAATAATTATTATTATTCCACAAGTTAATATTGCAAGTCCTAGAATAGACTTTTTAGTAAATTTTTCTTTTAAAACTATCGAAGAAAATAACATTGTTAACAGTATTGATAGTTTTCCAATTGAGTTAACCGCAATAGGATTTACATTATTCATATTTAATGAATAATATTCAAATAACCAACTAGCTCCTGTCATAATTCCTGATAACGTTAAAAAGACCCATGATTTTTTACTAACTTTTGATACTCCTTGATAATCTTTTTTGGTAATTACAATAACTAAAGCAAAGATAAAAACAATTATTGTTCGAAGTAAAGTACCTAAATCAGTTGGCATATCTTTTAGTCCAAGCTTAATAAATAACGATACAAAACTAGCAAATACTGCCGAAAGAATAGCATATAGTAACCACTTATTTGATTCAACATTTGTTTCAGGCTTTTTTTCAATCATTAAAAGTACACCAATAAGCATTAAAGACATAGATAGTACTAACATTAAGATTACTAAGATATTACCACCTTTAGTTACATCATCAAAAAAGAAAATAATAAATAAGATACTTGTTAAAATAAAACTAGATTTATCAATAGGTGCTACCTTATTAATATTACCAAGTTTAATGGCACGATAATAACAAAGCCATGAGCACCCTGTCGCAACTCCAGATAGTACTAAAAATATAATATTATTTAAAGATATAAAACTAATTAAATTAATGCTTCCAGAAAGTAAGCACATAATAATACAACATATGATTACAATACCTGTTCTATAAAGAGTCGCAAAATTAGATTTAACATCTTTTATTCCAATTTTTGTAAAAATTGTTGTTAATGAAGTAGCAAGTGCTCCAAGAATAGCAAATATACACCACATCATAAAATCACTTCCTCATTTTAACTAAAATTAATCTAATTATTTATATATTTTATCATAATTTTATTTTGCTGTCAAAAAAGAGATATTGCTAGATAAAATAAAACCGAGTATTTATACCTCGGTTTTATTAATCATTAAAAGTAAAATAGTTATTATGCAATATAATTATAATTAATTGTATATTCACCAGTACCATTATTCCAGTTTGAATCTTTAAATTTGCAAAATAATCACTCAATTGAATTAATGAATTTATGGAAAAATCAAAATATTTTGGAGAACTTCTTCAAATGGATGCTTCAGTTCATAAATGGTTT
>CAZDPJ010000042.1:0-2691 GCA_964507405.1 uncultured Staphylococcaceae bacterium
TTTATACCGAAGAAAAACTTGACCCTGTTTTATACAATCTTGATAAGATTGAAGAAACTCAAGAGAGGTATGTATTGAACGCATTTATTGAAGGTGATGACGGCGAATACGTACTTTATGATGATGTTTATAAATCAAAAGAGTTAGAACAAGCAAAAGAGAGTAAATATCAAGAGGCATTACAGGGCGCTAAAGATTTCATAAATAACGGCGCTTTATATAGATATGATGATAATAACACTATCGAGGCGACAGACGGCAATATAGGCAAGCTAACCGCCTATGCTATGGCTTTACAGACTGGAGCTTTTGAAACTGTTACATGGACATCAAAAGAGGATAATGTTCTTAATCTGAATGCGGAAGAGGTACAAAAGATTTTGACAGGTTTGGGAGCGGTTCAGGCTGATATCTGGAATAACCAGTTTATAGCTTATAAGACGGCTATTGAAGGTGCTGAAACTCTTGAGAAAGTAAATGAAATTGTTATTGAGTATAAGAATATCGAACAAGGGGCTGAATAATGGGAAAGAATTACATAATTGAGAAAAAAAACTGGTGCCCTTTAAGTGATATTATGAACCAAGATTATAATCATAATCAGGCTTATAAGCTATATGTCAATCAGACAGGCTTAGGGAATTTAAAATATTTGCACACGGAAGAAACTCCGACCGCGCAAATGTATGGCAGGGATTTGCCTGATTTTTCAACGGTAGATATACAAGCCGATACAGGCGACCATATTTATTTTTGCACAACGGCAAATCCGGTAAACGTGTATATAGAGAATGTTTAAGAAGATTTTAATTAAAATAGATGATTTTAGAGAAGAGAAACTTGAAGATTATATTTTGAATAACCTTCTTATTAAATTAGACAATTCTAAAATCGATGATATAGAGCAAAAGGCAATTGAAACGGCATTAACCGCAGGAAATGCGTACCTTGCGACTTACGGTATACCTGCATTACCTGATAACATTAAATCAGAAATAGCAAGATATACGGTTAAGGCAATAAACAAGGCGAATAAACTTTTGCGCAAACAAGTTACGAAAAAATCGAAATGGTATAATAAACGACATGATAAACTTTGATAAATTAGACATACATAAAACTTACTTAGGCTTAGAGTACGGCGATAGTTTGATAGGTAAACAAATTATAAAGTTTACTAGTCAATATGCCCCGAACTCTTTAAACGTGCCTTCCCATGTTTTCGCTATCGTGCATAAATTCGGTGAATGGTGGATATATGAGAGCCATGCAAACGGTAAGAACGGACTTCCTGCAGGGGTACGTAAATATAAATCTAGCAAGTTTGAAGAAATCGAAAAAAACAAACTCAAAAGGTTTATGGCTTATCCGTTAAGATTGAATAAATCAACGCTCGAGAAACACTTAGGCGAACCGTATGGGTTTGGCGACATCAAGAGTTTATGCTTAGCAGGTTTAAATAAAAGTAACGGGAAACAGAAAGACAGAAAAGGCTTAATATGCAGTGAATATGTAGCGCTTGCTTATCCGCGGATATGCAAGTTTTATAAGCTCCCTGCATGGTGTATTACGCCTGCGCACTTTCAAAACTATATAGAGGAAAAATGAAACATAGAACAAAAGAACTGGCTATTATGGGGGCAATAGTCGGAGTAATTCAATTTTTAATTTCAAGCGGCATATTTGTGACTTATCAAACAATGACGGCTTATGCAGCGCCGAAATCAGATATCGGAAAAATAGAACAAACTTTAATCAGGATTGAGAACAAACTGGATAACTATATATTCACGCATAGCACGCTAGAATAAAAAATTAGACGTGCTGAATGTTGTTTAGGTATAAGTTATCCTAAAAATAATAAAAGTCTTAAAATGAGGCTTGTAAGGTGGTGAGTTTAAATATGACAAGATTAAATAAAATAATCTTCCATTGGACGGCAGGAACATATTACCCGAATGCAACAGACAGGTTGCATTATCACTTTTTGATTGATAAAAATGGGAAGGTGTATAATGGAGTATATAAACCAGAAGATAACGAGAATTGTAATGACGGCAGATATGCACAACACACAGGGGGCGGAAACACGGGCGCAATTTCAATCAGTTATTGCGGTATGTATAATTTCCATAATATGCATAATGTCGGTAATTATCCTTTAACGGGGGTACAGGTAGAGCGCGGATTTAAATTAGGCGCAGAACTATGCAAAAAGTACGGCATTAAGATAACTCCCGAAACAGTATTAACACACTATGAATTTGGGTTAAAGCACCCAAAAACAACAAGCGCAGGCAAGATTGATATAATTTACTTGCCTTCATACCCCGATAAAAAACCGAATGAAATCGGCGATTTGATAAGAAACAAAGTAAGGTATTACTTCCTTAAATTACCTCAGTAAACATAAGATAACTCCGAAGGCAGTCTTTAAGAACTGCCTTTTTTATTGTTAAGAAATGATAAAGAAAAAATAAAGTGTTGACAAATTATTTTATTTGTGTTATAGTCAGTTTGAAAGTGAGGTATTAAATGAATGCATACAAAGAACATCTTGAATTTAGGAAACAATTAAAGAAGGCGAGAATAATAGCGAATTTATTATCGTTCAGTTTTATTCTATTAGCTTTTGGCATGGCGGTATTAAAATGGATTTATTAGAGATTTTAATATGCTCCGCGTGTTTAG
>CAZDPJ010000042.1:2791-5370 GCA_964507405.1 uncultured Staphylococcaceae bacterium
AATGCTAAAGAAAATTAAATGCCCTAAATGCAGATGTTCAGGCGCTATATTAGACACAGAAACGGGCAGTATTGAATGTGGTTATTGTATGTATCAGGAAGTACCAAAAAAGCCTTTAAACGAGCTTACAAACAAAGAATTAGAGAACTGGATATATGAAACAATCCACGAAACAAGAGATATTAAAACATTAAAGAAGTTATTATTAGAACGAAACAGAAGGAGTGAATAAGATGTGTAGATTACTTAAAGCAGATGAAATTGAATGCCGTGTAAAGACAATAACGGCAAAGGGTTGCAGTTTATTGTTATACAAGACAGCCCGAACAGACAGAACAATATTAACCGAAACATACGGCGAATTATGGCAAAATGATTTCAAAGTTATAGACGGTAAAATGTATGGAGGTATAGGAATTTATAATAAAGATTTAAACCAATGGTTATGGCGCTGGGACTGCGGAACGGAAAGTAATCAGGATGCAGAGAAGGGGCAAGCAAGCGACTGTTTTAAACGAGCAGGGTTCAAGTGGGGTATAGGTGTTGAATTATATACAGCACCTTTTATATGGGCGAATGTAGAAACAGCAAGTTTCAACGGGAAGTATAAACTTACTAATCCTTTTATGAAATTTATCGTAAAAGAGATTGGTTATGATGATAAAAGGAGCATAAACAAATTGCAAATAGTAGACGATAAAGGAAATATCATTTATGAATTAGGCAAGTATATTAAATCTGAAATAAATAACGACACGGATTTAATAGAAGGCTTAAAGGCTTGCAGTGATAAAACATCACTTGAAATTTATAAGAATAAGTACATAAATTCGGCAAGTGATAAAACCGCTTTCAGGAGCGCTTATTTTAAACGGTTATCAGACATAAATAGAGGGGTATAATTATGAAAGTATCAATTGACTTAGAAAAAATCACATCAGAGCTAGACCAGATAAAGCAGGATATAGCAAGGTATAAGTTTGAACTTAACAATCTGGAAAAGGAAAAAACTAAACGAGAAACGCAATTAATTGCTTTACTTGGACAAATGGACGTTAAATCAATGGATTATTCAGGCTATACTTTCGGATTTAAAGAGTATAAAAGAACGGCTTTTGACCAACAGAAATTCAAATCAGAAAATCCTGAAATGTTTGAAAAATATTATATACCGAAAGTAACAGAGCGGTTTGAATTTAAATTAAGAGGATAAAATGGAAAGTTTAGATTATGCGCAAGAATTGCGAGAGATTTCGCAGGAATTTATCAAATACGCTTTTGAGTACAAAAAAGAGCGTGCATTATATGCAGAGGCATTAAACTCATTAACTTCCTTAATTTACCTTACAGGATTACACGATAGCAAAGCGAGTTTTGAGAATAAACTTGCAATGCTATTGGGTACTCCGCAAGCGGAACAGGCTCAAAAGTTTATAGACCAGTTTAATACATCAAGGGCAAATTATAAGGGCTGGGAAATGGTGCTTGAGGCATATAAAGCAAGAATAAGCAGTATTCAGTCGGTTATAAAGTACAATTTGACCGCTGAAATTAACACAAACATAGTAAATAAGTACGGAGGTTTAAAATGAATTTTACAATTAAAAAACGTGAAGGCAGCCCCGATTTCGTAATCGGCTCATTTGGATTTAAACTTGAAGATGTTGCAAAGTATGTCAATGCTAAAGGGTACATAAATTTTGACATCTTAAAAGGGCAGTACGGTAATTATGTCAAGGTGAATGAGTACAAGCCGAAAGTGGATAACGGACAAATACCCTTTTAATGTTTGACAGAAAACTAAAAATATGATATAGTAAAATCAAGGTTACGCTAAAAAAGATTTATTTCAATGAAATAACCTCTAGTGTACTGCGTAACCGCACTAGGGGTTATTTCTTTTATTAAGAAAGTAGGCAAAAATGGCAGAAGAGAACCCGAGTTATTTTGCGACAATTCCAGCGAATGTAAGATATGATAAAAGGTTAAAATTATTATCAAGGTTTATGTGGGGGGAAATATCGGCATTAAGTAATCAAAAAGGTTATAGCTGGGCAACAAATAAATATTTTGCGGATTTATATGATGTGAGTATTCAAACGGTATCAGGGTGCATAAAACAGTTAAAAGATTATGGATATATTGATGTAAAAATAATTTATGCAGAAAATAGCAAACAGATTGAAAAACGTATCATAAGTTTAACAGGTATTAAAGAAAACTTTAAGGGGGGTATTAAAGAAAATTTGAATACCCCTATTAAAGAAAACTTTAAGGATAATAATACAAGTATGAATAATACAAGTATGAATATTAATAGTGACCTATTAAACTCAAAACAAACAAATCCAATCAAAAAAGTTGACCCTTATATGGCACATCCTTTAGTTACCTATTTCAGAGAAAAACATAAAGAGATATTAGGATATTCCGCATTTATAGGTGATACACACATTAAAAAGCTCATAGAATTAGGTTCAATGTATCCGACATTAAAGACTTTAATTCCGATAGCATTAAAAGAGTTAAAAACAATGAAATGGACATTACCAGACGGAACAGAGAAAAAACCTACGGTA
>CAZDPJ010000043.1:0-5151 GCA_964507405.1 uncultured Staphylococcaceae bacterium
TTTTTTACCTCTTAAGATGGTAATTAGAAAAATCCCTAATTATACCCATCTAAAAGGGGGCTTTTTTGTTTAAAAATAGATTATTATGTGTAAAGTTCATATAATAATAGTGATAAAACATAAAAGATAGTATGGGGGAGGTATTAGTATGTTAATTTATTTAATATTAAAACGTATCATCAAAGAGTAGTTGGCCATAGTATACGGCTAAAAGTATACTAACTAAATTAAAATTGAAGGAAGATGAAAAGTAAAAATGAAAAGAATAATTGTATTATTGATGATGCTTATTAATAAGGAAATGTTAACTAATGACAAAGATTTATTTACTATACGGAGTGATTATCTTTGAAAGTTTAGTTAAATATAATAATATTGAAAGGAGTGATTTAAGATGAAAAAATTATTATTGATGTGTTTTATGTTAGTTACTGCATTTGTGATGGTTGGATGTACTCAAGAAAAAAAGTATAGTGATGATGCAATAATAATAGAAATAAAATCTGATTGTAAAAATGAATTTATAAATAAAGAATTTAAAATTGATGACTTTGATTTTGATAACATAGAAACTTTTTCATATTCAAAATGGTATGATACAAAAAACAGGGGATATTTATTTATATATTTAAAGAAAACAGGAAAAAAAGAAGTTGAAGAGGCTTTGAAACATTTTAAACAATTATCATTTGTTGAAGAATGTGAAAAAATGCCTATTATTCAAATGATAGAGGAATAAAGGTGAATATAGTGAATAAAAAAATTTTTAATAGTAAATTAAATAAGATGTTTATATTTTTCTTTATTTTAGTATAACTAATGTTTATGCAAGTACTTTAAGTAATTATGAAATAATTGAAGAAGAAAAAAATATTATACAGGTAATTTAGATGATGACTTTTCAGATGATAGAATAATTATTGTATTATCAAAGGAAGAAACGAATAAATTTAAAAATTATACACCACAAGATTTTCCAGAAATTAATTGCAAGTCTGTTATTGATTTAACATCTGATGTTAATAAGAATTTTAAAAATAAAAATTCTAGTAATGATGGAGAAAATTTAATTAATTATGAAAAATTCAATAGAATTTTATGTTTAGAATTAAATGAAAAGTCTAAAGAAAACGTATTAATAGGAATAAAAGAACTAGAAAAAAGACAAGAAATATTATCAGCTGAACCGGATATAGCTATTAATATGATGGAAATCCCTAATGACACTAAAGTATCTGAACAATGGGGACTAAATAATATTGGCGCATATAGTTCATGGGATATATCAACAAATGCAAATCAAGTTATCGTAGGAATAATGGATACGGGAATTGATGCTTCACATAGTGATTTAACAAATAATATATATAGATTAACAAATCATAATATAAATACAACTTTACATAGAGACTTTACTACTGGAGTAGAATCAGGCATAGCTATTTTAGAACCGACTGATCCTAAAGGGCATGGTACACATGTGGCCGGAATAATTGGAGCACAAGGAGACAATAATAATGGTGTAGTTGGAATTTGCTGGAATGTTAAGTTAGTTTCATTGAGGGTACTAGATAGTTCAGGGGGAGGAAAAATTGGGTGGATTGTAAATGCAATTAATTATGCCGCTAGCAATAATATTCCTATATTAAATTGTAGTTTAGGTGCATCAGTAGGAAGTTTTGCGTTAGAAGATGCCATTGAGTCGTACGAAGGTTTATTAGTTTGTGCTGCAGGTAATTTCAATCAGAATATTGATAATACACCATTATATCCTGCAGCATATAATTTTGATAATATTATATCTGTAGGTGCGATTGATTCAAATAATAGCAGGTCAGATTGGGATAGTTTTAAGAATTTATGGGGATTATTTGGAAGTAGTGCTTCAAATTATGGTGCGACATCTGTCGATATATATGCACCGGGGACAGATATTTTAAGCACAATACCTAATAATAAATATGAAAAAAAGAGTGGAACATCGATGGCCGCACCATTTGTTACTGGATGTGCTGCATTATTACTAGCATCAAATTGTAAATTAACAACACAAGAATTAAAAAATGCAATTATTAATGGTGCCACCGAAATTACAATTTCTATACCTGGCTCTGGATGCAGTGGTAATCAAAATAGCTCTGTATTAAAATTAAATGTTTTTGAATCAATTAAATTAATAGCATATAAGACTAATGATTCAGGTGAAAAAATTATTGGAACGTGTTTTAGTGCAAATGGAAATATAGAAATTCCTTCTATTATTAATAATGTTTTAATTACTAGTATAGGAAGTTCAGCATTTAAAGGATGCGGAAGTTTAGCTAGTATAACAATCCCTAATACAGTGACTAATATAGATTCAAGTGCATTTGAAAATTGTTCGTATTTGTAATCAATAACGTTGCCATCGAATTTAGTAGCAATAGGTTCATCAGCCTTTAAAGGATGTGGAAGCCTTGCAAGCATAACAATACCAAATGGTGTTACTAATATAGATTCAAGTGCATTTGAAAATTGTTCATATCTACAATCAGTAACACTATCAACGAATTTAGTAACAATAGGTTCATCAGCATTTAAAGGATGTGGAAGTTTAGGAAGTATAACAATTCCAAGTAGTGTTCAGTATATTGATGATTCCGCATTTAAGAATTGTTCACTACTTTCTGTAGTTACTGTAAATAGAAGAATAACAAGTATTACTAATTTAGGTGAAAATGTATTTGATGACTGTCACGATAATTTACAAATTGTTGTACCAACAAATAGAATTGCTGAATATAAAAATAAAGAGTACTGGTCAAGTTATCGAAATAAAATAATAGCATCTGAAGATTATACAGAATTTGAAATTGACTGTGAAGGAAATGTGACTGATTCCTTAAGTTTAAGCAAGGCAACTAATGAATTATATAAATTAAATGTTAATTGTTCAAAATCTTATAAGTTTAATGCAAATTCATCAAATATAGTTAATATAATAATCTATGATACAAACATGAATGTGATAAGTAGTGGTAGTAACACAGTAACTCAATTTTTAGGTTGTGGAATATACTATATATCTTTTGAATTTGATGATACTAATGCCTCGGGTACATTTGAAATTGGAATTTCATTAACATGGACTAGTAGCAATATTCTATTAAACAAAGGTACTAATAATATTAAAAATAGTATGCATTTAAATAATGAAAATGTATATCATTGTAGTTATAAATATCTTAATAATCAAGGTGAAGGTTTTTATAGATTTTCACTAAATGTTGGAAGTAATATAATTTTACCTGAAGGAACTATAAAAATATATTCAAATATAAACAAAACAGAATTGCTTAATCGATATGGATCAACTGGAATAAATGAACAAGCAATAACTTACAATGGGGAAAATGAATTATATGTATTTTTACCTGAAAATGGATATTATTACATAGATGTTGTTCTACCTAAATCAACTTATTCATTAATTACCTTAACAATTGAGCAAGTAGAGAAAAATGATATAAATTATCAAAATAGACTTGCTACAATTGGTTTTGATGAATTATTTGATAATAAAACTGTGACTAATTATTTTGAAGAAGTGACAATAAGTCATCGTTCAAAAATTGAACTTGATATTGTGACAAGTGGAACAATTAATAGAAATATACCTATTTATATTTTTGAAAAGCATCGTGATCCAGGTTATGAACCAGGGGATAATCATTATTATTTAGTGTTGGAATACACTAATAATATTACTAGTATAAATAGAAGTCCTATATTTACTGTAATTTTAAATCCCGGAACTTATTATATAGGATATTCTGATAACTTTGATAAAGTTCAAATACAATTTGCATTAAGAAGAAAGGTGAATACATATTTGAATATTGATGGTACACTTGTCACTGATCCTGCAAGAAATCAAGGTTTCCCTTTAGGAAGTGAAGTAACATTCAATAATGGAACATTACCTGGAAATACAATAACAGAAGGATTTACAAGAAATCTTTATTTAATGGTAGAAGATAGAGTAACTGACCCTATGTCAAGACTTGATTACGATTGGTATTCAAGTAATGAAAATGTTGCTATAATAACTAAATATGGTACAGTTCTTGCGCTTAATGTTAATGAAAATACAACAGTAACTATATATGCAATAAATAAGGATGATCCATCAATAGTTTATAAAAAAGATTTTATTATTTTAAAAGAAACAAAAACAGAACAAATAGTAATAGAATGTAATATGTCATATTCATATTCTGAAGAAAATGGAATGTACACATTAGAATTAGATTTCACGAATAGCCCATATCCATATATAGGTTATTATGTATGGAATATTGAATGTGCTGATGGAATCAATGTTGATATGGAACATCATGGTTTAGTATCTTCAACGGGAGTAGGAGAAGCATTACTTACAGCAAATTATACTTTAAATATGAGAATATTCCTTAAGATACATTTAACTATTACTGAATAAAATTTTATTGTTATAAAAGAGTTAATTCTAATATTATGAGAAGGATTAACTCTTTTTATATGTTTAAAAAAATAAGTAAGATGAAATTACTCGTTTATCTGTCAATAACTTTTCATTTTTTTAAATAATTTGTGAAACATAAATATCATTGTTTTGTAAAATTCATATGTTAATATTTTTGAATATATCATGTGTTAATCAGAAAAAAATATCGAATAGAGGAAATTTCTCTTGACAAAATAAAATAATGGTGTTATTAGATTAGCGAGGTGTATCATGAGAAGAAAAGACGAACTTGCCGTTGATAAAATATTAGAGTGCGCTAAGGCGGAATTTATGGAAAAAGGATTTGCTGATGCCTCTATGCGTTCGATTGCCGAAAAAGCAGGCTACACTACGGGAATGCTTTACGGACGATTCGCCGATAAAACACAGCTGTTCAATGAGCTCGTAGAAGAGCCTGCAAACCGTTTGTTTGATTATTTTACTTCCGCGGAAAACACATTTTTCAGTATGTCGGCGCAAAAGCAGTACGAGGATATGCACGCGCTTGTAGAAGAAAAGGTGAAGGCGATCATCGACATTATCTATTCCGACTTTGACGTGTTCAAGCTTATCGTTTGCAAAAGCGCAGGCAGCGGCTACGAATATTATATCGAAAAAATGGTCAA
>CAZDPJ010000044.1:0-4226 GCA_964507405.1 uncultured Staphylococcaceae bacterium
CAAATTCCTCATTCTACCCGTTTCGACCATTAAAAGTCCGATTTCGTCCAGTTTTAAAAGACACTTAGTATGGTTATTTCCTACCCCTCAAACTCAAACACCAAGCGAGTTTGCTTAAAAAAACCACTTTATCCGTCCGACCCAAATTGGACATTAAAATACACCCATACTGGAGATTAAAATACATAATAATTATCTTGAATATAAACAACAACTTCAAAGAGTTCGAATCCCATTAAGGGATAGCATCTTTATTAAATTTTGTTCGAACCCACACAACCCTCACCCCTACTAAAAAAGACCCTCTTTCAGAAGGTCTAATTGTAAATGGGGCAAGCAAAGGTAGAGAGTTAGAAGATAATTGTATAAGATTTGCTCAGTTAAGTTTGCATGAAAGTGAACTTTTAATAAAAATAAAAGCTTTATTAAGAGTTATGTAAACAAAAATGCAACGTTCCATTGCTCACACACGAGACAAGAAGTGTTGTTGCGCTGGAATATATATGCATATTAAACAATTCAGGTGTTTTCTCCTCTCCGTGAATGCTCTTTAACGGATATTAAAAAAGAATTCAGTTAAAAAGCTACGCTAGACTATAAATTGTGAATTTTATCTTCTAACTCTTTTAGGTATGTCAATATTTCATTCCAGTCAGGATATTCTCCATAAATCATTGCTCGCATTTTTTTATAGTCATTTTCTAAATAATTAGCATTGGATTTTAAAGGTAATAACTGTATTGTTTTAGGCTCTGCTAAATCATACCTTGCCCAAGAACAAGGATAAAATGTCTTTTTGAAATTTACCACTGCTAAAAGTAGTTCAATCTTATCTAATGCCGATTCCAATATAGGAGATTTACCCATCATATACAGATCATAGTAGTGTCTAGAATATCTTTCAGGATGCTTTTTCTTTTCATCTCTAAAATGTTCTCTGTGCAGTATAGTTACTTTTTCCCAGAAGGTTCTTTCTGCAACAATAGTCGGAACTGTTATATCCATAAAGGATAGCCCTTTTATGCAATCAATATAGGGCTTTATAGGATAATTCTCATTTGGAGTCCAAGCAGCAAGCGGACCTATCTCAAGTTTTATAAATGGCAATAAATAATCATTATCAATACCTTTAGGGTATTCCACCTTGATTACATTTTTATCTTCATCATCAGATGTCACTATACAGATATCACCGACAACTTGCTCAATTTTATTTTTGAGTATAGTTGATATATATACTTGTGCATCAGTGTTAATGGCTTTATTCATTAAATCTTGTTTCGTATTAGATGGCTGAATAAGTTCTCTACCGTTTCTAATAACGTTCCAATCTAGAATCAAATCAATATCTTCAGAAAATCTTTCTAGTACATTAAACACCTTTGATAATGAAGTTCCACCCTTAAAACGTAATAACGAAGTTAATTCAGAATCAGAGAACAATCTATTTAAAATCCAACAAACCCAAAAATCTTTTTCTATCATTGCGGAATTAATTTTCTTTATCCCGGCAGCTTCAATAAAAATAGCTTTTCTTTCTTTTGGATTTGTTTTTGCAATTTGTTCTAACACAATAATTTCCTTATAAACTTTCTACAATACTATTTATGCACTCTTGTACCCATAAAACTGTTTTAACACTATGTTTTTTTATCTTTTTCCATTCTACTTCATTAAACTTTGCTTTAAGATTTTCAAGAAACTCGTTGGTAATATTATTTTTCCCGATTGATTTTATTGATTGAATAACTAAAATAGTATTTTTATCTTCAATAGATGCTTCTTTCAATGTTTTATGCTTAAATTCTAAACATTGCCCTTGTATATCATATCTTTTTGTAGGACCATCTGAATAAAATACATATTGACTAGATACTTGTGTTGATAAACCTAAATAAGTTAAAGAAGTATCTCCTGTTGGTTGTATTCTCCAATTATATTTACGAGCAAGTGCATTTGCGACTTGGGTTAAATCAGGTGCAACATTTTTCTTCAACAATTCACTATATAAAGGATAATCATAAACTCCCCTGATTATTCGTCTTATAACCCCTTCATTTGTTAAATCTTCCAAAGTGTTGCTTATTTCCCAACGCTTGAAATCTTGGATAAAATCATTCGGGGTAAATGCCCAACCCCTACCTCTACCATATATTCTTGAAAGTATTTGTTGTTTCTTTGTTGTAGCCATAGGATTCTCTTTATATTTTACACAAATATAGCACATTTTTTATGTAAAGTAAATAGTATTTAAAATATAGATTAAATAATAGCTATATTTCTCAATTAATGTTGCTTTAATGTTTTGACATAATGAGTTACAAAGCAATAATTCTATTTATAACTTATTATTAGTAAACATGTTTACTCTTGTTTAAACACATATATACATATATAATAATAAGAGGGTGTTATCTAATTTGTCTGTTATCCTCTCTACGAGAGTTTTTTAACCTACCCTCGACTTTACAAAGCTTAACTATGCCCTAAACCTTTATGTGCCTTGAGTTTGAGGTGTGCGGAATAGGTGTTAGCTTATATGGTTTACTGGGTTTTAGCCTTATTATTTTTAAAAAGCATATTTATTATAATTAGCACCATTATCTTTTATGCAACTCCCGGTCATTTCTTTAAATGCTCTTAATTTATTACTATCATCAAACACATAATGTTTTCGTTGGTATCCTCCTGACTTACGATTAAATGTAAATTCATATTTTGAAAAGAAAGAAGAAGCTTCATCTTCGTTTTTGAAATATGTTGCTATTATTTCATCGCCATTAAAAGTTGTTTTTAGCCTATTCCCATCATTATCATATAATGTTTGACCGAGTAATTTATAATAGGTAATATACTTTTTATTAAAATTATATACACCTTCGCTCATTGAGCATTTTAAATATATAGGAGCTACGTTTTGATTTATTTTTTCTTGATTATTTGTCGCTATTTGAGATTGTAATAAAGATATTCTTTTATTATGTTCTTTTATTTTCTTTTTTTCATTGTGAATTCTAATACCATTACAAATTCCAACAATTCCATAAACAGGGGGATATAATGCTGTTAAATGCCAAGCATTATGCATTTTTTTATAATCATTTTCATCTCGTAGTTCCTGTATTTCCGCACTAAAAACGAATGGACAAAAGATATAACACAAACAAAAAAATAATGAAACAAAAATTTTCATCACACACTCTCCTTACTACCATTCCAAACAACTTTACCTATAATTTTAATCTCAATTTCAGAATCATCAGGAGTATAAACTTCAGGTTTATATTTTGAGTTATTAGAAGTGATATATAAAGTATCAGCTTTCTTGGCTAGTCTTTTCACCCTAAGCTCTTGGTTATTTACAAGGATAACAAATGTTTGATTATTACCACAAGTTTGTGATGTATCAATCATCAATAAATCGCCATCCTTAATGTCGTCAGGTTGATTCCATCCCGAATCCATGCTATCACCTTTAGCATATATAATATGAATAGAATCATAGTCTTCCTTCTTTAATATCTGTTTTAAAAATCGTTTGTCAAAATACATAACATCTTGTTCAGGTTCTCTATCTAACCATGTGCCTGTGCCGGCAGCAGCACTTACATTATGTATAGGTAAAGCAATAATATTATTATTACTCGTAGAAGTAACAGTCGGAGCAGTGGAGTATAAATTAATATTATATTTTTCTTGAATTGTTTTTAAGAGTTTTAAAGAAATATTCCTATCCCCATTTTCAATAGCAACAATTAGACTTTTGCTGACCCCTAATTCTTCAGCTAATTTATCTTGGGTTAGTTCCTTATCTTTTCTTAATTGCTTCAATTTATCACTATCAGGCACTATTTTACTTCCTTTTTACAAAATGTAAAACTTTTTCTTGGAACATTACACATTTTGTGATATAATAATCTTATCGAAGGTCTTAGAGGAATAAACAACAATTATCGGATAACTCTTACACGAAGTAAGGAAGGTTTTTATCGTATTTGTTGTAAACTTCCATTGCAATTATAACACAAAATGTAAAAAACACAACACATACGAATAGAGCAGAGAGGTGTAACAGCGGTAGGGTGCAAATTTTTGCACCGAATTCGAAATGCTTACAGGAATTAAGAACACTATCTGTCCAACCATTAAAAGTCCTATTTTGTCCGTTTTAAATGTAAAGTGACACATGAAATGCGAAAGTGTGACAGATAAAATGCGAAATTTGG
>CAZDPJ010000045.1:0-3944 GCA_964507405.1 uncultured Staphylococcaceae bacterium
CAGCTCCGGAAGATTTCAGGCAGAAAAAGATAGAAGATATGTTTGACTTTCTCGACTCAAAGCGGAACAAGGGCGACAGCATTGTCACATTCGCGAACGGAATTTCGGAGCTGATGCTGGAGATGGTTCTGGACAACTCGATAAAGCAGCTGGCGGATTCGGTGCTTGAGCCTGACGAAACAGCTTCAAGGAATGAACGTCATTGCGAGCGCAGCGAAGCAATCTCTAGAAATGAAAGAGAAGATTGCTTCGTCGCCGACGCTCCTCGCAATGACGGCGCACATAATTCGAACGGAATTTTTCTATATATTTGCACACGTTCTCCGGTAAAGGACAGCGAAAAGTCAATCTGGCTCGGCGGCGAGGAAATCAGGCGAGATGTGATTTTGCATTACCAGGCGCTTTTGGAGAAATGTGGAATTGATATGCAGTTTGTGATGGATTTTGACAGCGAGATGGTGAGCGAAGATGAGCTGGGATATGAGAGGACGGAAAATATATAAAGGTGGAAATATGGAAACGACATTGTCAAGTAAAGCTGAAAGTATACAGATGATTTATACGAATTATGTGAATCATAAATATATTGTTAACAGAAACTATCAAAGAAAACTTGTCTGGGCTATAGATGAAAAAGAAGCTTTTATTGACTCAATCATAAAAAGTTATTCAGTACCATTGTTTTTGGTAGCGCAAAAAAATGATGGAAATGGTGGACAATTATTTGAAATTATCGATGGAATGCAAAGATTAAATGCTATTTGTTCATTTTTAGAAAATGAATTTGCTGTTGAATTATCAGGAAAACAGTATTTTTTTGATTTGGAGACTTTGGCTGATACGAAAAGTAAAAAAGAAAAAAATATATTAAAACAAAAAACGCCAATACTTTCTCATGATATTTGCTTAAAAATAGTAAACTACCAGATTCCATTTTCTTTTATCATAGCTGATAAAGAAAATATAGAGGAGATTTTTCGCAGAATAAATTCTTATGGTAAAAAATTGTCTGAGCAGGAAATTCGGCAAGCAGGAGCATTAGGAAAATTTCCTAATCTAGTGAGAAAAACTTCCGCCGGAATACGAGGTGATGTGAGCATATCTGACTTAATAAATTTGGAAAATATGAAAAATATAAGTATAACTAGCAAAGGTCTTAGGTATGGAATTTCCATGGATGATTTATTTTGGATTAAGAATTCCATAATAACAAAAAACAATATAAGAGTTTCTAGGGATGAAGAGCTTATTGCTTATATATATTCATACATCCTTTTAGATAAAACTATTCAGCCTTCTAGTAAAACTCTAGATGCTTTATATGATTTTAACATAAATGAAGAAAACTTGGCTAGTAAAGCGGATGATTTCATTGAAAAATATGGCTTTGATAATTTAATTAAAAAATTTGATAGTACATTTGATTTGATAAAACGCGTTATTGATATATCTAATAAGAATTTCAAACTTCTCATTTTTGATGATAAAAATGCATCTGGCTTGGTGAGGACATTCCAAGTAATCTTTCTTGCCTTATATGAATTGCAAGTAACAGAAGGAATGTTTTGTTCAAATATAAATTTGCTTGCACAAAAATTAAATTGCATAGGAAAGAATCACCTAAGCGACATAAGCAGTGAAAAATGGGATGCAAAGTACCGTAATGAAAAAATTATTTCAATAAAAGAGATTTTAAAGGATTGTTTTGAAAATAAAATAGGTGAAAACGTCGCAACAGAGAATTGGATTATTCAACTTGAAAATCTTCTTCAAAATTCTGAATTAGAAGGAGGTCAGTTTGATTTTAAGCAAGGATTATGCACATTAGAAACAAATCAGCATTACAATGAAAAATTGATTGAAAAGTATTTAAAAACGCTTACAGCGGAAGTAAACAAAGGACCATCTGTTTGTGGCTATGTAATACTTGGTATAAGTGATAAAAAAGATGATGCTAAAAAAATACAAAATTTTTATTCAACAAAGTATAGAACTTTCAAAAATTCAAAATTTTTTATTACTGGTTTAAATGGTGAAATAAAGAAATTTTTTAATAACGACAATGATGCATATCTGCGAAAATTAAAAGCAGAAATAAAAAATAGCAAATCTATTGATGAATATTCAAAAACTTACATTCTAACAAATTTAAAATTTGTTAATTATTATGAACTATCAATAATTGTTTTAAGACTAAAATCTCGTGGAGAGCCGATTGCTTTCAGTGATCGATATTACAAAAGAGAAAACGATGAAACCATAGAAGTGAAAGGCGCAGCCGAAATAAGCGCATTGTTTTCATTGTTTAACAAAACAACTAATAACTTATAGTGAATGGTTCTGATGAATATATTATTTAGGAAAACTTTCGAATTATGAAACGCATTATAACTTACGGCACATTTGACTTATTGCATTATGGGCATATAAATCTTCTCCGGCGTGCAAAGGCTCTTGGCGACTATCTTGTTGTCGGGCTTTCAACAGACGAGTTCAACTGGAACTCAAAGCACAAGAAATGCTATTTCAGCTACGAAAAACGAAAACAGCTGCTTGAAGCTATCCGCTACGTTGACCTTGTGATTCCAGAAGAGAACTGGGAGCAGAAGAAAAACGATGTTGAGCTCTATAAAATCGACACATTTGTCATGGGCGACGACTGGAAAGGAAAGTTTGATTTTTTAAAGGAACAGTGCGAGGTTGTGTATCTTCCAAGAACTCCTGAGATTTCAACAACACAGATAAAAAAGGATTTGGAAAAATCAAAATGAAAAAATTAAAAAAAGAAATTACGTTCATTTGTACAGACAATGTTGAAAGACAGTGCCTTGAACCGGTCGCTTTAGAAGCGGAAAACAGAGGATATAAAATAAAATTCTCAAAAAATAAATTTGAAAGATGTGAAATAGGGTTTTATATATCCCATTGGAATTTTTCAAAAAATAGCAGGCTCTCTATTGTTACTTTGCATGATTTGGGACAGCAGCACGGTGAATGGCCAATGCCATGGAAGCTTGAATATTGGAATATTTTTGATGTCGCTTTCCTTCCGAGTAAAGAATGGGCGGATATGTGGCATAACGCAAGCTGTTTTGATTTTGCTAGACCAAAAATTGGTGCTTTTTTTACAGGATTTCCTAAGGCTGATAGAATTTTCCAGAAAGATTTTACTAAGAACTGTAAGGAAATTGTTTCTAAATATGGAATAGATAAAAACAAAAAAACTGTTCTTTATGCGCCCAGCTGGGAATGGGGTGGCAGACAGTTAGAAATGATTGATGCTGTAAAAGATTTAAATGTGAATTTGCTGATAAAACAATTTCCTTATATGCCGCCAGAATTTGAAGAGCAATATAACATCATAAAAGATATGAATAAAAAAAGCTGTGGAAAGAAAAATGTCTATATTTTAGATTCAACAATAAACATTTATGATGCAATAAATCTGAGTGATGTCCTTGTGTCTGAAGAGTCATCTACATTATATGAAGCAATGCTTATGAATAAGCCCGTCATTGCAGTCAATGATTGGCTTGTTCCAGATGTAAAACCTCCGCGGCTGCCACAGTTTCCGTATGATTTTGCTATAAAAATTCCTAAGAGTGAATTAAAAGAAACTGTTTTAAAAGTTTTATCAGATGATATTTATCTTGACAAGATAAAAAAATATCGGGAATTGAATTTTCCACAAATAGGAAATGCATCTAAAAATGTTATGGATGTAATAGACAGTATTGTGAATAATACTGAATCGCCAGATACAAAAATAGCAGAATTACCTTTGAAAAAAACACCTCAAGAATTTAAAAAGTCAGTCTTGAAGAGAAAATGGACTTTAAAAAAGTACCAGTTTGCCCACTCGTCAAGAATTGGAGAATTTATTTATAAACGACCCTGTCATAAAATCTGTGTAAATGGCAGTAGTTAATTAAATGCGGGAACAC
>CAZDPJ010000046.1:0-306 GCA_964507405.1 uncultured Staphylococcaceae bacterium
CCGACCAAAACAGATATCAGCGATCCCTACATCCTCCTCAGCATCCGCGAACGCGAAGTCCTGCGCTATCTCGCCAAAGGATTCACCAACAGCGAGATCGCAGAGATCCTATCTCTCAGCCCCAAAACAATCGATACATACCGCTCCCGCATCATGAACAAACTTAACATCAAGAAAAAATCCGAACTGGTCAACTACGCCATGCAACACCGCCTATTCAATATTTAAAATTATAAAACTTTTATTTGTAGGTGTATATCCTACAGAATAATACAGTAAATGCCCGATTTAATATTTTGACAATTA
>CAZDPJ010000046.1:316-3807 GCA_964507405.1 uncultured Staphylococcaceae bacterium
CCCTCAGTCCCAAGACAATTGATACCTATCGCTCCCGCATCATGAACAAGCTCAACATCAAGAAAAAATCCGAGCTTGTCAACTACGCCATGCAACATCGCCTGTTCAACATATAGAGATTGTACCCATTTTCACTTTGTAGGTGTATATCCTACATAATAATACAGTAAATGCCCGATTTAATATTTTGACAATTAATTTTATACTATTAATATGAATAGTTAAATTTTTTTAATTTATTTAAAATTTTTTGTAGAGGGGTAGAGAAGTATGGAAAACACCCAGATGATTGAAGAGTTAAAGAAGATTGTCGGCGAAGAATACGTCTTGACAAAACCGGAAGATTTGTATGCATATTCTTATGATGCAACTCCGGGTCATTCGTATATGCCAAGTGCAGTCGTAATCCCAGGTACTGCAAAAGAAGTATCCGAAATTTTGAAATTCGCTAACACGAACAAAATTCCGGTATACACTCGTGGTTCCGGCACGAACCTGTCCGCCGGTACTGCACCTCTCAAAGGCGGTATCGTATTGTTGATGCTCCGCTTCAACAAAATTATCGACGTTGACCTTGAAAACCTCATTGCTGAAGTTGAAGTCGGCGTTGTCGTACAAGACATCAACGACCATGTTGCACAGTTTGGTCTTATTTATCCGCCTGATCCGGGCACGGTTAAAACGGCTAGCCTCGGTGGTACGATTTCTGAAAATGCGGGTGGTCTCCGCGGTCTGAAATACGGTATCACGAAAAACTATGTACAGGGTCTCGAAGTCGTTTTGACAAACGGTGAAATCATCCACACGGGTGGTAAAAACGTTAAAGACGTATCCGGCTATGACATGACGAAACTCTTTACGGGTGCTGAAGGTACGCTCGGCGTAATCACGAAAGCATACCTCAAACTCGTTCCGAAACCGGAAGCAGATAAGAGCATGATCGCTACTTTCAAAACGCTCGAAGATGCAGGTAACGCAGTTGCTGGTATCATCGCAGCAAAAATCATTCCGGCTACACTCGAAATTCTCGATAACAAAACGATTCGCGTAGTTGAAGACTTCATGCATGTAGGTCTTCCGGTTGATGCAGCGGCTATCCTCCTCTGCACAGTTGACGGTAACCCGATCGTTGTTGAAGACGAAGCAAAACGCTTGCAGAAAGTCCTCGCAGAAAACAACGGTGAAGTTCAGCTCGCTAAATCGCCTGAACACAAAGAACAGCTCTGGACGGCTCGTCGTATGGCACTTCCTTGCCTCGCAAAACTCCGCCCGACTACGTATGTAGAAGATGCAACTGTTCCGCGCAGCAAAATTCCTGCTTTCCTTACGAAAGTTGAAGAAATCTCCAAAAAACACAATGTAACGATTGGTACGTTCGGTCATGCCGGCGACGGTAACATGCATCCGACGATCGTTTGCGACCTTCGCGATGAAGAAGAAATGAAACG
The DNA here is from genome assembly GCA_964507405.1 of uncultured Staphylococcaceae bacterium. GTDB lineage: Bacteria > Bacillota_I > Bacilli_A > ML615J-28 > CAG-313 > UMGS75. The sequence continues at coordinate 1,765 of CAZDPJ010000046.1, forward strand.
CGTTTTCGCTGCAATGGACGAAATGTTCCGCGGTGCAGTTGAACTCGGCGGTACGCTTTCCGGCGAACATGGTATCGGCCTTGGTAAATTGCCTTGGATGGAATATCAGCACGGTAAAGCAGGTATGGAAGCTATGAAAGCCGTTAAACGCGCTTTGGACCCGAACCTCATCTTGAATCCTGGTAAACTGTTAGGGGAGTGTTAAGTTATGGCAAAAGAACTTACTCGTGAAGCCATCAATGCCCATGACGCAACGCTTCTCCGTGACATTGATGATGCATTAGCCAATTGTATGAAATGTGGTAACTGCCAAGCAGTATGCCCGGTTTATAGAGAAACTCGCAAAGAACATTCTGTTGCTCGTGGTAAAATCTCTTTGATGCAGGCTGTCTTGACTGGCAAACTTCCGATTTCCGGTGCGTTTGACTCGGTTATGGCTCACTGTCTCAACTGTAAATCGTGTGCGGCAGCTTGTCCGTGCGGCGTTCATGCTGATGACCTCATTCTTCGCGGTCGTGAAGCAGCAATCAAAGTTCGCGGTCTCCACCCGATTAAAAAGAATGTATTCCGTCTTCTCCGTAACCGTCAGCTCTTTGACTTCGCACTCAAAATGGGCGGTACGTTCGGCGGCTTGACGTTCAAAAAAGTTCCTGGCAAAATGGCGGCTAAATCCCGTCTCCCGATGCCCGGTATGGATCCGAATCGTGCTACTGCACCGCTCGCTTCCTCCCCGCTTCGTAGCCAGTATCCTGAAGTAATCAGCGTACCGAATGCAAAACTTCGCGTTGCTTTCTTCACGGGTTGTACAATCAACTACATGTACACTGACATGGGTACAGCAGTTATCGACGTCCTCAAAGCAAACGACATCGAAGTTGTTATTCCTGGCAAACAGCACTGCTGTGCAACGCCGGTTCACGTTTCGGGCGACTTCGACCTCGCTAACGAAATGGCTCGCAAAACAATCGAAGAATTCGAACGTTTTGACGTTGACTATGTAATCGGTGCTTGCGGTTCCTGCGTAGAAGCACTCAAAGATTATCCGAAATGGCTCGAAAAAGATCCTGCTTGGAAAGCTCGCGCAGAAAAACTCTCCAAAAAAGTACGCGAAATCAGCGAACTCCTCGTTGAAATCGGCTACCGCAAAGATATCATGGGTCCGGTAAACAAAACGATTACTATGCATGACCCTTGCCATATGGTTCGCGGTATCAAAATTACGCAGCAACCACGCGAAATTTTGAAATCGATTCCTGGCGTTAAATTCGTTGAAATGAAAGAACATGATCGTTGCTGCGGATCCGGCGGTTCCTTCAGCTTAGCACATTATGAACTTTCGCGTAAAATCAACGACAGAAAATGTGCAAACATCAAAGCAACGAATGCTGACTATGTAACAGCTTCTTGCCCGTCTTGCCGTATGCACATCACTGACGGTTTGATTCAGAACAACTTGCCGCAAGTAGTATTCCACCCAATCCAAGTATTGGCTGAATCCTATAAAAACGGTAAAAAGAAATAAGATAATCTGACTTAAAAGAGCACAGCTTATGCTGTGCTCTTTTTGTATTATCACTACATCACCTAACCTTAATAAACTACGAGAAATATCATACCCACATCCCACTATACAACCTGCAACAAATAGTAAATCGATTGTATAGCCAACCTTCTTTACATTTTCGTCTTACCTAACTCGCTTCTCTCATCAAATCAGCATATATATATCTTCACTCCTATCCTCCCCACTTTGCCATCTGATTATACCTACGCTCTTGTGATAATCCTATGATGACACTGAAAGCTATCTGTCATTCCCACAAGATATCTGCCCAACCCCGTATCCAAGAAGCTACTTTTCTCTCCTACGTTTGAAACCAGCTTGCTCTGCTCACCTCATCTTCCCAGCTTCTTCCTCTGATTATAGCGTCTCTCGCAATAGATACGATTCTATCATCACATTGAGGATCCTATCCATATAGTCTTTCTCCTGCACATGTATATAGCATTGACCGAGTTCTCCTCCATGATATAAACATGCTC
>CAZDPJ010000047.1:0-3624 GCA_964507405.1 uncultured Staphylococcaceae bacterium
CTTTTTGTATCATTATATTATAAGCATAGTTATTTTGTAAAATTCATATGTTAATCAGATTAGTTGACATATTATGGTAATGTTTGATATAATAATAGTGTGGGAAAACTCATACTCTAAGATAGTTAAATAGATTACCTTAAAGTTGGATATTTTAATAAAATCAAAAGTAACTCTCTTAGAAATAAGGGAGTTTTTTGCATTTATAACATACAATATAATTAATTGGAGGTGTTACTTATGTTAAAAGTTTATTTATTTAATATGGTGATTATCTTGGAAAGTGTTCTTTTATATTAAAATAGCTATAACAATTTATTGATATAAAAGAAAGGAGAATAAAATGAAAAATTTAATTAAAAAGTGTTTGATTCTAGTAATTGTGTCAGTGTGCTTTACTTTAATTTTATCTAATATATCTATATTTGCAGCTACTGTTGTTCCTACTGATTACAAAACTGTATATACAAATACTAATAATGATATTACAGATGAAATGGAAAACAATTTTGGTGTATTTAAGTTTACGAATTATGGTGCAAGATTTTTGAAAGTTACATTAACTGCTACAAGTAATCAAACTGTAACATATCCCAATGGCGCTATATCAATTAAAAATTCTGATTATCGATTAGTAGAAAAATTAGATATTACAGGTTTTGATACATATGCTATAAATAGTGAAAATTCAAGTTTTTTATATGTATTTTTAGAATCAAGTGGTAGTTATTATGTTGAAATCAATTATAATATGACTAATATTACTAAATTACAATTAAATATTAGTGTAGTTAATTCAACTACAAGTTTGGATAATTTTAATTATTCTGCTTCAGAAGAATTTACAACAACATTTATAGATAATTCTTCAGGTGTTGAAGGAGCAACTCAATTTACTATTAAGCAAGCAACTCAATTTAATTTAAATGTTTTACTTGATAATGAACAACCATCTGCTCTAAGAATTGTAATTTTTAAAATTAATTCAGCAAATAGTGAAGAATTGATAGAAAGTAGAATTAATCAATTAATATATGATGATTATTCTACTAATGTAAATTTAATAGAAGGAACATATTGTATAGCTTATTTTGGATTATCTAATAACAATGAGATTGATATTTCATTAACTAGAAATATTACCGGATATGGAAGTGGTGTATTGGTTCCTGATCCTGATCATGCAACTAATTGTGGAAGCCAAATTACAGTTGAGGAGGAAGATATAATATGGTATAATCGTAGTTATAGACAAAATAATATTACTGAAGGATTTACTAGATTAATTTATCTAGATTCTTCTGCTCCTTCATTATCTAGACTTGATTATTATTGGTATTCAAGTGATGAAGATGTAGCTATAATTACTGATTATGGAACTGTACTTGCTTTACCAATTAGTACTACGCAAGAAACTGTAAAAGTTATGGCAGTATATAAAAACGATATGTCAAAGTGCTATGTAAAAGAGTTTGTTGTTGAAAATGATAATAGTACTTATTCATCTGATCCTATTGATATTTGTGTAAATATGACAGTAACTCCAACAAGATACACATATATAGATTTGTCTGATGTTGATGTTCCTATAAATTTGTTACAGTATTATAGTTGGTCGTCAGCAAGTTATGTTTCTGTTGATGGCTGGGGAAGAATATATGCAAATAATAGTGCATTAGGAACAACAGTTGAAATTGTTGGTACATATAATTATAATCCAAAAGTTAAAATTAGAGTAAGTGTTTATTCAATTTTACCTACATCAGGATATGAAATTGAATATGAGCCAGAATTATGGAATTACTGGCCAGTGCAGTATAATACTAATTGTTATGCATATGCATTTAATACACAATTATATCCAAATACAAATATATTATCGTATATGCAACCTGGTTTTGCTTTAGAACCATATGACGACACAAAACCAGAACATCAATTGAGAAAATTAGAACAAGAAGATGTTACTATGAATGCTGTTGTTTCAAGAGTTCAATTAGATGCTGAAGAATTAAACTTTTCTTTTGTTGAGATTAGCAAGTATACCAAATGTGCTCCTGGCACATATAAAGTTGCTTTAGTTATTGATAATGGAATTGATTATCATTGGTATAGACAAAATACTGATGGTACATGGTCTCATAAGTTAGCTTGGTTACCAGTTACTAATTTAGATGCTTCTGACAACATAATATATGATCCCGAAACTTGTGATAAAGATTATTCAAATATTGGTGGAGGAAATTATAATGATGGAATAAAATTCTTTCAAGTTACTCCAATAAATAATATGGTACCTATGAATTCAACAATGACTTCTAGTTTGTTAAGTACATATAGTATAAATAATTCATTAACAATTGATGACTTAACTGAAGGATTAACTTTTGACGAAGTAGGACAAATTTTAGGTGAACCTACTAGAATTTTTACTTCTGGGTTATTAATATATGAGTATCATTTTAATGGTCAAACTTATAAAGTTCAATTTATGAATACTATTAATGGCTCTAATATAGCAATAAGTATTCAGTGCTTATATGAGGAGGTGAATTAATGAAAAAAATAATTATGATTTTATTTTTTATTATTTTAACTATGTTAGTTGGGTGTAGTAATACAAATAAATATATTGAAAAAAATAATGATAATGTTAATACTATTTTACAAAAATCTAAAAATGAGGAAATAAATCCACTTAATAATGTTACCAAAATAGTAGATGAAGATAAAGATAATGAACTGACAATATTAAGTAATATAATATTAGAAATGTCAAGTGAGGAGTTTTTAAAGTCATTTGAAAATTATAATATTTTTCTGTATAGAGCATATGCTTTTTTCGAATATGAAAAAGATATTTGTGTTGCTGTAATGTTCGGAGAAGATTATAAGTCAATAACTGATTGTTATGTTTACGAGAAAATTGACTATGAAGATGAGTTAATAACGCAAATTAATGTTGGAATGTCTCCAATGGATGTTGTTAAAATAATTGGAATTCCTAAATTATCTACAACTTTTGGATTAAGTTCTCTTGATTTTTATTTAAACAACAATATAGTAAGAGTATTTTTATCATCGCCTAATTATATTTATGACATTAGAATATTACCTATTGATGAGTCATATGTTGTAGATGATAAATGTGAAACTAGTGATAAAAAAAATGATATTGAAAATGCAATTCTTATTAGTGAAAATATGTCATTTGACGAAGTTGTTTCATTAATTGGTAAACCACAAAGATCTTTTGGGTCTGGAGCTATTTGGTATGAGTGGGATTTAGAGGAAAATAAATTATTGCAAGTTATGTTTGGAAAAAAATCAATGAATGATGATAATTTATATGTAATAAAAATTCATATAAATTAATTAATTATTTATAGATAATATTTGATTTTAAATTTTTTGAATATTAGATAATAATAAAAAGATGAAGAATGAGAGTAAACTCATTATTTCATCTTTTTTTTGGGGAGGAAATAGGATTTTATGGTAATAAAAATAAGACAAAATATATTTAGAACTTTGATAATAATATAATATACAACAATATTATAAAATTCTGTCAATAACTTTGCATTTTTACAAAAAATTTATGAAACATAAGCATAATTATTT
>CAZDPJ010000048.1:0-3449 GCA_964507405.1 uncultured Staphylococcaceae bacterium
AAAGCAAAGATCAAAGGGGTTCAACAGCCCCGAAGCTCGTCTGCGAGCAAGGACAATAGCTTGAAGGAGCATACAGCTGCTTTGTCCCGAAAAAGCAGCAAGCCTATGTACAGCTACAGAGGTAATGCTGTTTATGCGCCTGCCATCCGAGGGATGCAGGTGTTGGACACCAATGATCCACGAAATGATGCAACTTATCATGCTCGTGGTTTTTTCCTTGGTGCCGGGAGCCTGGCAAGCGATTGGATTAAAGACCGCAAAGCCAATATGGAACGCTACAATGCCGGTATAAATAAAAATATCGGCAGGGTAACGCCGGGGATGGTCTCTGCCCAAAATTCCGGCACCGTGAAGAAGTATGACCTTGATGGCGGTTGGACGAACAATGCCATCAAGAAGTACGAAGATTTCTACAATAAGGAAAGTGAAAAATATTGGTCTGATGATCGGTCGCAAAATTTTTATTCCACATTGATTCATGGCGGCGGTCGCCTTATCGCTGACCTTGGCATGATGGCCTTGCCTGGGGTGAGTGGTGAGATTCGTACCGGCGTGAAGGCTGCGAACAAGGCTATTAATATTCTCTCGAATCCCTTGCGCAATCCGTGGTCTTTGATGTCCAATGTATCGGCTTATCGTGGCAATCGTTATGACGAAGCGAGAAAATGGGGTGCAGATGTTGAGACTGCGGCCAAGGCTGCGGATATCTATGCTACCGTGCAGGCGTATACAGAGGCATTGGGCGGCCCAGAGCGCGCCTTTAATAATCCTACTACAGCCGGCACTTTGAAACGGATTGCTTCTGCCAGTGCTCAGGAAGCCGTGGAAGAGCCTTTGCAGCAGCCTTGGGAAAACTGGTCGAAGACTCTCTATGGAAAGGATGTTCCCCTCTATTCTCAGGGAAAAGATGCCGATGGAAACTGGAATGACGGGGTATTTAATCTCGGACGATCTGTGGAATCCGCAGTGATTGGCGCCGCTTTGGGCGCTATTGGTGGTGCCGTTGGTACGGTTCGCAATCCGAGCATGGGAAGTTCTTCTGCGACACTTGCAAATCAGCTGAGCCGCAGGTCTAATAATGGTAAAAAGACCATAGGAGGGACTATCAATGATAACCAGCTTGCCGAAAGGATGGAAGCAGATGACGGAAGAACAGAAGCAGGAGTGGATGGCAATCAATATCGGGCGGACGGAAATGCCCCCCAACTGGGGGCAGCTGACGGAAGAACAGATGTTGGATTGGCTGGAACTCAACATGGAGAAAATCAGCGACCCGTGGGATCTGGAAGCGATCGTGCGGGATCGGCAGGGAGGAGCCTCAGAACGGGAGATCGCCCTATCTTTTCTCCTGATGTAAATGCAGGAAATGCCTACGCAAATGAGCATAGGTTTTCTTATGGGGATATGCAGGAGGTTTCTCCCGGTGAAATTTCACGATTCAGCGCTGCCCTTGATGAATCCAAGGCGTCAAGCAGTTTAGGCGGAATGGTGGATTCTCAGTCTCCGGAGGAGCTTGCCGGAGCAAGGGTGTTTCTCTCTTCCAATGAAATGGCGGGCGTTGCTGTTCAGAATGATGGTAATATTGTCGGGGTGTTTAACAATAAAAACAATCCTGTTCGCAAAATGACCCCTACTTTGATCGAAACTGCTGTTAAAAATGGTGGTACCCACCTTGATTGTTATGCTCAATATAGACCGGACGGGGAGTATAGCGCCAAAAACCTCGTCAACCTGTATGCGCAGTCGGGCATGGTTCCCGTGGCCTGGATGGAATTTGATGCCGAGAATTTCGATGTTCCCGGCGGTAATCCCTATGCGCCGCCGGATGTTGTTTTTATGGCCGTGGGGGATAGCGCAGAGCCGCATTTCTGGTCTGCGGAAGAGGTGCATCGCCTGCCGAAATTTTCCGATTACGAAGCGGCACAGCAATACGCTGCGGAGATCGGCAAAAGAAATACTCCTCAAGCCGAAGCTCCTGTGGTTCAGCCCGAAGATCAAAACGGAGCTATCGACCGAGGTCATGCGCAAACCGCCTTTACTCGTGAAGCGGAGCGGGGAAATGACGGAATGGCACAGGCGATTCTTGACGAGGCAAGCAGGGAAGGCTCTCCCTTGCGCCGTGGCGTTTATTCTGATGCTCAGGCACAGGAAAATGCAGGGCGTGATCTGGAAGGAAAAACTCTTGAACAGGCGGCAAATGAGTTTGTCACGGAATCGACCTCTGTTGCCGGAAATCATCTAAAGCTCAAGGATCTCGTGACCAAAGGGCTTGATGTGTATGTGGAAGCTGTAAATGATGGCGATCTTGATACCGCCTTACGAATGTTGACAGCAAACAGTGTTCTCGGCACGGAATTGGGTCGTGGCGTACAAGCCTACTCTCAGCTCCGAAAGCTGACTCCCGAGGGGCGACTTGTGCATTTACACGCTGCCCTTCGTCAGCAGGCACGGAAAAATACAGGGTATGACGGTGTTGAAGTGAGGGCAAAAGCGGAAAACGCCGTCGCTCAAGAGCTGCCCAAGATTATTGAGGAATTTGCCAATGAGCCCACCTCGGCAGATTCCAAGCCCGCTCGTAACACAAGCGCTATCCTTGCCAAAAAGGTAGACGAAATGCGAAGGAAATCGGGAGCGGAAGATAAATACATTTATCTCCGTAACACCCGTCAGAGAAAAAACAATCCTCATGTCGTAACTGCCAAGAAAATCCTTGCAGAGGGACTGAAAGCCAACGAAATTGATTTGAGCAAGGCAATTCGAGATGGTAATGCGTGTGAGGTTACAGCTTCTCTTGTGGAATATGCGGAAGCTCGTTTTGAAAATAAATTATCTTCCGATGAGCTTCTTGATTTGACCGTAGATATTCACGATGAGATCAGTGAGCGTGTGCGTCGATATCGAGACAAGGTGTTCCAGAACCTTGCGAAGGATGTTGCATCGGGCAGGTCTTTTAATGGTCGCGGCCAATCCTTTATTCAAAAGCTCAGAGAAGGCAATAACTTAGGAGTATTTGACGATCCGGAATCGGGTCGTCTTTTTTATGAATACCTTGGTGTTCCCATGATGGATGAAGGGACTGCTGAGAAAATCCTTGATCTTTCTTATCTTGCCGAGGAAATCGCAAACGATCCCAATGTACCCATTGAGAGCGAATTTCTTGATGATAAGACCATTACGCGCCTGGAAGCTGCTATGGAGAAGCATGGTGCCGATTATGTGGTGGATGCCTTGAATCGAATGTCCGAGGAGGCGGCTTTGGATATAGTACATTCTACCGGCTGGCAGAATGTTCGCCAATATCAGCTCACTTCTATGCTTTTGAATCTCAAAACAATGGCTCGAAATGTGACTCCCAATATTGGGATGACAGCACTAAATGCGGTTGGTGATGTCGGAGCCACGGTTCTTGATCGCCAGCTTGCCAAAAGAACGGGGCAGCGAACCAAGGG
>CAZDPJ010000049.1:0-744 GCA_964507405.1 uncultured Staphylococcaceae bacterium
TAACACTTTTGCATTTTCTCTTGCTTCACCAACGCCCATGTTGATAACAATCTTCTCAAGCTTTGGTATCTGCATAACATTTTTATATCCGAACTTTTTCATCATAGCATCTTTAATTTCGTTGCTATACATTTCTTTAAGTCTGCTCAAGTTCCTGTGCCTCCTTCCTTCACTCACTAATCGATAGCTACTGTCTTACCGTCAACTTTTGCTACTCTAACCTTATCCTTTTTCTCACCGGAGAAACCTATTCTAACCGGCTTACCCTTGTAAAGGTACATAACGTTAGATAAATCGATAGGAGCTTCTTTCTCTATAATTCCGCCAGCCTGATTCTGCATGCTTGGCTTGCTGTGTTTGTGAACTATATTAACACCTTCAACTAATACAGTATTATTCTTAGTATCAACTGCTAATTCTTTACCTTCTTTGCCTTTATCTTTTCCGGCAATTACTTTAACAAGATCGTCTTTTTTGATTTTCATTGTTGCCACAGTCTTTACCTCCTATAATACTTCTGGTGCAAGTGAAACTATCTTCATGAACTTCTTATCTCTGAGCTCTCTGGCTACAGGTCCAAAAATACGAGTTCCTCTTGGATTACCATCATCCTTTATAATAACTGCTGCGTTCTCATCGAACTTGATATATGAACCGTCTTTACGACGAGCACCCTTCTTTGAACGAACTACTACAGCCTTAACAACGTCACCTTTCTTTACAACTCCGCCTGGTGTTGCATCT
>CAZDPJ010000049.1:754-3356 GCA_964507405.1 uncultured Staphylococcaceae bacterium
GCAACGATGATATCACCGATATTTGCATATCTTCTGTTTGAACCGCCTAAAACTCTGATGCAAAGGATTTCCTTAGCTCCAGTGTTATCAGCAACTCTAAGTCTACTTTCCTGCTGAACCATTGTTTACGCCTCCTTATTTAGCCTTCTCAACTATTTCAACAAGTCTCCATCTCTTATCCTTTGATAAAGGTCTTGTCTCCATAACTTTTACTCTATCGCCAATTCTACACTCATTATTCTCATCATGAGCCTTAAGCTTGTAAGTTCTCTTTACAATCTTACCGTAAAGAGGATGCTTAACATTATCTACGATTGATACAACGATTGTCTTGTCCATTTTATCACTTGTAACAATACCTACACGTGTTTTTCTTAAATTTCTTTCCACGACAATTTCCTCCTATTACGATAATTAATTAGCTTTCTCAGCTATAACTGTCTGTATTCTTGCGATGTTCTTTCTTACATCTTTAATTCTGCTTGTGTTTTCAAGCTGATTAGTGGCATTCTGGAATCTCAAGTTGAATAATTCCTTCTTAGCAGCTACTAAATCGCTCTGTAACTCTTCAACAGATTTTGAATTTAATTCGTTCTTATAATCCTTAAGCTTCACTGCTATTATACCTCCTCTAAATCTGCTTTTGAAACGATCTTACACTTTACAGGTAACTTGTGAGTAGCAAGACGAAGAGCTTCTCTTGCAGTCTCCTCAGGTACACCGGCAATCTCAAACATAACTCTTCCCGGCTTAACTACTGCTACCCAGTACTCAAGTGTTCCCTTACCTGAACCCATACGAGTTTCAGCCGGCTTAGCTGTTACAGGCTTATCAGGGAAAATCTTTATCCAAACCTTACCATTACGCTTTACATAACGTGTCATAGCGATACGGGCAGCCTCTATCTGATTAGACTTAATCCATGCCGGCTCCATAGCCACGATACCATATTCACCGTTAGTAATTTTATTTCCTCTAAGCGCCTTACCTGCCATAGAACCTCTGAACTGCTTACGACGCTTTACTCTTTTAGGCATTAACATTATTTATCGCTCCCTTCCTTATTTCCCTTAGTAGGAAGTACTTCGCCATGGTAAATCCATGTCTTAACACCAACTTTACCGTAAGTTGTATCTGCCTCAGCAAAACCGTAGTCGATATCAGCACGAAGAGTCTGAAGAGGAATTGTTCCCTCGCTGTAGAACTCTGTTCTTGCCATATCAGCACCACCAAGTCTTCCTGAACATGCTGTCTTGATACCAAGAGCTCCAGCCTTCATGGTTCTTCCCATACATGACTTCATAGCTCTTCTGAATGAAATACGGTTCTCTAACTGTGCTGCAATGTTCTCAGCTACTAACTGAGCATCGAGATCAGGCTTCTTGATTTCTTTGATATCAATGATAAGCTTCTTAGAAGTGAGCTTCTGAACCTTAGCCTTAATCTTCTCAATACCTGCTCCGCCCTTACCGATTACAACACCAGGCTTAGCTGTATATACACTTACCTTAACTCTGTCAGTTGTTCTTTCAATCTCAATCTTAGAGATATTTGCAGAGAAAAGTTCTTTCTTTAAAAACTCTCTAATCTTATAGTCCTCAACAAGGTTGTCTGCGAACTCGCCGTTCTTAGTATCAGCGTACCACTTTGAATCCCAATCCTTGATGATTCCGACTCTTAAACCATGTGGATTAACTTTCTGTCCCATTGTTTACCTCCTATCTTTCATCAAGCACAATTGTGATGTGGCTTGTTCTCTTCTCAATTCTGTAAGCTCTACCCTGTGCTCTTGGCTGAATTCTCTTCATTGTTGGTCCTTTATTTGCATAACACTCTGCAATGTAAAGATCCTCAACCTTCATACCATTGTTATTCTCTGCGTTAGCGATAGCAGACTTTAATAACTTCTCGATTACCTTTGATGCATATCTGTTGTTGTAAGCGAGGATACCGAGTGCTGAAGTTACATCCTTGCCTCTAATCGCATCTAATACGAAACAAGCCTTTGTTACAGAAATTCTTGCATATGATACTGTAGCCTTTGGTCTTGTATCCTTATTCTCATTTCTGAGTCTCTTTATCTGGGATCTATGTCCTTTTGCCATGAATGTGTCCTCCTTTCGAATTATCTCTTCTTACCTTTCTTCTCATCCTTGCCATGTCCTCTGTATGTTCTTGTTGCAACGAACTCACCGAGCTTATGTCCAACCATATCCTCAGTTACATATACAGGTACATGCTTTCTTCCATCGTATACTGCTATTGTATGACCTACAAATGAAGGGAAGATAGTTGAACGACGTGACCAGGTCTTAATAACCTGCTTGTCATTTGCTGCATTTAAAGCATCAATCTTCTTTAACAAATAATCATCTGCAAATGGTCCTTTTTTTAATGAACGAGCCATATGTTACCTCCTTACTTAACGTTCTTACCGTCTCTTGTTCTAATTATCATCTTGTTAGACTGCTTATTCTTCTTTCTAGTCTTGAGACCTAATGCCGGTTTACCCCATGGAGTAGATGGTCCAGGTCTACCAATACTGGTTCTACCTTCACCACCACCATGTGGATGGTCATTAGGGTTCATAACAGAACCACGA
>CAZDPJ010000050.1:0-3316 GCA_964507405.1 uncultured Staphylococcaceae bacterium
ATTACTAGATATTTAACCTTATAATTTTTGTTGCACTTCTAATTACAATTTAGCTTTCTTAAGCCTACTTTATTTTTCTATGTGATTATTTTTAAATAATTGTCTTTTGAATATAATTACCATTAATTATTTTACTCTTCGTTACACTAACAAAGGCAAAAGGATCAATACTATGAATATATCTTAAATACTCATGAATTTCATAAGAAGAAACATATATTTCTAATACCTTTCTTTCCGATAAAGAATAACCACCAACAGCTTCAAATACAGTAATACCATGATGGAATTTCTTGATTAATGCATCTCTTACTTCAGGTCCTTTTGAAGTTATTATTTCTAATCTAGCAATTTTATAACTAGTATAAATAGTATCTATTACTTTTAATGCTGTAACAAGTCTGATTAAAGTGTATAAAACATTTTCCACACTAAATATGCTTGCGCTTAAAACAATTAAAGAATCACAAATTGATGAATATCTTGTAAATGCTATTCGTTTTTTCTTTTGTAAATAGCATGCGACAATATCCATTCCTCCGCTTGATCCACCTGATTTTAAGCACATTGCCATACCAACACCAGTAATTCCACCACCACATAAGGCAAGTAGAATTTTTGTTCCTGTATCCATACTAGCTTGAATTTGTTGAAAACGAACTGGGTCTTCCATAATTGGAGAAGTGGTAAATATATCAAGATTTCCTGTTTGAATTGCTTCAATTATTCCCATTCCTTTTCCATCTTCAATTAATAAAGGTATTAAAGGACTATTAGTAAAACTAGTAAGGATACTAGTCATAGTAGTTTGAATGACAACAGATATTACAGTAAGTACAGCATATCTTTTACTAACTCCACGCCAACTAAAAATTATTAGTGGAGTATTTATTAAACCTATAAGTAAACCTAAATATTTTTGTAAACTAGGTTTACCCCATAATGTTGGAAGTTTAACAATTAATTGCGATATCCCCGCAATTCCACTGGAGAAAAAGCCTCCAAGTTGTAAAAACCATACAATTCCGAACGAATAAATTATGGTACCAACTATTACTAAAAGATAGGATTTAATATTCCTTTTGAAATTTTCTTTTCTTATAAATTCTTCATTTTCAATTTCTGCAGCATTTATTTCTTGAAGTGGAACTAGATTGTTCTTTTTTGATTTCATATTAGCCCCCGATTATAACATTTAGTTCTTTTATTTCTTCTTAACGAACTTCTGAGCCATGTGGCACATCTTTTACTTCTAATACTTCTAACTTATCACCACTAGATGCACAAAGAACCATTCCAAATGATTCAACTCCTCTTATTTTTACAGGTTTTAAATTAGTCACAACTACAACTTTTTTACCGATTAATTGTTCAGGTTCATAGTATTTAGCTATTCCTGATACAATTTGTCTTACTTCATCACCTATTTTAATTTGTGAAACTAATAATTTATCAGCATTTTCATGACGTTTTGATGAAATGACTTCACCAATTTTTAATTCAACTTTCCCAAAGTCATCAATTGAAATTTCATTAGATACCTTTTTAACTGGTTCTTCTTTTGGATGATTTATTTTTTCAAGTTCTACTTTTGCGTCTAGCCTTCTAAATAATGGTTCAATTTTATTTACAGAAATATCATTATAGACTTTTCCAACCTTTAAATTTTCAATATCAAGTTTTTCATCACTAATACCTAAACTATATAATATTTTAGGAGCGCTTTCCACAAGACAAGGAGATACTAATATTGATGTAACTCTTAATGCTTCTACTAAATGATACATTACACTTGCAAGTATTTCTTTTTTAGTTTCATCTTTACTTAAAGTCCATGGAGTTGTTTCATCAATATATTTATTAGCACGTTTGATTATTTCCCATGCATCCTCAAGTGCATCTTGCAATTCAAATTCATCCATATGTTTTTTATATGATTTAATACTGTTTTCACATACTTCTTCTAAAGATTTATCATATTCATTAACTGTGCTTACATAATTTGGCACAACACCATTAAAATATTTTTCAACCATTGATACAGTACGACTAACTAAATTTCCTAAGTCATTCGCAAGACTATTATTATATCTTTCAATAAAACGTTCATAACTAAATAAGCCATCATTACCAAGTGGTAGCTCTTTAGTTAAGTAAAAGCGAAGTGCATCTACTCCATATTGATTAACAATATCCATTGGATATACCATATTTCCCTTAGACTTAGACATCTTTCCATCTCTATTTAAAATCCAACCATGGACATATAGGCGATAATTAACAGGAACATCTAGTGCCATTAAAAGAATTGGCCAATACACCGCGTGGAATCTTAATATATCTTTGCCTACTACTTGATAAATACGATCATTATTAACCCAATATTTTTGATATAATTCATCATTTTCTTGCATATAACCTAAAGCAGTTAAATAATTACTTAATGCATCAATCCATACATAAATTACATGTTTAGGATTACTTTTTACTTTAACTCCCCAAGTAAATGAAGTTCTACTAACGCATAAATCTTCAAGTCCACTCTTGATAAAAGAAATTACTTCATTTCTTCTAGTATCTGGTTTAATAAAGTCAGGATTATTTTCAATAAATTCTAATAATCTTTTTTCATATTTCTTTAAATTTAAGAAATAACATTCTTCAGATACAAGCTTAGTAGGTTTACCACAATCAGGGCATGTATCATTTTCCCCTAATTGACTTTTAGGAAAATATGCTTCACATGAAACACAATAGTTTCCTTGATATGATCCTAAGTAGATATCACCTGATGCAAGTAATTTTTCAAATATTTTTTGTACTGCCTCTTCATGATTTTTATCGGTTGTTCTAATAAAATAATCATTAGATATTTTAATATTTTTCCAAAGTTCTAACGTATTTGAAGCAATATTATCAACAAAATTTTGAGGAGAAATTCCTGCTTTAGATGCCGCTTCAGCAATCTTTAATCCATGTTCATCCATACCAGTTAAGTAGAATGTATCACGATTCATAGCACGACTATATCTAGCAAGTGCATCACATGCGACAGTTGTATAACTATTACCAATATGAACACTACCACTTGAATAATAAATTGGGGTTGTAATATAACATTTTGACATAATTTTGCCTCCTAATAATTATTAAACTAATTTATTATATCATATTCGTTAATTTTTAAAAAGCAAATTACCTTTAAAAAACTACATGGTGAATTGTAATATCAAATGCAACAAATAAAAAACTGGAAATTAGCCCAGTAAATAAATGTTTTTGTTGAAAGCTCCAATAATTTATGCTATCATTTAAT
>CAZDPJ010000051.1:0-3122 GCA_964507405.1 uncultured Staphylococcaceae bacterium
CTTCTCTTTTTTCAGTCATAACAGCTTGATGATAAGTTGGATCAAATGGTTTATTTATCCCATCAATAGCTTTAACATCATATTTCCCCATCGAATTTACTAAATTACAATAAATCATTTTAAATCCTTCTAGAAACTTAGAAACTTCATCAGTCAAATCATCATCATCCATTTTTATTGCTCTTTCAAAATTATCAATTGTTGGAAGAAGTTCTTTTACTAAATCTTCATTTGCAAATTTTAGCATTCGCATAATTTCTTCATCTTTTCTTTTTCGATAATTTATCAAATCAGCTTTAGCTAATAACACTTCTTGTTCCAACTTTTTATTTTCTTCTTTTAATTTATTTATTTCATCTTTACGTTTATTCTTTTTATTTTCATGACATGCACAATTTTCATCACAAGTACATTTTTCATCATGATTTTTTTCACATTCACATTTTTCTTTATCCATTTTAACCTCCTACTTGCAATTTTCCTTGATGTAATTTAGAAGTGAAACTACTCTATCATATTCCATACGTTTAGGACCTATTAAAGCAATCGTTCCTTCTTCTCCATCAATCGAATACTTGGTTTTAATAACTGTTAAATCATCATCTAAATCATTTTCACTACCAATATAAACATTAATACCATTTTCTTCTTCTTTAATATTATTTATTAATTCTTTGTCATGAAATTTATTAATGATTTCTCTTATTCTATTGGTATTATCAAATTCTGGTTGCATCAATATATTCTTCGTACCAGCCATTTTAAAATTTTGGTCATTCTTAAAATCAGCAAAAGCATTATAGAAAGCATTATATAACGCTTCATGTTGTTTTACATATCTAGATATGATCGGTTTAATTTCAAATTCAAGCGCTACACTAACTTCATCAATTGGTGTTCCTACTAATAATTTGTTAATCAAATCAACTGTTTGTTTGATTTCATTTAGTGAAACCTGTTCTTCTAAATACATATTCTTATGTTCTACGTATCCTTTATCAGTTACCACAATCGCAATTAACTGTCTATCATTAAGCGGAACTACTTCTAATTTACTAACTTTATTTTCTTTGGATGATTTACCTAAAACCACCGCAGTATAATTAGTAAGTTCAGATATTATCTCCATACTCTTTGTAATAACATCACTTAATGCTAAATTTTTATTGTGGAAAACAGTCTGTAATTTCAACATATCTTCACCATTTAATTTTTTTGGTTCCATCAAATGGTCAACATAATATCTATAACCCTTTTCACTAGGTACTCTTCCTGAAGATATATGTGTTTTTTCAAGTAATCCTAATTCTTCTAATTCACTCATTTCATTACGAATTGTTGCACTAGAACACTTCATAATATTACAAAGTGATTTAGAACTTATAGGTCTTGCACTTTTAATGTAATCTTCAACAATCAGTCTAAGTAAAGTTTCCTTTCTATTGCTAATCATAAATCACCTCTTTAGCAATCGTTTATCTCGAATGCTAATTTCATTATACTAGCATATGTTAGCATTGTCAATATATGAGTGCTAAAAAATTATTTTTTCACAATTTTTTCATTTTTTTACATTTTTATTACATACTATTATTAGGTGAAATTATGAACTTTATACTTTATTTTATTATTTTTATATCAAAAACAATCGAACTTGCTCTAGGAACACTTCGAATAATCGTTATTGCTAATGGAAAAAAATTGTTTGGAGCCATTTTACAAGGAATAATTGCTATAGTATGGATGTGTATTACCGGAATAGTTATTGTAAACATAACAGAAGATCCTCTAAAAATTATTGCCTTCGCTTTAGGCTCAGCATTTGGTTCATACGTAGGAAGTTTTATCGAAGAAAAAATGGCAATAGGTAATAATTTATTACTAGTTATTATAAAAAGAGATAAAAAAGATAATATTATTTCATCTATCAAAGAAAATGGTTATAATATAACTAATATTCAAAATTGTGATAAAGAAAAAGCTATTTTAATAATTGTTTTAATGAAAAAAGATAGAAAAAAAATTATTAATTTAATAGAAAATATTGATGAGTGCGCAACTATAATTGTGGAAAATGCAGTAAAAATAGATAGAAAAAAAACAAGATAATTCTTGCTTTTTTTATTTTAGATTCTTTATTGATATTATTTAATAAATTTTACACCTATTATTGACCTGCTACTGTTACATTTGCACTAGTAAGATTTTTAATAAATGATTGCGCATCACTATCTTTTACTTTAATCGTTGTTAATGCTGAACAACCATTAAACATATTAGCAGAATTTGTTACACTGTTAAAATCTGCTTTACTAAAATCAATTTCTTTTAACTTATTTGCGCCATAAAACATATATCCCATAGAAGTTGCACTTGATGTATTAAAACTACTTAAATCTAATGATTTTAAACTACTACAAACTTGGAACATTGCTCCCATATCAGTAACATTTAAAGTATCAAAATTACTACTAAATTTTATTGACTCTAATGATGTACAACCACTAAACATAAATCCCATATCTGTCACTTTTTTAGTATTAAAACTACTTAAATCCAAGCTTATTAACTTTTGATTTTCATAAAACATAGAATACATATTTGTAACATTCGATGTATTAAAGTTACTTACATTTAAAGTTTCTAGTTGCTCACAACTATCAAACATATATGACATATCAATTACATTCGAGGTATCAAAATTGCTTAAATTTAAACTTGTTAAGGAACTACAGTTTTGAAACATAGCTCGCATACTAGTAACTTTTGAGGTATCAAAATGACTTAAATCTAATTCTGTTAATGATGAACAACCATTAAACATATGATTCATTAATGTAACATTCGAGGTATCAAAACCACTTAAATCTAAACTTTTTAAAGCACTACAGTTTTGAAACATTGCTCGCATATCTTCAACTTTCGAGGTATCAAATCCTTTTAAATCAAGTTCTGTTAATGCTGAACAACCATTAAACATTCCTGCTATTGTTGTTACTTTTGAAGTGTCAAAATTCTCACCAAAATTGATACTAGCTAAATTATTACATTGTTGAAACATTGCTTGCATATTAGTAACATTAGAAGTATTAAAATAACTTACATCTAATTCTTCTAATTTT
>CAZDPJ010000052.1:0-2970 GCA_964507405.1 uncultured Staphylococcaceae bacterium
TGGAAACCGGGCTTGGCGGGCGGTTGGATCCGGTGACCGCAGTCGATACGAAGCTTTCCATTTTAGCATCCATCAGTATGGATCATATGGAACTGCTGGGCGATACGCTTGCAAAAATCGCGATGGAAAAGTGCGGTATCATGAAACGCGGAGTTCCCGTAATAAGTTACCCCCAGCAGCCGGAAGCTGCCGAGATCGTCCGCAGTCAGGCTGCGTCCTGCGGATGCCCCTTAACGTTTGTAAACGCCGCAGACGTTGCTGAACGCATCATCACAGAACGCAACCAATCCTTTCGCTATAAAGGGAATCGCATCCGCCTTTCCATGATCGGCGTTCACCAGCAGCTCAATGCCGCAACCGCATGGGAAGCTGCCGTAAAATTACGCGAATTAGGCTATGCCGTCCCCGATAGCGCGATTTTTGAAGGTTTGGAAAAAACCTGCTGGCCCGGACGTTTGGAATGGATCGACGGCGTTTTGCTGGACGGCGCGCATAATCCCGACGCAATGCGAACGCTCCGTATGTCGCTTAATGATTTTTATCCGGGCAGGCGGCCTGTGATACTCATCAGCGTAATGCGCGATAAAGACGTCGCCGGTATTCTCAAAGAACTTGCGCTATTCGCGAAGGAAGCCATCACGGTGCAGATCGCGCCCCGGGCGTTTGAAGCTATCGAGCTTGCTAATATACTGGAACAGGCGGGAATCCCCGCCGCCCCGTCCCCTTCTGTCAAAGCTGGCCTTGCCGAATTGAAAGAGAAGGCTCGGCTCCGCCGAGACAATCTCCCGCTCATAGCCGGAAGCCTCTATCTCGTTGGCGGAGCCCGGGAATTATTGCTTAAAAATCACTGAAAATATATCGCAAGGCAAAACAATCAAGCGTTTCTTTCGCAAAGGCTAAAAAAACACTTGCAATGCTGGAACAAATGCAGTAAAATATTGTTTGTGCCTTGGGGATGTAGCCCAGCTGGTTAGAGCGCTTCGCTCACATCGAAGAGGTCGGGGGTTCGAGCCCCTCCATCCCCACCATAAAGCCTTAAAGTATTTTACTTTAAGGCTTTCCTTTTACTTTTTTCGGCCAATGCCGTGTTTTTATAGTTTTAGTCATCCCGTCGTTGATCTTAGCTTACTGGAAAACGCATACAGGAGGAACATACGATGCAACTGATTCATTTGTTTGCCAAAGACTATATCGCAAGTCGCTGGTCCGGCGGTACTACCACGCAAATCGCCATCGCGCCGAAAGACGCCGTCTATGCAAACCGCGATTTTCTCTGGCGTATCAGTTCCGCCAGCGTTGATTTGGATGAATCTATCTTTACCCCGCTTCCCGATTACCAGCGTTGGATCGCGCCCATAAACGGAAATATGCGGCTTTCGCATGATAACGGCGCATATGTGGAACTCACGCCGTATTCCGTCTATCAATTTGACGGCGCATTGCCAACGCATTCTCAAGGCCGCTGCACGGATTTCAACCTCATGCTGCGCAAGGGAAAAACGTATGGGCAGATGCGTTCCGTTGCGCTTACCGCAGGCTCCGTGCAGAATATCGCTGTCCAGAGCAGTTCTGAAAAGCCGTTTTCGCAGGCCGATCTGCTTATTTATTGTTGCAAAGGCGCGGCCGACGTCATCAGCGACGAAAGCAGTATCCGGCTGATTCCTTCCGAATCGGCTTTAGCCGCAAATGCAAATGGCGTTTTGAAAGTTTCTGCGGCAAAAGACTGCATCCTCATGCTTGCCGAAATCTTATCGCTTTAATTCTGAAAGAGGAATGATTTCATGCCTTATTTTCCATATTCAGAGGAAGCTATCGTTTACTTATCGCGGAATGATCCCGCTCTTGGCGAAGCGATCTCCCATATTGGAGCGATTAAAAGGAAAGTCATTCCCGATCTGTTCGAAGCTTTGGTAAATGCGATCATAGGGCAGCAAATTTCCACCAAAGCGCAGGCAACAATATGGGAGCGTTTCAAAACAAGCTATGGTTCTGTTTCGCCTGAGCTTATCCTGCGGGAATCGCCTTTGCGCTTACAGCAAATGGGGATTTCCATGCGGAAAGCGAGCTATATCCGATCTGCCGCAGAAAAAATCGTATCCGGCGACCTCAACCTTACGGATATTTCCACGCTGGAGGATGAAGCGGTCATCAGCCGGCTTTGTTCCTTAAACGGCGTAGGACGCTGGACTGCGGAAATGCTGATGATTTTTTCCTTACAGCGTCCCGATATTTTGAGTTTCGGCGATCTTGGTATTCTGCGGGGACTGCGGATGCTGCATGGCCTTGATGCGATCGATCGGGCGCAATTCGAGTATTACCGCGCCTTATACTCTCCGTTCGGTTCCACCGCAAGCCTTTACTTATGGGCGGTTTCCGGCGGCGCGATCGAAGGATTGCGCGATCCCGCGATGGAGCAACCGAACCCATACTCATCCGCTGAAACAGATGTTGCAGACTTCCAGCCATAAAAAATGAAGCCGCATCGAGATCGTCTCCATGCGGCTTCATCTTATATCCTTGCGTTTTATTCCATTTATCTGTTCGCCATATCCGCCGTTAATTCTGTACTCGAGATCAGTCTTCTACGCGGATCAATCCCAAAACCTTTTCCACGATGCTAAGCTCGCCAATTTCTTTCAGCGCCTCTTTCACATTCAGCTCATTCGCCTCATGGGTCACGAATGTAATCGCCACTTCTTCACAGTTCACACGAGTCTCGTCATGCTGGATCAAAGACTTCAGAGAAATCTCATGTTTTGCAAATACATTGCCGAGCGCGGCCAACACGCCGGGCTGATCCTTCACCAACAGCCTGATACAAAATGCGCACGGCCATCCTTTTACGATAGTCGTCCCTTCCGCAACGCCGCTGATATTCTGGAACGTCATATATCTGTGTTCTCCCGCCTTGCAAGCGTAGATCACATCGGACATCACTGCGCTTGCCGTGGGCATCTGCCCGGCGCCGCG
>CAZDPJ010000053.1:0-2968 GCA_964507405.1 uncultured Staphylococcaceae bacterium
TAAAGGTATACCTTTACCTACCAAATTAAGGAAAAATGCAGTAGTTTTGTTAGTAGGAGAAGTATATGAGTGATAATGAAACTATTAAAGAAAAGAAACCATTGACTAAAACTGAAAAAATTCTAAATATTGTAGGTATTGTCTTAATATGTATTATGGGACCTATCCTTGTGTTAGATGCTATAATGCTAATTCAAAGTGCTGTCAATAAAGATGATGTTCCATCTATATTTGGAGTTAAACCATTAGTTATTATGTCTGAATCTATGGAACTTAATGAAGGAAATGTTGAATCAATTGAAAGTTATGCTAGAGAAGAACTAAAGGATCCATCATTTGTTTGGTTAAATAAAGATCCAATCAATATGCATGATTTAGCTTTCTTCAGTGAATCTGATATAGAATCATATTTAAAAACAAAAACAGCATCAGATATTGATGAAGTAAATAAACAATTAGTTGGTAAAACAATTGCTTTTAAATCTCCAAGTTCAACTGGTGAAGGATGGGCTGTAGTTGTCCATAGAATTGCGAAAGTGGAAAGAGCAACTGTATATTCAACTGACTGTGGATGGATTTTAAGAACTTATGGTATTCATAATAATGTCGTGGATTCACCTAGTATTGATCCTGGACTTGTCATTGGTGAGTACACAGGAACAAGAATTGGTGGCGTAGGAGCATTTGTAGATTTCTTACAACATTGGTATGGAATAGTAATATTTGCTGGGGTACCAATTGCTGCTGTAATTTGTTATGATTTAGTAGTAGCAAAACGTAATGCTCAATTACAAGCTGATAGTAAAACAGCTGAGCTAGAAGCTGAATTACAAAAACTAAAAGCTGAAAAAGCAGCAAGAGAAGCTGCTGAAAAAGAAAAAGAAGAATAAAATAGGTATTTTCTACGAAAGTAGTGAATATATAATTATCCAGTTAAGTTCTGGATATAAAAACTAAACTTAGAAATTAATTTTAAAAAATAAAAGGAGAAAATGAAATGAAAAAGAATTTATGGTTTAAATTAGGTTTATTTTGTACTGCATTAGTACTTGTTGCTACATGCTTCATTTCAAGTGCATGGGCAAGATATACAACATCAGCAACTGTTACTGATAGTGCTAGAGTTGCTAAATTTGATGTAGATTTCAAACAAGGTAAAACTACATTTACAGGTACAGCTGCAGAGATTAATTTATTTGGCACTGAATTAGCTCATATTTATCAAGGTAATACTACAGCAGGAAATAAAAATGTTAATGGCACAACTAAACTTATTGCTCCAGGATCTGAGGGTTCTGCTACAATTGAAGTTGTTAATACAAGTGAAGTCGATATTGTAATTAATATGACTGCAACTGTAACAGCAAATAATGTTCCTCTTCAATTTTCTGTAAAAGTTGGTGAAGGTGCTCAAACTTCATATTCTACAGATTTAGAATCACTACTTCAAGATGCTGTTGCTTCAGTTGAATTAGCTGCAACAAATGGTACAACTGCTTCTACAACTCAAGTTCAAATCTTTTGGAAATGGGGAGATTCAAGTGACGAAACAGATACTGATCTTGGTGAAAGTACTCCTACTTGTACTGTTAGTATTAAACTTGATGCTTGTCAAATTTTACCAAATTAAATTCATTAATTAAATTTTAAGAGAGAGTTATCTCTCTCTTTATCAAGGGATTTAAGAAGTAGTTTTTGAATCTCTTGATAAGGAGTATGAAAGGAGGACTATTAATGTCATTAAATGATAAAAATAATAATTCATTAAAAAGAGTTAAGCATTCTATTAGTTATAATGATAATAAAAGTTATGGACATTATGGTCCAAATGGATATTATGTATGTGCTGAAGATAATGGTGAAGTAATTGAAGCTACATTTGAGAATAAATTACGTCAATCAAGAGATGAAACGAAAAGTTATTATAGTATAATTAAGAATGAACTATTAAGTTTTAACTGTGTTAGTGAAGTATTTGACCAATATGAAGAATTTAAATTATATGAGTTTGTTGTTGCTAAGCTTGCTATTTATTGTGGGATGGTTAGAGTAACTTTATTATTTAATAATAAAAAATCATTTAATATTTTAAAACAAAATATTATTAAATCTGATGAAATCCTTGTTTCTAATGGTTATGTTGAACTTTATGTAGATAGTACAGATAAATGTAATCGCGCAATTGATTTAATTAATGTACTAATGAGAGATATTCAAATTGAAAAAAATAAGTTTTATGAATTAACTGATTTTAGTTTAGTATATACAACATTACAAAATGTAAGATTTGCATATAAAGAAAACTTTGATCAAGATATTCCTGAAATGGTTGTTGTTGGTCCGACAACTAAGGAAAATAAGTATGTTAAATGGTTATTACTTGTTATTGTTGCTCTGGTTATTACATTATCAATTACTGCTTGTGTATTATACAAGACGAAGAAAGAACAAGATTATCCAGTTATTTCAATAACAAATAAAAATGGTGATATTTTAGCAGATTCATATACAGTTGATAATGTTGCTGATATATTTAATGATCCATTATTAGATGGTAAGAAAATCATTTATCCAGGTAGAGAAGAAACTTATTACTTCTATGTTAGTAATGAAAATGATTATAGGTTTTCTTGTTCGATTAATTTTTCTGAGGTAAATGAAGATTTAATTAATATGAAATATCGCTTAAGAATAGCTGATGTTAATTTCCCTAATGAAGAATGGAAAGATATTAGCGAAATTGGAATTTCTAATTTTACTGTTGATGCTCATTCTAAGGTTCTTTGTGCGTTAGACTGGACTTGGTTATCTTCTGATAATGATACAGAACTTGGTATTAAAGGAATGTCTACATATAAATTAGAGATTAAATTTAGTGATTTTAAGAAAGTAGAATAGGATGAGCACTTAGCTTGTGCTAAATTGTAATTAGAAGTGCAACAAAAATTATAAGGTTAAATATCTAGTA
>CAZDPJ010000054.1:0-2889 GCA_964507405.1 uncultured Staphylococcaceae bacterium
CGCGGAATTTCGGATCGTCGTCCATCCGGGTGGGGAAATTATCCCTGATGAGACCTTTTGTGTAGATGGCGTCAGCCATGTAGATGTCCTGGAACAGCTCGCGCCAGATCGTTCCCTCTTCAAGATGCTCGAAGCCGTGGCCGGTGTAGGGCTGCAGATGCAGCAGGTCGCCGGGACCCATCTCGAACTGCTGGCCGCGCACCCAGCATCTGACGCGGCCCCGGGGGACGAAGAAGGTCTCGAAACCGGAACGGTGCTCGTGATAGGGCACATCCGCGCCCACATGATACACCGTGTCGCTGATCTCCTTGCCATGGGGGCCATAAGGCAGGATGAAGTCGTTCACATCCTGCGTGCCCTCATCATAGTGGCGCACCCAGTCCTCCGGCTCCAGCATACGGAACAGATATTGATTCAGCATGGAAATACTCCTCTTTTCAGATATACTCAGGCTCGCTCGGCTTATTCCGCCCAGCTCCACTCCTGGACCTGATAGCTGTAGCCCGCGTCGGCGGCCACGCCCTGCAGACGGTTGGTGAAGGCGATGGCTCTCAGACTGCCGTACAGGGGCACGATGTAGGCCTTTTCATCAAAGATGCGGATGATGTCGGAGCTGGCCTGACGGCGCTCCTCCAGATCGGTGCTGGTGCGGTTGATCTCAAAGGCCTTGTCCAGCTCGGGATCGGACACACCGAAGTTGTTCTGATCCTCGCCGGTGTGGAACAGCGCATAGCGCTCATCGCAGTCCAGATAGCCGATGTTGGTGGGGATGATGCCCATCTCATAGTCCTGCGCCTGCAGCACGTCCGTGAACCAGGCAGAGGTCTCCATGGCCTCCAGCTTCATGTCCACATAGATCTCGTTGAGCATGGCAAGGATGATCTCCATGGGCTTGTAGTAATAGGTGCTCTGGGGGATACGGACCGTGAGCTGGAAGCGGTTGTCGGGACCGTAGCCGCATTCCTCCATCAGCTGCTTGGCCTTTTCCAGATCATAGCTGCGGGCAACATAGTCGTTGTCGGCAAGAGGCATGTGCGCGGGGAACATGGAGTTCACCAGCACGCCGTTGCCCTCGATGGCGCCCAGCATCACGGCCTCGCGGTCGATGGCATAGGAGAATGCCTCGCGCAGACGCTGATCCGCAAAGCGGCTGTCGCCGGAGCTGAAGAAGTACACCCAAGTGACCTGGGTGGAGGGCGTCTCGTCATAGGACACCTTGCTGCTGTTCATGAGGTTGCTTCTGTCCGTCTCGGCGGGGTTCAGCAGCACGTCGATCTCGCCGTTCTCCAGGGCGATGGCAGCAGTGGAGTTGTCGGGATAGATGCGGAAGGTCAGCTTCTTGATGGCAGGCGCACCGCCCCAGTATTCCTCGTTGGCCTCATAGGTGATGGAATCGCCGGCCTTCCACTCCACGAACTTGTAAGCGCCGGTGCCCACGGGGGCGCGCAGGAATGCATCATGGCCGATCTCTTCATAGGCCTTCTGGCTGAAAATACCGAGGCTGTTGGAGGCCAGCGTGGTGAGGGCGGGGCCGTAAGGCGTCTTGTAGACGATCTTCACGTGCGTGTCGTCCACCTTCTCCACCTTCTCGATGTTGCTCATGTTGGTGGCGGCGAAGCCCTCCTCCAGATAGCGGGTGTAGGTAAACACCACGTCATCCGCGGTCAGGGGCTCGCCGTTGTGGAACTTCACGCCCTCACGCAGGGTGAACACATAGTCCTTGCCGTCCACGAGCTCCCACTCCGTGGCCAGCAGAGGCACGATGTTGCCCTCGTCATCCTCGTCGATCAGGGTCTCAAGAGCCTGCTCGGAGCAGAGGCTGACGCCGGTGTTGGCGGTGAAGCCGCCCACCAGGCAGGCGGGCTCGCCGTTCAGTGCGACGATCACATCGGTGCGGGGTTCCCCGCTGTTGTCCTGGGCGCCACCGCCGCAGCCGGCAAGCACCATCAGGCACACCAGCAGCATGGCGATCAGCTGAGTCATACGCTTCTTCATAGTCGTTCCTCCTTTGTTTTGTTGGGTGATCCTCACTTATTCATATAGCCTGCAGGCTACAAAGTGACCTTCGGACTGCTCCTTCAGCGCCCAGTCGTGCTCCGCACAGGCAGGCGTTGCGTATTTGCAGCGCTTGCAGAAGCGGCAGCCGGGCTTGGGATCGATGGGGCTGCTGATCTCGCCCTGCAGGATCTCGCGCGCCTTGCCCCGCTTTTCCAGGGTCGGCACCGGGATCGCCGCCAGCAGCGCCCGGGTATAGGGGTGCAGCGGGTTGCGGAACAGCTCCTTGGCGGGGCCGCGCTCCACGCAGACGCCCAGATACATCACGGCGATCTCATCGGAAATGTGGCGAACCACCGAAAGGTCATGCGTGATGAACATGTAGGTCAGCTTGCGGCTGTCCTGCAGATCCATCATCAGGTTCAGGATCTGCGCCTGGATGGACACGTCCAGCGCCGAGACCGGCTCGTCGCAAACGATGAATTTGGGATCCACCGCCAGCGCCCGGGCGATGCCGATGCGCTGCCGTCTGCCGCCGTCCAGCTCATGGGGGTAGGCATTGATCAGGCGGGGGCTCAGACCCACCGTCTCCATCAGATGCTCCACCTTTTCCGTCAGCGCCCGGCCGGAAGCCAGCTTGTTGACGATGATGGGCTCGGCGATGATGGCCGAGACCGTCATGCGGGGATTCAGGCTGGCATAGGGATCCTGAAAGATGATCTGCGCGTCGCGGCGGAAGTTCATCATCTCTTTGCGGTTGAATTCCGCAACGTTCTTGCCCTCGAAAATGACCTTGCCGCCCGTCGGCTCCAGCAGATTCAGCACCGTGCGGCCCAGCGTGGACTTGCCGCAGCCGGATTCGCCCACGACGCCTACGGTCTTGCCCTGAGGAAC
>CAZDPJ010000055.1:0-1435 GCA_964507405.1 uncultured Staphylococcaceae bacterium
GGCGCCGGTGACGATGGCTTTTTTGCCAGTCCGATCAAACAGGTTCATGTTGCGTTCCTCCCTTATCGAACCAGATAGCCGCCATCGCAGGGGATGATGGCACCGTTGATGAAATCACTGGCGTCGCTGGCCAGAAATACAGTCAGGCCCTTCATATCCTGGGGCAGTCCCCAGCGACCGGCCGGTGTGCGGACACGGTAATGCTCATAGCGGGCATTGTTGGTGTCCGGCATAATGTGCCGGTTCAAGGGCGTTTCCATGTAGCCGGGAGCGATAGCGTTAACATTAATACCCTTGGAAGCCCATTCGTTGCACATTGCCTTGGTCATTTGGGCCACGCCGCCCTTGGCAGCGGAGTAAGCGGGAACGTTCACACCGCCAAAGAAGCTGGACATGGAGGCAATGTTGATGATCGTGCCATAGCCCTGCTGGAGCATGACACGCCCGGCAAGCTGGCAGAGAATGAAGGGGGCTGTCATATTAATGCCAATGACCCAATCCCATTCCTCCATGGTGAACTCTTCCGTCTTATGGCTTTTCTGCACGCCTGCGCCGTTTACCAGAATGTCCAGCCGCCCGCCCAGCAGGGAGAGGGCTTCCTCAAACTTGGCCTGGATATCGGCGCGGTCTGCCAGGTTGGTCTTGACAAAATACGCAGGCGCGCCGTTTTCAGAGAATTCCTTGGCAACATCGGCAGCCGCGTCCTGAATGTCCAGAATTACGACTTCCGCACCCGCCTCATGCAGACCCTCGGCCATGGCCTTGGACAGGCCGGAGGCGGCGCCGGTAACAATAGCCTTGCGGCCGGTTAAATCAAAATCTTTTAACATGATTACCACCTATATTTGTTCTTTATTCTATGCCAGCGGCAGAGAGCTTTTCACGGAGGAATTGTCCGCCGGTTCTGGCGTCAGCAATCAGGGCCTCAATGGAAGTGTCCCTGCACACGTTGCGCCAGACGCAGATGCGGTGCGCATTGGGGGCGGAGGTCAGGACAAAAGGCTCCATAGTCAGGAAACCGGTATAGCCAGCCTCTTTGATGGCACGGGCAATGGCGTCCCAATCCATGTGGGTTTTTCCGGTCCCGGGAATGCGGCGGTTGGATTCGCCGATATGAAGGTGGCCGAACCTGCCCTTCTTGCCCGCATAGACCATGGCGTCAACAATACTGTCCTCTTCGATATTCATATGATAGGTATCCAGCAGAACCTTTGCGTTGGGGCTGCCCACTGCTTCGGCAAAGGCCACGCTTTCTGCAGAGGTATTAAACAGGAACTGTTCAAAGCGGTTGAGGACTTCAAAGCAATAGGTAACGCCGCAGGCCTCCGCCGTGGGCATAATATTCTGCAGAGAGTCAACACAGAGATCCAGGAAATGCTGTATCTCGTCAGCGCTCATGGGCCCTGCGGGGCGGCGGCACCACTCGGAGTAATTG
>CAZDPJ010000055.1:1445-2667 GCA_964507405.1 uncultured Staphylococcaceae bacterium
CATCAGCTCCAG
The DNA here is from genome assembly GCA_964507405.1 of uncultured Staphylococcaceae bacterium. GTDB lineage: Bacteria > Bacillota_I > Bacilli_A > ML615J-28 > CAG-313 > UMGS75. Next base: position 1,458 of record CAZDPJ010000055.1, read on the forward strand.
AACCTGCTTGGAATAATCAATGCCCGCCTGGCGGATCGCGGGATCATCCACCGCAATGTCATTTGCAACGGTTAAGCCGCCGTTCAGGCTGGGAAGAATGCCAAGCTCGTCCATCTTTGCCTTAAAGTCCTTGCGACCGTTCGGCCCCAGATCAATCAGCCACTTGGGGGTGAGTTCGATTACATCCAGACCGGCCTGGGCTGTAAAGTCCAGCAGGCGGAACAGATCGCCCTCCAGTCCAGTGCCCCAGAAATAACCGATGTGCAGACCAATTTTATTCATGAGATATCTGCCTCCTGACTTAGATGGAGGTCACGCCGCCGTCAACCAGGAAATCCTGTCCGGTCACATAGCTGGAGTCCTCGGACAGCAGGAACATGACGGTGCCGTTGATGTCGGAAGGTGCGGCCAGATAGCCCAGGGGAACGGTGGCCTCCATAGCGGCGCGAATTTCAGGTACGCTCTGGGTGGCGGCGGTCAGCGGGGTGTCCACATAACCGGGGCTGACGGTATTGGCGCGCATGCCGTAGCCGGCCCACAGCATGGCCATAGCCTTCGTCATCAGCTTGACGCCGCCCTTAGCGGTGCAGTAGCCGATGAGGCCGTATTCGCCGCCGCGGCCCGGACGGTTCTTGCGGGGAATAATGGTGGCAGCCTGGGAGCAGATGTTCACAATGGTGCCGCCGCCGGTGCCCCCTTCGGGGCCAAGGTCGATGATGTGGTCTGCCACCTTAATTACATCCAGGTTGTGCTCAATGACCAGCACCGTGTTGCCCTGATCCACCAGAGCCTGGAGAACATCTACCAGCCGGTGAACATCTGCTACATGGAGCCCTGTGGTAGGCTCGTCCAGGATATAGAAGGTGTTGCCAGTGGAGACCCGGCTCAATTCTGTGGCCAGCTTTACCCGCTGGGCTTCGCCGCCGGACAGGGTGGTGGAGGATTGGCCCAGCTTCACGTAGCCCAGCCCCACCTGACACAATGCCTCGACCTTACGGGAGATCCGGGGCAGGTTTTCAAAGAACAGGAGGGCCTCGTCGGCGGTCATATCCAGCACATCTGCAATGGATTTGCCCTTGTAGGTCACATCCAAAGTCTCACGATTGTAACGCTTGCCCTTGCACACCTCGCAGGGCACATAAATGTCTGGCAGAAAGTGCATTTCGATTTTCACCAGGCCATCGCCCTGGCAGGCTTCGCACCGACCGCC
>CAZDPJ010000056.1:0-2132 GCA_964507405.1 uncultured Staphylococcaceae bacterium
ATAGCATTATCATGGGATTCAGCGTTTGCTATTGACAAGAATGGTAATTTATACGGTTGGGGAATTGGTAGCCAAAATAGTTTATTAGGAGCTGCAACAACATATATACCAATATTAATAGATAATAAAGTAATTAGTGTAACAACCTCAAGTAATGATGTAGGGGCTATATATGAAAATGGAGATGTATATCTTTGGGGATATAATGAGCATGGAAGCATTGGAAATGGAAGTACATCTACGAAAGGAGTATTAAAATATTACATAGGAAATGATATAAATGAGATTCAATTAGGTGGATACTCTGGGTATTTATTAAATGAAAAAGGTACAATTTTAGTATCTGGATATAATAATGTTGGACAATTAGGATTAGGAGATACAACTCAAAGATTAACATATACAAAATTAATACTAGAAGATGGAACAGAAGCAAAAGCAAAAACAATATTAGCAGGTACAAAAGGGTTACAATATATTGGATTAGATAATATAGTTTATGTGACAGGATACAATGGATATGGACAATTAAGTAATGGAACAACAGAAAATGCTACTAGACCTATACCTATGTTAAATAGCGATGGTACTAAAGTATCAAATGTAATGGGAATATCAAGAGGAACATCATATTACAACACAAATAGTACAAATTCTGCAGTTATATATAATGATGGAACAGTATGGCTATCTGGAGACAACACATATGGGCAAATAGGAAATGGAACAAATACTTCATCAAAATACTTAACACAATTTGGAGTTAATGAAGTAACTCTAAATGCAAAAAATGAATACATAAAAATAGGTGAAACATTAGATATAGATGTATTAAGTGCATCAGGCTTTAATGTACTTGTACAAGAAGAAATAAAGCAAAGCGATTGGACATGGACATCATCAAATGAAGATGTAGCAACTATAAATAATAATGGAGTAGTAACAGGAAAAGGAGTAGGCCATACAACAATAACAGGCTATAATTCTAAAACAGGACTAAAAGCAAGAGCAATAATAAATGTATATAGAAATGTAGAAGGAGCAATAACAGTACCACAAGTAGAAATAGGAGATGGCTTTACAATAGTTTTAAAAGAAGATGGAACAGTGTGGTCATCAGGTTTAAACAGTGTTGGACAATTAGGAGATGGAACAACAACAAATAGAAATACTCTAGTACAAGTAAAAATAGATGAAAATACATATTTAGAAAATATCATAAAGATTAGTGCTTTTAATACATCAAATGGCTCTAATGGATATGCAATGGCATTAACAAAAGATGGAGAAATATATGCATGGGGAGCAAATAATAGAGGACAATTAGGACAAGGAAATACAACTAATTTAACATATGCAACAAAAGTAAAAGGAGTAGGAGGAGAAGGCTATTTAAGTGATATTATAGATATAGGAACTTTAACTTTTACATCATTTGCAATAGGTAGAAATGGTGAAATGTATGCTTGGGGAACAAATCAGTATTTATTAACAACAGGAACAACATATTATCCTAAAGTACAAAAAGTATCAAATGCTATTGAATTAAAAACTGCATATGATGGTTTAGCGGAAATGCTACAAAATGGAGAAACTATAATATGGGGAGAAAATGCTTATGGAGAAAATGGAACAGAAACAACTACAAACCCAACAGGAATAACATATTTAGGTAATGATGTAGTAGAAATTGAAACAAAAGGATATTCAACTTATCTTTTAAAAGAAGACAGAACAATATGGGCAACAGGCTTAAATAATTATGGACAATTAGGATTAGGCGATACAACAAATAGAAATATATATCAACAAGTAAAATATGAAAATGGAGAGGCAGTAATAGCAAAAACAATAAAAGCGTCAGATAGAAACTTACAATATATAGGAACAGATGGAAAAGTATATGTGATAGGGTATAATGGATATGGACAATTGGGAAATGGAACAACAACAAATTCAAGTTATCCAATAGTAATGAAAAATGCAGATGGAACAGATGTAACTGATTGTTTATTATTAATAGGAACAAGATGCTATTGGGAAAACAATCCTCGAAACATGGGAATAATAAGAAAAAATGGAACAGTATGGCTATCTGGAGACAACACATATGGGCAAATAGGAAATGGAAC
>CAZDPJ010000057.1:0-2024 GCA_964507405.1 uncultured Staphylococcaceae bacterium
ATTAAATATAGTATGTCAAGTATTTAATTGGAATTTTTTCATGTCTTTATCCTGATAAATGAGATGCCTGCCTAGTAATGGAGGTAGATTTATGATAAAATATATACCTAAACAAATAAAAATTTATAATGTTGATTGTTTTGAGGAGTCAGTAGTATTTAGACTTTATTAAATACTATTGTCTCCTCTTTTTTAGTAAAAGGAGTTGTAAGAATGAATGAATTAGAAAGAATTACAGAAAAATATTTTACAAAGGATAGTGATGCCATTACATATTCTGATTTTGACCAAGAGGAAATCAATAAGTTAATTAAGAATATGGGAATCTATGAAAGACCCGACATTTTGTCTATGTACGACAACAAAATTGTTGCGATTGAACACTTTGAATTTGATAGTTATAAAAATACTAGAAAAGGAAGTAATTATAAAATTCAAGATAGTATAATTGAACAAAATATGAAAAAGAAAATAGATTTAGAATTACAAGAGAAAAAAGAAATAATAATACATGATGCAATAAAGAATACAAGTAATTTAAAACAATACTATGATAATTTTTAAAAAGTATTATTATCACATATTGAAAATATACCAGAATACAAACAACATATTATTGAAGATTTTGGTAACGAAAAAGAAATAGAATTTTGGTTCTTTGCAGAAGATGTTACTCCATTAGGAAGTTATTACTATCGCAAAACGTCTACATCTCCATGTTTACTTTTACCATTTTCAAAAGAAATTATAGAAATTTTAAGACAACATAAAGAGATTAAAGGAATCATACTTGGAATATATGCTATGAAAGAATATAAATTAGTGCTGATGTATAATGACGATGAAACCCTTGATAAATTAGAACAAAACGAATACTTAAAATTTAATGATGATGAATTTTATCATTTTCTCCTCAAACTACTGGATTTGCTTTATTAGTAACAAAAGAAGAAATTGGAGGTGTTGAAGATGGGATTGTTTGATGACGGAGTTAAAAAAGTTGCGAGTCTTTATATGAGAGTTTAAACTGAAGATCAAGCACGTGAGGGTTTTAGTTTACCAGAACAAAAAGAACGATTAGAAGCTTATTGTAAGTTAAAAGAATATGAAGTTAAGGATTATTATGAAGATGCTGGAATAAGTGCTAAAACAGGCAATTATAGGCCAGAATTTGAAAGGTTAAAAGAAGATATTATAAATAAAAGAATTAATACTATTGTTGCGTTAAAACAAGATAGAATTACTAGAAGTATTTATGACTGGGAAGATTTGATGAAGTTCTTGGAAGAAAATGATGCTTATTTAGATTTTGTTTATGATGATATCAATACTACTTCTGCTAATGATAAATTAATATCAAGGCTTTTGATGACTGTATCGCAAAGTGAAATAGAAAGAACAAGTGAAAGAACTAAAATAGGACTTGCTGGTGCAATTAAACAAGGTCATATTCCACACCAAGCACCTTTAGGTTATAAACATCAAGATAAAAAACTAGTTATTGATGAATCTACTAAAGATGTTATTATTAGAATTTTTGATTTATATCACAATGGTATGTCTTATCAAAAAATTGCTAGTCTTTTCAAAAAAGAACAAGTATTAGGAAAAGATAATTGGAGAGATTCAACAATCTTTAATATATTACAAAATGAAATATATAAAGGAGATTTTGTACATGGTAAAAGAACAAAACATCCCACTTATTATGAGAATGTTGTTGAACCAATAATTAACAAAGTTATGTAGGAAGAATGTCAGTGTAAATGTCAATAAGTTTTTGGACAAAATTGTCAATTTCAAAGCTGGACACTTATGATGGATTTTGCCATCATTTTTTATTAGTTTCTAGTTGTTCTTTATCTATTGATGGTTGATAATCAAAATCTTTTATCTCTTCATAAAGAAATGCTGATACTGTTATTTGTATCTTTGATGCTCTTTTATTTCTATATTCTATTTCCTATTGGTAAGTTCTAAAAACGCTTTTTGAAACGGTATTTTTTTACTTGTTATTTCTTCTA
>CAZDPJ010000058.1:0-1790 GCA_964507405.1 uncultured Staphylococcaceae bacterium
AACAAATCCAAATAAAAACAAAAAGGAGAATCAAATATGGAAATGAATGAGTATATTCCTCTTGGTAGCGTGGTGTATCTAAAAGGCGGTATCAAAAAACTCTTGGTTGTTGCTCGTGCGATTCAAGCATCAAACAATGAAAAACAATACTTCTTCGATTATGGTGGTGTCTTGTACCCAGAGGGCATTACGGGCGACAAAATGGCATATTTCAACAACGACGATATCGGCAGTGTGTTTTTCTATGGCTGTGATGACGAAGAAAATAAAGGGATGTTAGAAACTATCAAAGAGTATGTGAATGCGCACCCCGAACTTGTCCGGGGCAATTGCGAAAATTGGAACTCGTAAACAAATAAGCTCTATTCGCACAATAATGTACGATGTAGGGAAAATGATTAATGTAAAGGAGAAAGAAAAATGGCACAGATTAGAGTTACCCCGGATCAGCTTCACGAAAGAGCAACGGAATATCGAAATCAAGGAAGAATCGTGGAGGACGTGATCAGCAAACTTGACAATCTGCTCAATGTGTTAGAAGAAGAATGGGAAGGCAATTCTGCCGCTAGATACAGATCGCAGTATTCAGATCTGCGTCCTAGCTTTATATCAATGCAGCAGCTTATTGGCGAACTTGCGACTTCTCTGGATCAAGAGGCGACAAAATTTGCGGAAGTTGATAGTTGATTAGCGAGTAACAACGCGCCAAAGCAAGTGCTTGTGCGTGTTGTGCGTGGCGTAATTAAACTGCGTGAAAGAATATGAATGCGAGCTGTTCCGGCAACGTTAAGCGAAACAGCATTCATAATTGATAAAAACCAAGAAAAGGGGGAGAAAAACTGTGTGGAGTTGTAATAAATGCGGCTCGGATAATTCGGATAACTCATATTATTGCGTGAACTGCGGCGCAAACAAGTCAAACGTTTCAGCCAAGCGTAATATACCGCCGATAAAAATTGCAGTAATGGCAACGGTGGCAATAGTTGCGATAGGCGCAATTGCTTACGGAATAGGGACAAAAAGCAATGAAGAAGAGGAAGCATCTTTTAACCAAACATATTCAAATTCAACAACATTCGATACAACTGATAACGCTATACCGACATTGACTGTAGAATCGACAATCTCTAGCGAGCAGGCAGCGGAGCAAACGACGACATCTTCTCAAGAAACCAATACCGAGACAGTTGTCCACAAAACACCCAGTGTTGAAGATGTACAAGAATTCGGCAGTGAAATTACATATCCTCAGAGTTCATCTTATCTGCCTGCATATGAAACGATGTATGTCAAATCCGAGAAAGGAGATTCTAGATATGTGTATTGGAAATCTCAACGACAGGATGAATACAGGCGGAAAAACTATTTTATAGAGGAAAAAGCGGAAGTCACTGTACTGGCGAGAGAGAAGGGCTCATCTTGTGTTATATTTACAGACCTTGATGGCGAACAACGTATAGGATGGGTTAATTCATCTAAGCTGGTTTACGAATATTGATAAACTGTCCATAAAACCGATCAGAAGACCCGCAAAAAAGCACTTGCGAGAGCAAGTGCTTTTTAACAAATATCGGGGTATACCATGCAAAGGATGGATATACACCCAACATTTTTAATAGCATAGAAAATGGTAGAATGTAGAGGAAAACCAATAAGATATAAGTGCCGCGCAAACGCTTTGGTAGGATTTAACTTTGCTCTGCTATGATAAAAAGCAACCTTGTGTGTAGAGGAATGAATATATATGCCAAATATATGGCGGATAATATAAGCTATGTTGATGAAGTAGT
>CAZDPJ010000059.1:0-1789 GCA_964507405.1 uncultured Staphylococcaceae bacterium
GAAATTATAAAACTCTTCACCACTCATAGTATCGTGTTGATTCTTCATTCCAGTTCCACCTTCATAGTCAACATTATAAGGTGCATCAGTAATACAAAGGTTTACATACTTTCCTTCCATTAAAACATCAACATCATTTGAAGTTGAACCCCTATAAAAATTAAAAAATCTCAATACATTTACTGTATCAAGATTAATCTACTATAATGGCAAAGTATGTCTATATTAATACAACTTCGCACCCTGCCAAAAATTGTTAGCACCCTAGAATAAAAAGTTCGCACCCTTAAAAAATCTTCTCACCCCTAACAAAAAGATGATGCTATATTGGAGTGCTTTTGGAGTGCTAATAAAAAGATGATGCAATTATACTAACACCATCTTATTTTAAATTTTATTATTCTTTTATCTCCCAATGACCTGTTCTTGGAGAGCCAATTCTAATTATCCTAGTATCACTTTTAATAATTCTTTCAACAGTTTTGACAGATTTTTTAATTAATATAGCCAATTCACTTCTAGTAATATACTTATTATTTTTTATTGCATTAAAAATCAACTCATTATCATTGGCGACATCATTAGCGACATTTTTTCCTATTAATTGATAATACTTTTCTTTATCAACAATATTAAATGGTAAAATACATTCTATAAATGATGAACCAAAATGAAAAACATTCTTACCATATTTAGAAATAATTGTTGATATTCCTTTACCAGATTGCTCCATATATTTTAATTTTAAAAATATATTAGCTAATTCTTCATTAACAGGTTTTGATACACCATTAAAGAATTCTTCTTCAGTCAAATCATCTCTTAATACCCCTTAAGAAATAATTTCTACTCTATCTTCAAATCCATAAATTGCAGGTGGTATTTTTGAAGTCCATAAGTTATGACAAATTGCATTATACCAAGCTTCTTTAAATGAATTTTTATCAAACAATGGAGTATCTACTCTATTATTTCCACCTGATACATCCGTTTGAATTAAATTAATAACATTATCAGCATAATCAAATGCTTCTTCCATTTTTCTTAATATACAACCATCATCAAACTCTTTTCTGGATAAAAAATCAACTTTAGTTGTACCTTTAAACTTGCAAACCTTTATAGAAATACTATTTTGATCAGATAATAAATATGCTAGGTAATTATAATTATCATTTTCATTCTTTAAATAAAAATTTTGATTAAATGATTGTTCATTATAATGAATGTGCTTGTATGATAAAATTGTTTTAAATTCATCAAAAGTTAAATCTTGTCTTGGACTTTTCATTTCTACAATGGTCATCTTTGGAATCCTCAATGTTTTAATGTATTCCCTTTCAATTTGTTCTTCAGTCATACTTCTACAACTAGTACCAACTCTAATATAGCATCCTTTAGAACTTCTACCAAACTTGCCTATATAATATAACGATTTACCTTTATTGATATTAACCTCAATAATCCATTTACCTTCTTCTAACTTCGCTGATACATTAACAAACTCTTGTGGATTAGGTAAAATCCCAATAGAAATAGTATCAGAAATCTTTTTCATTGTTTCATCAAGTTTATTTGATTCAATGCCACATATAGCACCATTATCTTCTACACCAATATAGATATTGCCACCATCAGTATTCAAAAACGCTACTACTTCTTTTTCAAAAGAATCATTTAATACTCTTTTCAATTCAACTTTTTCAGTTTCGATATAACTCATTAGTCTCGTTTCTTTCGGCTTAATTTTGTTAATTTATTTTATCACAGAACAGGCTTTTAATCAAAT
>CAZDPJ010000060.1:0-1786 GCA_964507405.1 uncultured Staphylococcaceae bacterium
GCGGGAACTACTTTTTATGAGTAAAGATATAGTCTAGGATATGGTGTAAATTATATGTGATTAATTAATATTTATAAATTTACGATATCTCGTACAATATATTAATTATAATTAATATATTAAGGAGGAGTATTGTAAATGAAAAAAGATAATGAGTCTTATAGTGATTATTATGAACGATTAAAGAAAGATGGTGTTAAACCTGCTTTAATATTTCTCAATAATAATGAGAAAGTTGAAGAAAAGTATAATATACCCACAAGAGTAATAAGTAAATTCGAAGATATAGTTGATTATATCAAAGAAAATGCACAAGAAGGCGATTTCGTTTTGGTCGCCGGAAGTCAGTCGATAAATAAGGTAGCGGCTGATTTGGTGGAAGCATTAAAGAATATGTAAAAAGAAGTTGCCTAACTGCGTAATGATTTTGCGGTTAGGCACTTTTGTGTATAAGGTCGCTGTACGATATAAAAATAATGTCATAAAGAGAAGAAATGTAAAAAATACAATAGGCTAAGGGAAATAAATGCGTACATACAGTGAAGAACGATTTTTAAACAGAAAAACAGAATTGATGGAAAAATGCTATGAGTGCTTTGCCGAAAACGGATTAAACGGAACGGGCATAAGGGCTTTGGGGCAGCATTGCGGCTGCAATTCGGCGGTGCTTTATACCTATTTCAAAGATTTGGATGATTTGATTGTGCAATCCACTGAACATTGCATGAGTAAAGTAGAAGATGACTTTATGGCAGTAGCTCCGCAGAATGAAGAAGAGTTGGCACGCTTCATCGATGAGATACCGTATTGGACTGCGCAAAAACACGGTAAGAAATATCGATTGATGTATCAGGTATATACACACCCGAAATATATAGAGTACGGGAAAAAGTTTTTTGAGGGTGTAAACAAGCGATATGAAGAATACGCAAAGAGCCTTGAAGCAAAGCTCGGGATTCCATATGACATACTCACACCGCTTATCTTTATTTTGATAAGAGCCTGTGTACATTATGCTATGTTTGAGGATGAGTTCTATTTGAAAGCTCAAATAGGTGTATTAAAAGAAAGCATTAAATTGTTCATTGAGAAATTCGAATCGCAAAAGAAATCATAAATATAAATTTTTTAAAAAATATGTTGCATTAAATGTGTGAGCATGATATAATCCAATCGAACGATTAGTTTTAGATTTCATTGTGGGTTGTTTTTTTCGGCAGTATGGCATTGGTCATGCTGCCGGGGAAACGACTTTGAAAAATTCAAAATAAATGATTTTATTGAACCGATAGGTTCTTTTTTTATGCATTAATTAAGGCTTTTAATATAAAAAATTTCAATATGCGTAATATGGATAAGCTTTTCTAAAAGGTGATATGCTACATAACGCAGTGAAATTTATTAAAAATCTCGATGCAGTCGAAGCTGAATATATAAAAACAGAATAATTTTATCAGGGTTTACATCAATAAAATGACCGAGGGGTGAACCTCGGTCTTTTTGCGAAAAATGTAGTGTTGTGTTTAGTGAAATGAAAACATTAAATGTATTGTTTTTTAGATTATATTGTGCTATAATCCAATCAAATGATTGAATAAATTTAATCCGTTATCTCGGCAAATAATATTGCCGAATTATTGCTTATATAAGCCGATAATTATTTTGAGGGGTGATGTAAATGAAAAAGAAAATTTTATGCATTCTGTTTGTCTTATTGGGGGCAGTGGGTGCTTTCGCTTCGTCGGTATTTGCCGAAGATACGGTTAATTTTAGCGACGGAAGCTGG
>CAZDPJ010000061.1:0-1781 GCA_964507405.1 uncultured Staphylococcaceae bacterium
AAGAAATTAGAAGGATTAGAAGTAGAAATAAGTTATACGACTGCACGTATGTATATAAAGACACCTACTAAAGATTTAGATGAAGTAGTAGAAAGACTTCGTGAAGTTTTTGGTATTAGAAGTATAGTAATATGTGATAGAGTTAATACTAATAAAGAAGAAATAGAAAATCAAATTATAGAAATTATCCAAACTTTGAGTTTTAAAACATTTAAAGTGGAAACAATTAGAAGTGATAAATCATTTCCTATTTCTTCACTTGAATTTAGTCGTTTAATGGGCGCTACTGTATTAAAAAATAAAGAATGTAAAGTAGATGTTCATAATCCTGATTTAGTTCTTACAATTGAAATAAGAAGCGAAGGAACATATATATATACTAAAGAAGTATTAGGTCTTGGAGGATATCCGGTTGGAGTTCAAGGAAAAGGAATGCTTATGCTTAGTGGAGGTATTGATTCTCCTGTGGCAGGATATCTTGCTTTAAAAAGAGGCGTTGATTTAGAATGCTTATATTTTGAATCTCCACCACATACAAGTTTAGAAGCTAAAAATAAAGTAATTAAACTTGCTTCTATTATTAATAAATATTCAGGAAATATTAAAGTACATGTTGTACCGTTTACTGAACTTCAAGAAGCAATATATAAAAATGTGCCTGATACTTATATTATAACCATAATGCGAAGAATGATGTATCGTATAGCAGAACAAGTTTCAAAAAGAAGAAATTGTAAAATAATTATTAATGGAGAAAGTATTGGACAAGTAGCAAGTCAAACATTAACTAGTATGTCAGTTATTAATAATGTAACTAATTTTCCTGTTATTAGACCTGTTGCTTGTTTAGATAAATTAGAAATAATTGATATTGCAAATAGAATAGACACTTATGAAACAAGTATTTTGCCATATGAAGACTGTTGTACAATATTTGTTCCAAGACATCCAGTTATTAATCCAGAATTAAAAAAATGTATTGAATATGAAAATTTATTTGATTATCAACCTTTATTAGATAAATGTATTAATAATATTGAAACAATTAAAAATTTAAATACTAATAATTTTGATGATTTATTATAAAACCAAAAATTACCACTAAAAAAAGAGTATTAAAATGCCAACTTGTACACATTCTATAAGTGTACAGGAGGTGAATGTATGAAAAACACTAGTAAATTAGTAGTTCCAGGAGCAAAACAAGCTATCGATAGAATGAAATATGAAATAGCTTCAGAATTTGGTGTAAATTTAGGACCAGATGCAACTTCAAGAGCTAATGGATCAGTTGGTGGAGAAATCACTAAAAGATTAGTACAAATGGGTCAACAACACATGAGTGGTTCTGTTAACTACCAAGCTAAATAATAAAGAAAAAACGGACAGTGAATACACTGTCTTTTTTGAACCTTACACTATTATTATTTACTTTTCTCTTAATTATATATCTAGAATTATTTTCTAGTATACCAAAAACTGTCTATTTAATTTTGTTATTATTGAAAATAATAATAATGAAGGTGGTGAATGTATGAATAATAATAAATTGGTAGTTCCCGGATCAAAACAAGTTTTAGATTCTATGAAATATGAAATTGCTCGTGAACTAGGAATTACTTTAGGTGCAGATACAACTTCACGTTTAAATGGAACTGTTGGTGGCGAAATGACACGTCGTTTAGTTAAATTGGGTGAAGAATATTATGGGAAACAAGTACGTTAATGATTATATAAAAACGATTAGGTACGGTGTTATATATTATAAAAATATTTTAAAA
>CAZDPJ010000062.1:0-1755 GCA_964507405.1 uncultured Staphylococcaceae bacterium
TGATCGACTGTCCGGATCTGCCGCTGAACGTTTCCAGAAGTGCACTGCAGAATGACGGATTTGTGAAAAAAATCTCTGACTACATCACCAAGAAAGTGGCAGACAAGCTTGCCGGCATGTGCAAGACAGAGAAGGAAAACTATGAGAAATACTGGGATGATATCAGTCCATTTATCAAATTCGGCTGCTTAAAAGACGAGAAATTCTGCGACCGTATGAATGACTACATCCTGTTCAAAGATCTGGATGACACCTATCTCACACTTCCAGAATTGCTGAAAAAGGAAGAAACATCCGAAGAGGATACTGCGGAAGCGGCTGAGACAGACGCAACAGACAGCACAGAACCAGAAGAAGATACACGCAAGACCATCTACTACGTGACAAACCCGGCACAGCAGGGACAGTACATCCAGATGTTCAAGGAGCAGGGCATGAATGCAGTGATCCTGACCCACTCCATCGATGCATCCTTTATCTCTCAGCTGGAAGCACGAAATGACCAGTATAAATTCATGCGTATTGACGCAGATGTAACCGAAGCACTGAAGGAAGAAGCTTCTGCCGAAGAGCTGGAACAGGCACTTAGCGCTCTGACAGAGACCTTCCGCAAAGCTCTTGGCAATGACACTCTGGACATTAAAGTAGAGAAATTAAAAGACACTTCCGTATCCTCCCTGCTTACTGTCAGCGAAGAAGACCGCCGTATGCAGGATATGATGAAGATGTACAATATGTACGGTATGGATCCTTCCATGTTCCAGATTCATGAGACGCTGACTTTGAATGTGGCAAACCCACTGGTACAGTACATCTTAGAGCATGCTGACTCCGAACAGGTTCCTACCTTCTGCGAACAGCTGTATGACCTGGCAAGACTGTCCAATCATCCACTGACCTCCGAAGAGATGGGACGGTTTGTACAGAGAAGCAACGAGATTATGCTGCTTCTTGCAAAATAAGCAATATCACACACCTCAATTATATACCTGCAGGATTTTTTCCTGCCAAAAAAGGAAGCCGGTTTTTCCAGCTTCCTTTTTCTATTCCTATACGATTTTCTTATATCCAATTAACGAGAAATCTCTCCCTGGTCTACCGTCACATCCCAGGCTTCTTCCACTGCCTGAGCAGGCTGGGCTTGTATCCCTTCTGCCAAAAGATCCACTGCCTGATAGATGGTCTTGCCATTGGCATCCGTCTTGGTCTTTAATTGGATCTGGGAACATAAAATTCCGGTAAATGCAGATGGTTCCACCGCTTTGCTGTAATAGTAGGTTCCTTCTTCACCTTTGAACCAACCACTTCGCAAGGTCAGCTGTGGCTGCTCTGAGGGCATTCCCACTGCAGCGCCATCTGCATCTACCCAATAAGATACCACCTTGATTCGAATGTACGCACTGACATTTCCTGTATTTTCTACCTTAATCGAGTGCTTCTGATTGCCATGCTGTACACCTTCCGTAAAATTGCCGCCGTCTAGCATCTCATGGACCGTACAGGAAACCACACCGGCCTGAAATGTATTGCTTACAGCTGTCTTTCGAAACATAAATGCTGCCGTGGTACCGATTCCTGCCACAAGCAAAAGGACTGCCACAAGCACCAATATTTTTTTCTTTGTCATAGAGGCATCACTCCTTTGCCTTTCTATTTTGCAGGATTTTACTGTTTCCACTGAGCCAGTGTGCATGTACAGCAGCCACTTCAAAGACTGCTTCTGCTGTCTGATCCTTGACTACCGTAACCGTCTGC
>CAZDPJ010000063.1:0-1752 GCA_964507405.1 uncultured Staphylococcaceae bacterium
CCTGTACCTGGTATAGAATAAGTCTTTCTTATTCTACCATTAGCCATTTTTGTTTTCCTATATCCTGGAAATCCCCAACTATATCCAATACCACTTTTGCTGAAATTTATTCTAAATCCTCCACCAAGGTTAATACTCTTTCTAAATCTCCATCCCATTATTAATCACCACTTTTAAACTGCAACTAATTCATCAATTTTTTCTTCATTTATTTTTGGATTATCAACATCATTTAAATAATCAGATGTTTGTTCATTAATCATTTGTTCCATTTTATTATATACAAATTTATAAATATCTTCTTCGGATACTACATCAATTAATCTTACACTTGCATATAGTGATATTTCTTTAGCAATATCCTTGTAAATACTATTCTTTACTTTGCTTTCATATTTATCATATATATCCTTTTCAGCTTTTATTGCTCCTAATACAATATGTTTTTCACTAGAACTTGATCGCCAAGTAAGATTTCTAAATCTTTCAGGATTTTCAATAACAAATCTAGTTAATTCATATTTATCATCTAATCTTTCATCCACTGTGAGTGCAACCCTAAAATAGCATCTTGATAATACTCCAAAAAATATACCTCTTCTACTTCCTTGTGTTAACCAATGATCAGAAAATGTTGAATTTGACTTTATTGGCATAGCTTGAATGGCTGCTCTATAGCCCTTTTCAAAATTAATCCAAGCCCAAAATCTTTCATCAGTAAGTATGTATAAAGGTAATTCTTTTAATGATTCATATAAAATTATAGAATTATCAAAATCAACTTCTTCATAATTATCATTTAAACTAATTTTTAATTCAAAATCATTTATTTTTTGTTTCATTGGTTCATATAATTTTCCACTATATATTTCTTTTAACCATTCGGAATTGTTTTTTTCTGTTTTTAAGTAATTATTAGCAGTTAAACTATTAGATTTCAATGTTTCTAATGCTTCATCTGTCATAAATTCAATATTAATTCTATTATTCATCATCATTATCACCCCTTACTAATTTACTAAATTCTTGTTTAAACAAATCACTTATAGCTATTACACTGGCATAGTTCATTAATTGTTGAGATAATTCTACTACATTTAACTTTTTAAATTTATTTTCATCTAATTCTTCGTCAAATTGATTTTTATATGCATATTCAATTGAACTAAACCAACTATAATCAAGATGTATATCATCAAAAGTTACTTCATTATATAATATTTGATCTTGAATATTTTGTAAGCAAGATATTAATGCTGGTATTGTTAAAATTGAGAAAAATATTTCTTGATAATTATCATTATTTTTCATGTTTTCATAGCAACCAAATTGTTCTTCTGGTAGATGGATAACTATTTTTTTAACAGTAGGTTCAATTTTCATCACATTATTGCTAATAAATTCATCTTTAATTATTGAAAATATAGAAGAAACCTTTTTATCTTTACTTTCATCATATTCAACTCTTGTTGTAAAGCCATCATCAATTGCTAAAATGTCGTATTTTTCAATATTAAATGTATATCCTTGATAATCTTCTAAAAAATCATCACTTATGTAAGAAAAATCTTCTGTGGCATAAACAAAGCATGAAATAACAACTTGATCTCTTAAATTTGTTATTGGTATTATTATATCCTTCGGAATTCTTGAAATTTCAAAACTTTTTCTAAAAATTGTTGATGAACATTCAACTATTACAGTTGCATCAATTTTTCCTTGTTCAAACAATTCAATTAGTGCTTGATTATC
>CAZDPJ010000064.1:0-1686 GCA_964507405.1 uncultured Staphylococcaceae bacterium
TGGGTCTTATTTCTTTCTATTTTTCCTCTACCCCAACTATTGACATGGAGCCTTCTCTTATAATAAGCAAAAAAGGAAAGCCGTTCGGCTTTCCTTTTTGCATTTACACCTCGTGCTGCTTTATAAACTCTTCTACCTGTGCCTTATCCTTTATGCCGGATATTGCGCCCATGCTGGTGCAGCAGATTGCGCCGACGGCGCTGGCGTATTTCAGGCGCTCGACAAGCGGTATTTCGCGCTCAAGCGTCGAGACAAACGCCGCGCAGAAGCAGTCACCCGCACCGGTGGTGTCCACGGCCTTGATCTTATAGGCCGGGACAAAGCCCGACTCAGTGCCGTTGCTGTAATAACAGCCCTTGCTGCCGTGCTTTATAATGACGCACTTCGGCCCACGCGTGAGTATATCCTCGGCAATATCCTCCACGCGTTCAAAGCGTGACATCTTTTGCGCCTCAAGAATGCTCGGCATGAAGTAATCGCAGTACTTTAGCGCGTCCGCTATCAGCGATATCCAGTCGCCTGTGCCGCTGGGGGTGACGTCCATGAGCGTGGTCTTGCCGAGCGCCTTTGCGCGGCTCAAAAGCTCATAAGTGCCCTTGCCGTCGAAGCTCGGCATTTGGAACGTGCCGTGAATGCTCACCACGTCGAATTCATCAAGTCTCTCGACAAGCTCCGGCGTGATGTTGAGATACTGCTGAGCGCCGGATTTCAGCAGGAAGTACCTGCTGCCACGTTCGGAAATGAGCGCAATGACCATGCCGCAGGATTCGTTGGGCACGCGATGGACAAGCCGGGTGTCCACGCCGTTCTTTTTCAGCGTGTCCAAAAGAAAATTGCTGAAAAGGTCGCTTTCGTCGCCTATATATGCGGCGAGGGAGGAATCTACGCCGAGTCTTTTGGCGACGATGCTTGCGCTCATGCCGTTTCCGCCGCTGGTGAGGGTGATGTCGTCGACATAGGTGGAGTCAACGGCGGGGTCAAGGTGCTCCACGGGGACTGCGCTTATATCGGCATTTGCCGTTCCGAAAAACAAAGCCTTCATTTCGCTCTCGCCACCCTTTCTCCCAACATGCGCTTTTTCAGCTTTTCAAACCCGCCTTTGCGGAAAAGCGCCGCATAATTTTGGAGGAAGACCACTATCAGCAGTATAACGCCGGTTATGACGTTTTGCCAATAAGAGCTGATGGCGGGGATGTTGTTGAACGTGGTTGACAAAAGCTTTATGAACAGGACGCCGAAGAACGTGCCGTATATCTTGCCGACGCCGCCCGTGAGCAAAACACTGCCGAGGACGATGGCGGCGATGACGGTCATTTCGATGTCCGCACCGGCGACGGCCTGCGCGGCATTGAGTCTGGAGGTGGTGACGACGCCCGCAAGCGCGCTGAGTGTGCCGCTGATGCAAAAGGCCAGGATTCTCGCCTTGTCGGTCTTGATGCCCATCATGCGCGCGGCCTCGGTGTTGCCGCCGGTGGCGTATATGCTGCGCCCGAAAGCGGTGTATTTAAGCAGATACGAGGCCACGATTGCGGCGAGGATGAAAAACACCGCCTGCACGGGAATCGGCCCGACGTGCCCCGTGCCGAACCACGAGAACGCCGCCGTGGGGTTTTTCACCGTTATCGCTTTTTGGTTCGTGATGATATAGACAATGCCGCGGTAGGCATACTGCGTGGAGAGCGTGGC
>CAZDPJ010000065.1:0-1631 GCA_964507405.1 uncultured Staphylococcaceae bacterium
CAAAAATATCGTTCAGTACAAATACATCTTCATCGCTCAGCGGATCGGTGAAAATACCGCCGTACTCATAAAAGCTTCCGCTTAATGCGCTGTACTGCCAGGAATCAAGAATGGAACCGTCAGCAAACTCAATCTTAATACGCCGAGTTCCATATGTGGACTCACCAGAGGTGAGTTTGTCAGAACTGTCCGTAGAGAAACTGTAGGTAAAACGGTTGTTGTCGGCTTTGGATTCACTGTCAGTGCCATAACAAACAACATCCCAAACCACTGCAAAGAACGCCTCGATATCCTCACGACTGGTATAGGTCTGCGTTCCAACTTTCTTCTGAATGGCGATACCTGTATCAGTGTTGTTTGCTTTTGAGGGAGAAGTAGTAATGCTAACGATGGCATCCGGACTATCAACTCCATAGATTATCGAGAGAATATCACCATAGGTATGTGTTTCTCCCTCTTCCATGCAAAAAGAGTCAAACGACCAAAGGGTCAATGTCCCGCTGCTGTCTTTCTGGATGAGATACTTTAGGTTGCCCAACTCTGTGGGATAGTACCAAGTTCTTGTATCTTCCGCCAAATACTGCTTACCAACATAGTGCTCCAGTTTGGAACTGTCAATATTGAGTTGAGCATAGCAGGCTAATCGGCCATCAATGTTTAAGGTTGTAATAGTAAGCGTATTATTGACGCTGCCACCTGTAACCATAGAATGAAAATCAGTTGGACGAAGCGAATTAAACAGAATCCCTCCAACCAGTACCAGGCAAAGGCACGCGGCCATTGCGCCCCATTTGCACCAACCCGCCTTTTTCGACTTCGGTTTTTCGGCTGCGGCTTCGATATAAGCCGGATTCAGATTTTCAATCACATCCAGCATCTCGCGTCCTCTCATAAATCGTACCCCTCCTTATCAAGGTATTCCCGAAGCCGGTCGCGGCTCCGGAAGAGTATGCTCTTCACCTTACTTTGGGACAGCCCATAGCGTTGGGAGATAGCGGCGATGGAATCCATATACCAGTACCGGCGCATGAAGATATTCCGCTTTTCATCGCTGAGAGTGGCAAGAAAAGTATTGATAGCTTCGCATAGCACCATAGCGTCTATACGGCACTCCATATCATTCGGCGCGGGAATGCACTGCTCCAGCTCTGCGCTCAGCTCGCAAATGAATGCACTGCGCTTCAGGCGGCTGCGCTCTTTGCAGAAGTCCAGAGCAATATGGCGGGTGATGCGGGCGAGAAATGCAAACAGGTAGGTTTTCGGCTCATAGGGAGGAATGGCGTTCCACGCCGCCATATAAGTATCGTTTTCGCATTCTTCAGCGGTGTGCAGATCCGCAATGATGCCGTATGCGACATTTCGCAGGCGGCTGCCGTACTTTTCGGCAGTCTGCGAAATAGCTGTCTCGTCCCGGCACAAATACAGTTCGACAATTCTATTGTCATCCAAGGCTTTCATCTCCCTTCTCTCGTAATAGAAGGCCTTCACTCTGATAAGCGACATTTGAGCTGCGTAGGTTGCACCCTTTTGAAAATTATATCATATTTCCCGGAAAGGCCATAGAGAAAGCGCAGCTCCCGGAAAGGAAGCTGCGTTTTGATCGGGTCATTTTGCACTCAGACCTTTTAGCT
>CAZDPJ010000066.1:0-1629 GCA_964507405.1 uncultured Staphylococcaceae bacterium
GTATATCGGATATTCTTGTATATCTTTATTCATTCAAGCCCTCACATAACTTCTTGATTTTTATTAGCTTTAACTCCATACAGTTTTTGCCGTAGCTTGTTATTTTGTCTTTACAATTCGGATATACGCATGCAAATCCGCAAGGCAAGCTATACGGTTCTTGTGCTAATACTTCGATTTCTGAAATAGTCTTTAATAACTCTGTATCAGTCATAAATTCACCTCCGAACATAACTACATTATCATAATGTCATTTGTTTGTCAACCCCTCTTTTAAAAATTTTTCTATATCCTTTCCCCAAGCCGATAATATGATTTCCATTTTTTCTTTTTGCTTTTGTAATTCGCTTATAGCTTTGTTTGTTTCAATATAAGCAAGAATAATCTTTAATACGCTTATAGGTATACTTACGGTTTCAGTTTCTTTAGTCATTTTTACCCCCTTAATAGCTATCCTCTGAAAGCTCCTCTATTTCAAGGATTTCAGATATTTTGTCAAGTTTTGTTTGCAATTTTTCATTTTCTATTTTGTAGTCGCCAGCCTCTTTTGCTAAGTCAGCAATTTGGCTCGGAAATAATCCATTAAAATATTTATCTTTGAATGGAGCATATTTACTTTCTATTTTATCGATTTCGCTTTTAATGTCGACATAATCTTGTATAGCATCTTCGCAGCAATCACAACACTTGCCCCTCTGTATACTCTCAAAATTTTCTAATTGAAATTTTAAAAGTTTATTCTCAAGCTCTAAACTTTTAATTTTATTCTTGTAATCCTGTTCCGTTAGTTTCATATTATCCTCCTTGTAATGCTAACTGCGCAAATTCTCTATGTTTTATGCCTCCGCTATTTAAATAATTCTTTAAAAATTCAATAGTTTTATTCGGCTTATATCTCGGTTTACTTATAGCTTTTATCTCTGATTTTATCTGCTCTAATTCTTTTAAGATGTCTGAATTATTTACCTTCGGGCGGTTCTTGTTATAACTAAAAGCCCTGTATGAATTGTCTATCTCTTCCTGCTCCATTCCGATATATCTTAAAGTTATTTGCGGTGTGCTATGATTAAAGATTTTCTGCAACAAAACAACATCTTTAAATTGCCTGTAATGATGATAACCAAAAGTTTTGCGCATGCTATGAGTTCCTATATTTATATCCAAATTTAACTCTTTTACTGCTCTTTTGAGTATTCTATAAGGCTGTGAACGGTCAAGTTTACAACCCTTCCTACCAACAAATAAATAATTATCTGCCTCTTTATAAGTAAATTTGTCTACCCTTATAGGTAACCATAAATCAATTACTTTGCGTATTTCATTATTGATAGGGAATTGTTTATGCTTGCCCGTCTTTTGTTCCACTATCTCAATTTTATTGCAATTCTTTACTTCGTCTATTGTCAAACCTAAAATATCTGAAATCCTTAAACCAGAATTTATACCTATTATAAATATCACATAATACATGATGTTATAATTCTTTAACCACTCTTTTATAGAATTTAAATCCTCTATATTTTTAATCGGCTCTGTTAAGTTTAACACGCTTTTACTTCCTTCCTTGATAGTTTATACCTATTTTATATTTACCCCTTGTAAATCGGCTTGCTATTGCCCTGATTTTGG
>CAZDPJ010000067.1:0-1597 GCA_964507405.1 uncultured Staphylococcaceae bacterium
TACTGGGTTAATTTCCAGTTTTTTATTTGTTGCATTTGATATTACAATTCACCAGGTGTTACTTCTCAATAAATAATCTTGTACTTTACTTTACAAAAAAGACTAGTTATGGTATAATATCCAAGTATGATTATGTTTAATCATTCCTTGCTTTTCTTTTATGAAAAGCCGATAGACCAAAAGGAGGTGGAAAGAATGAAAAAGTACGAAGTAATGTATATCATTCGCCCAAATGTTGAAGAAGAACCACGTAAAGCTTTAATGGCAGAACTTGAAAAAGTTTTTACATCTAATGCTTCAGAGGTTTTAAATGTCAAAGAAATGGGTTTAAGAGATTTAGCTTACGAAATTGTTGGTGAGAAAAAAGGCTTTTATGTATTATTAAACGTAAATGCAACTCCAGAAGCAGTTAAAGAATTTGAACGTTTAGCTAATATCAAAGAAGCAGTTATTCGTTATATTACAGTAGCTGAATAAGTGGAGGATAGTATGAATAGAGTAGTTTTAGCTGGTAGAATTACTAGAGATCCGGAATTAAGAACGTCACCTAATGGAGTTTCATTCGTCGCATTTAGCGTTGCTGTAAACAGAATTGGAACAAACAATAATGGTGAACGTGAAGCTGATTTTATTAATTGCGTTGCATTTAATAAACAAGCAGATAATCTTGCCCGTTTTGTTAAAAAAGGACAAATGATTGGTGTTGAAGGAAAACTTCAAACAAGAAGATATCAAGCAACTGATGGCTCAAATCGTGTAGCAACAGAAGTAATTTGTGATATGGTTCATTTCCTTGAATCTAGATCAAATGGTTCAGTTCAAGGTGGATATAATGATTATTCATCATATGAACCAAGAACACAAGGTGGTTATCAACCAAGTTCTAATGGTTATCAATCACAAGTTCAATCACAAACATCTTACCAACAACCTTCACGACCTAAACCAGAAGTTGAACCATCTGATAATCCATTTGATGATATTAAAAATCAATTCGATATTACAGATGATGACTTACCATTTTAGGAGGATAATATACAATGGCAACTTTTAGAAAACGTAAAAAAACATGCTATTTTACAGATAACAAAGTTGAAAAGATAGATTGGAAAGATGCTGATTTATTAAGAAGATTTATTTCTGACCGTGGAAAAATTTTACCACGTCGTATCACAGGCACTAAAGCAATTTATCAAAGAGAACTTGCTGTAGCAATTAAACGTGCTCGTCATATGGGTTTATTACCATTTGTTAGAGAATAGTTATAAGTTTATCTGATAATAAAAAAACAAAAGCTTAACATTTCTATATGTTGAGCTCTTTTTTTACTTAAATACAGTTGCTTGCAAAATGTAATCAACTATGTTTAATAAACAAAATAAACTCTAATTATGAATAATATCATGTTTAGACTTTTATTTTATATAAACTATTAACGGAAATAATTAATTAGCAAAAATATTATTTACTATTGTAGCTATTGATAAATAAATAACAAAAAATAAAAAAAATTTCATTAAATGTGGAATTTTATTAAAGTTGTGATATAACCCGACTTTTGCAGTTGTTGTGCTATAAAATTTAATATTATGCTATT
>CAZDPJ010000068.1:0-1012 GCA_964507405.1 uncultured Staphylococcaceae bacterium
TCCGGCGGATAGTCCCGCCCTCCTTGAGCGGGGCGACCGCCGCCTCACAGGGCCGACGATGCCCCCGCAGGGGCTTTACCTTAACCGCGTATGGTATGATGGCGCGGTGGGGGAGCTCTTTTCCAGAGATTGATAGGGCGGCAATATATATTTGTTCACATTTTTATGGTATAAATTATTAAATGGTGCTATGAACTGATGTGGATGGCCGCGCCGCGGCGAATACATATAAAGGGTGATAACACATATGAAAGCTGTAATAGACGTCATATTGCTTATAATAATCGCGCTGTGCACATGGAATGGGTATAAGCGCGGCCTTGTGGGCGGCGTTGCGGGCATCCTCGCAATCGCCGTGGCCATTCTTGTGGGGAGTCTTTTGTCCTCGGCATATTCTCAGGAGGTCGTCCCCGCGCTTGAGCCTTTTATTGACGGATACGTCGATTCGCAGACGAATCGGGACGACGTGCTTGAAAGCATGGGCTATGGCGACAGTGACTATTCCGTGGAGGATATCATCGCCCAGGATGGCTCTCTTAAATATGATTATGCTTATGAGTGTATGCTCTCCATCGGCTTTTACCCCAAGAGTGCTGAAAAGCTCGCCGTAAAGGCTGTGGAGCTTACGGAAGGCGGCATGGATATGACGGCGGCCGTGGTCGGCGTCATATGCGATACCATTACCTTCGTCGGCGGAATGGCGTTGGGCTTTCTTTTGATATTGATCCTGCTTATTGCGATTGCCAATATCGGCAATATCTCTCTCAGGCTTCCCAATATGGAGAATCTTGACGAGATCGGCGGCTCAATAATCGGCTTTTTAAAGGGCTTTCTTTATTGCGTGCTGCTGTGCTGGCTTTTGAGCTTCCTTGGCATCGTCATTGGCAAGGACACCCTCACGGAGACGACGCTTGCGCGCTTTTTCCTCGCGTTCGATTTCCTCACGGGGACTCTTCTTTGATTTGATTTAATTTTTGCCGGTTTCGGCGGAACGGAGAAGTATATGCAGCCT
>CAZDPJ010000068.1:1022-1571 GCA_964507405.1 uncultured Staphylococcaceae bacterium
TGTGCTCCCGCTGTGGGAAAAATGTTGCGATTATTTTTATAACCAAGATAGAAAACGGGCAGAGCAAGAATGAGGGTCTCTGCCTCAAGTGCGCCCGCGAGCTGCACATCAAGCCCGTGGACGACGTGATAAAAAAGCTTGGCATGTCGGATGAGGATATTGACAATATCTCCGGCGACATGTTCAGCGCCATGAACGGCGTTGAAGAGCTTATGGATATGAGTGAGGATGCCGACGCGGATGATGACGGAAAGACGGCTACCTTCCCGTTCCTCAGCCGCCTCTTCGGCGGCCCCGGCGGGCAGAATCCGCCCTCCGGCGCGCCCAATGCCGATGAGGGGAGCAAGCCGCCCCGGCAGGAGGCGCAGACCCCGCCCAAGGGTAAGCGCAAGTTCCTTGATAATTATTGCATCGACCTTACTGAGCGCGCCCGCGCGGGTAAGCTCGACGCGATGATAGGCCGCGAGGAGGAGCTTGAGCGCGTCATTCAAATCCTCAATCGCCGCCAGAAGAATAACCCCTGCCTCATCGGCGAGCCGGGCGTCGGCA
>CAZDPJ010000069.1:0-1226 GCA_964507405.1 uncultured Staphylococcaceae bacterium
GCCGTACTTGTCCGCTATCTCCGCGCATTGCAGCACCGCCGTCACCTGCGGCACACCGATACCCGCGACGACGCGCGTCGTGCAGATCGAGCCCGGGCCAATGCCGACCTTGACGCAGTCCGCCCCCGCCTTAATGAGGGCCTCTGTGGCCTCCGCCGTGGCGACGTTGCCCGCGATAAGCTGCACATCGGGATAGCGCTCTTTCACGAGGGAGACAGTGCGCATGATATTCGCGGAATGGCCGTGCGCGCTGTCAAGGACGAGGACGTCCACGCCCGCGTCGACAAGGGCGCCCGTGCGGTCGAGCACGTCCGCCGTCACGCCGATGGCCGCCGCACACAGCAGCCGCCCCGCCGCATCCTTGGCAGAGTTGGGGTACTTCAGCACCTTTTCAATATCCTTAATGGTGATAAGCCCCTTGAGCTTATAGTCCTTATCGACTATAGGCAGCTTTTCTATCCTGTTTCTCTGCAATATGGCCTTAGCCTCGTCCAGCGTCGTCCCCTCAAGGCCGGTGACGAGGTTATTCTTCGTCATCACATCATCTATGCGGCGCGTCATATCCGTCTCAAACTTCATGTCGCGGTTGGTGATGATACCGATGAGCTTCCCCTTATCACAGATGGGAACACCGGAAATGCGGTATTTTGCCATCAGCTCGTCCGCTTCGGCCAGCGTGTGGCCGGGGGCCAGCCAAAAGGGGTTGGTAATAACGCCGTTTTCCGAGCGCTTGACCATGTCCACCTGCTCAGCCTGCGCTGCGATGGACATTTTCTTATGGATGATGCCGATGCCGCCCTCGCGCGCCATGGAGATCGCCATGCGGTATTCCGTCACGGTATCCATTGCCGCAGACATTACCGGAATATTCAGTCGGATCTTCTTGGTCAACTGCGTGTGCAGATCAATATCCGCCGGAAGAATGTTGCTCTCCGCCGGAACCAGAAGCACATCGTCAAACGTCAGGCCCCGTTTTGCAAACTTCGTGGAAGCATCTGTATTCACCATATGGCCACAACTCCTCATCAACTATATTTTAGCTATTTTACCCCTCTTTTCGAGGCAGTGTCAAGCCATAGCGGGCGGCAAAAACTCACCCGCCGCAATTCCGTGCTTTTCGTCAAGGAGCAGGACTGATTTCCCGGCCTTTCCGTCAGCTTGACCAATCCTGCCTTCACGGCTGCGCGGCGTGGATCTGAATCGTCGGACGGCAGCAGATCGCGTCA
>CAZDPJ010000069.1:1236-1567 GCA_964507405.1 uncultured Staphylococcaceae bacterium
GCCGCCGGGATCTTCAGCACTCCGCCGCACGTTTTGCATCGAAGCTGAACAGAGGCGTAGTAGATATCCAGTCCCCACTCCCTGCTGCCGCAGGCACAGGAAATGCCGCCGCGTGCGGCGATCTCTTTGATTTCAGAGAGGACCTCGTTCATTACAAACTCGTTCAGAAATGCAGCCGTCCCCTCCTGCTTTTCCGGAAGCTGTTCCGCGGAAGATTCCATCCGCTTGGCTGCCCGGAACACCGGCTCCTCTTCGCCGATCGCGCAGCAGTCCAGTCCGGTGCGCTTGCAGGTCAGTGCAATGGCATCCCGGCGGAGCATGGCCTGCTCCG
>CAZDPJ010000070.1:0-1546 GCA_964507405.1 uncultured Staphylococcaceae bacterium
ATCCAGCTGCGGGAACTATCACCGCATCGAGCTGCCGCGCACCGCCCTGAAAGACTTTTCCCGGGAACTTTCCCGGATATTTCTAGAAAAACTCCTCCCCAGCCTGCTGATCCACGCCCTCTACGGCGCAGCGCCGGATCTCTCCGCCGCCGAAAAGGAATCCGTCCTCAACCAGATGATCCGCTCTCTTGGGGACAGCGGCGCACTCTCGCAAATGCGCACCACCCTCGCGGAGCGTATTCTCCTGCTCACCTATGAAACCGACCTGCTCACGCCTGAGGGCATCCTCTCATTTCGCTGCAAGGATCTGCTGCGGGATGCCGAAACGCTCCTCGCCCGCGCTCTGGAGGAATACCGCAGCAAAAAAGAAAAGCATCGGCTCCTCGCCCTGCTCCGGGAATATGCCCGTCAAAAATCCCCGGAGCTGACCTTTCTGTGCGTACAGGAAACCGACGGTGCCTATCATCTCTTTGACGAATCACACCGCCGCATTCTGATCCTTTTTTCGGAAGAATATACCCCGGAGGAAAAGCTCATTAACGCACTCCTTTATATTTCCCCCGCCGCCCTCGATCTCTCCGGGCTGCAAAATCCCGAGCTGAAAGCCCTGCTCACGGAAATTTTCCCCGAACGGATTTCCGATCAATAAGCATCGGAATGAAAACAGATGTCGGATTTGCTCCCGATGCTAAAAAAAGAGTGACCCCAAAATATCGGTCACTCTTTTCATTCTTACCATTCAAAACACATTATTTCGCGGCAATCTGTTTTCCTCTTTTCGGGCGTCTGGGCGGAACCAGATAGTAAACGACCACATATACTAAAACCGCATAGGGAATCCCCACCACGCTGTCCAGCACGGAATGCTGCTTGACGAACACCGTCGCCATGCAGATCAGAATGCCAAGGAAAATGGAGCCGATCTTAATGCCCCAGGATTTCATCTCCGGCGATTCAAACAGCGCGAAGATGCAGCCCATCGTGCCGACTACATGCAGGCTGGGGAGAACGTTGTTATTGGTATCAAACGCATAGATATTCTCCATGAGCCAGGTGAAGAAATTATGCCGCTCAAAGGACGTCGGGCGCAGATCCTGACCGTTGGGGAAAACCAACATGAATACCACTGCCACGAACATCCCGCCGCCCAGGAAGAGCATGTATTTCTTGAATCCATGGGGATCGCGCAGTACTAAGAACAGCCCCACCGCCACCAGGAACGGATACCACAACACGTAGGGGATCACAAAGTATTCACAGAACGGAATCTTATCATCCAGCGGCAGATACGACGACCAATAGGGCGAAGAACCGTCCACGACCTGCTCTGCAATCAGGAACAGAATCAAATATGCCAGAAACCACAGCACATACAGCCAATGGCGGTATTGCGCGGGAATACGCTCATACAATTTTTTCATAACTACCTCACATCACCAGTTGAATTGCATTGGGAACATTCTTAACATGAATGACCTCATGGCCCTGTTGAAATTCTCCATCCAGCGTCCAGCTCATCTCTGCATCGGCGTAAATCACCGTCTCC